>NZ_JACVEW010000029.1 GCF_017776525.1 Marinobacterium alkalitolerans
CCCTGCACCCTGCACCCTGCACCCTGCACCCTGCACCCTGCACCCTGCACCCTGCACCCTGCACCCTGCACCCTGCATCCATTATCCTCCATTTGTTCTTCTTCTCCCAGGTCCTATGGTCCTGATATTTATCTCAGTGTTCCACGTGAAACACTTGGTGTGTGTTTGATTTTTTGAGATGTGAAGTCGATAAGAAAGGCAGGTATCAGAGGCGAGGTGTTTCACGTGGAACAAAAAAAGCCCCGCGAGTGCGGGGCTTGGATTACGCTGTGAAGCCTGAGCTGATTAGCCGAGCAGTGAGATATCTGCAACTCCGAGGAACAACCGGCGAAGACGCTTGAGCAGGGCCAAGCGGTTGGTGCGAACAGCAGGATCATCAGCCATAACCATGACGTTATCAAAGAAGCTGTCGATCACCGTCCTCAGAGAGGCCAGTTTTTCCAGAGTCGAGCGATAGTCACCCTGCTCGCACAGAGGCTGAACTTCTGCCTCGATGGAGGTGATGGCTTCAGCCAGGGCCTTCTCACCACTTTCGGTCAGCAGCGAAGTATCAATATCAGTACCGACATCACCTTCCTGCTTGCTCAGGATATTGCTGACACGTTTGTTGGCTGCCGCCAGAGACTCCGCTTCCGGTAGCGCACGGAAGTGGCTCACGGCCTGAACGCGGCGGTCGAAATCGAGCGGGCTGGTTGGGCGCAATGCGTGCACAGCCAGGAAGGTTTCGGCGCTGATGTCCTGATCTTCATACCAGGCGCGGAATCGATCGAGCATGAAGTCCAGTACGCGATCTGCAAGACCTTCACTCCCGGGTAGTTCGCCATGTTGCTTGGCAGCCAACTCCAGCAGCTGGTGCAGGTCGATATCCAGTTTGTGTTCAACGATGATGCGCAATACCCCCAGCGCTGCGCGACGAAGTGCAAAGGGATCCTTGGACCCGGTCGGCGGCTGGTTGATGCCGAACAGGCCGGTCAATGTATCCAGGCGGTCCGCAATGGCGAGTGCAATGCCGGATGGGGTGGTCGGGAGTACATCTCCGGCAAAGCGAGGCATATACTGTTCGTTCAGAGCCAGAGCAACTTCGTCATGCTCACCGTCATGCAGCGCATAGTGGTAGCCCATCAGGCCCTGAAGGTCAGTGAACTCAAATACCATATCGGTCATGAGGTCACATTTGCTCAGCTCGGCAGCGCGGCGAGCCAGTGCAGGATCACCGTCAATCAGTTCGGCGATAGCTGCTGCGAGCCCTTCAATACGCTGTGTCTTGTCATAGACCGTGCCCAGCTGCTGCTGAAATACCACGCTCTTGAGCTTTTCGTTACGGTTAGCCAACGGCTGTTTCTTGTCGGTCTCAAAGAAAAACAGGGCGTCAGACAGGCGAGGACGAATAACCTTTTCGTTACCTTCGATCACCTGCTGCGGGTCTTTGGACTCGATGTTGGCCAGGGTGATGAAAAACGGAAGCAGCTTGCCATCAGCGTCCAGCGCGTGGAAGTACTTCTGGTGCTCTTTCATGGAAGAGATCAGCGCCTCTGCCGGCACTTCCAGGAAGCGCTCTTCAAAGCGCCCGGTCAGCGCAACCGGCCACTCGTTCAGTGCGGTGACTTCATCCAGCAGGTCTTCATCAATCTGGGCAGCGCCACCCAGTTGCTCCCCTGCCTTGATGACCTGCTCACGGATCAACTCACGGCGTTCAGCAAAGTCGGCCAGTACCTTGCCCGTGCTTTTCAGCACCTGTGCATAATCTGCGGGTGCCATCAGCTCGATATCATGGTCGTAGTGGAAACGGTGGCCCCGTGTCTTGCGATCGGCCTTAAGGCCCAGAATCTCGGCTTCAACCACTTCGTCACCCAGCAGCATGCACAGCCATTTAACCGGGCGAACAAACTCGGTGCGAGAAGCACCCCAGCGCATACGCTTGGGAATGGGCAGCTTGTTCAGCGATTCACTTACAATGGCCGGCAGCAGTGCGGCGGTGCTCTGACCTTTTTCAACACCCCGGTAGACGTAGTAGCTACCCTTGGGAGTCTCCATTACTTCGAGCTGCTCCGGGCTGACACCGCAAGAGCCGGCAAAGCCCTGCACAGCCTTTTCAGGTGCCTGAGTGGCAGGGCCGCGCTTTTCGATGGCACGGTCAGGCTGCTGGGGAGCAATGTTGGTGATCAGTACGGCCAGACGTCGCGGAGAGGCAAACGGGCGAGCCTCGGTGTACTGAATGCCGGCATCATCCAGGCCGGCTGTGATGCCATTCAGGAAAGCACCAGACAGTGTCTGCAGTGCCTTCGGGGGGAGCTCTTCGGTTCCCAGCTCAACCAGAAAATCGTGTTGTGACATGATTACTTCTCCTCCTCACAGGCAGCCAGGACTTCATTGCGGATGGACTCGGGTGCCAGCGGGAAACCCAGGGCTCGGCGCGCTTCAAAGTAGGCGCTGGCCACTTCGCGCGCCAGCGTACGTACACGCAGAATATAGCGCTGACGCTCAGTCACGGAGATGGCGTGGCGTGCATCCAGCAGGTTAAAGGTATGAGAGGCCTTGAGAACCATTTCATAGGCCGGCAGCGGCAGGCCTGCTGCAAGCAGTTTCTGGCACTCTGACTCGTAATGATCAAAGTTGGCAAACAGTGCCGGTACGTCTGCATGCTCGAAGTTGTAGGCTGACATTTCCACTTCATTCTGGTGGAAGACGTCGCCATAGGTAACAACGCTGCCGTCGGGGTAGCGTGTCCAGATCAGGTCATAGATGCTGTCCACGTCCTGCAGGTACATGGCAATACGCTCAAGACCATAGGTGATCTCGCCGGTGACGGGGTAACACTCAAGGCCACCCGCCTGCTGGAAATAGGTGAACTGGGTGACTTCCATTCCGTTCAGCCATACTTCCCAGCCGAGACCCCAGGCACCCAGAGTCGGAGACTCCCAGTTGTCTTCAACGAAACGGACATCATGAACCGAAAGATCAATCCCGAGGTGCTCCAGCGAGCCAAGGTAAAGCTCCTGGATGTTATCGGGAGAGGGCTTGAGAACAGTCTGGAACTGGTAATAGTGCTGTAGGCGGTTGGGGTTGTCGCCGTAACGGCCATCGGTCGGTCGGCGGCTGGGCTGTACATAGGCCGAGCGCCAGGTTTCGGGGCCAATCGCACGCAGGAAGGTTGCCGGGTGGAAGGTACCTGCACCTACCTCCAGGTCCAGTGGCTGCACGATGACACAGCCCTGTTCGGCCCAGTATTGTTGCAGGGCCAGGATCAGTCCCTGGAATGTGCTAACGTCTGGAGTCACCTTGTCAGTCACAGAAATCACCATTGCTGTTAAATGTGGTCGAAATAAGAGCCGAATTATACATGAATAGCAGGGGGTAAAGCTTGACCCTGCAAGGAAAATCTGGCGTGAACGCCCTCCCCCTTACCCGGGGGAAGCAGCCTGACTATAATCCTCTTCTGATAACGATCTTTGAGTGGAGCGCTTAGGTGAAATTGATTAAATCACTGCTGGCCATACTGGTGCTGGGGTTGCTGTCCCTGCTCCCCCTTCGCTGGGCACAGGGGCTGGGGCGCAGGCTGGGTCGGCGCATGTGGCGCAAGGGCGATGCCTCCAAGATGACGCGGCAGACGCGCCGCAATGTTGCTGCCTGTTTTCCCGAGCTGGATGCCCAGACACGGGAACAGCTTGTGGGGAATAGCCTGGAGCAGACCGGTTGTTCGCTGGCAGAAATGGGCATGGCCTGGCTGTGGCACCCGGAACGCACGCTTAAAAAGATCCGACAGATCCATCATGAAGAGGTGCTTGAATCGGCGCTGGCCGAAGGCAAGGGGGTCATTCTTATTGCGCCCCACTTGGGTAACTGGGAAGTGCTGAACCTCTACCTCTCCAATCGCTATGCCTTTACGGCCATGTACAAGCCGCCTCGACTCAAGCTGATGGACGATCTGATCAAGCGCATGCGGGCCCGTCTGGGCTCACGGATGGCACCAGCCGATACCCGTGGTGTGCGGATGGTGATGAAAGCGCTCAAGCGCGGTGAGATGGTGGGCATTCTGCCGGATCAGGAACCGGAAGCCAGTGGCGGAATCCATGTCCCCTTCTTTGGCATTCAGGCGCTGACCATGAAACTCCTGCCTCAGCTGGCGGCTCAGACCGGAGCACGGGTTGTCTGTGCCTATGCGGAGCGACTGCCCAATGCCGAGGGCTTTGATTTGCACTTTCAGGCAGGTGAGCCCGATATCAACAGCCGCGACCTGACTGTGGCCGCCGCCGCCATGAACCGTTCGGTTGAAGCCTGTGTGCGGGCACTGCCGGCGCAGTACCAATGGGAATACCGTCGTTTCAGTACCCGCCCACAGGGAGAGCCGCGCTTCTACGAGTAATTAACGGCGCCAGAAGGCGGGGGTGAACAGGACCAGCATGGTAAACACCTCCAGACGGCCCAGCAGCATGGCAAAGCAGAGAATCCACTTGGCGGTCGGGTTCAGTCCGCCAAAGTGGGCCGATACCTCGCCCAGCCCCGGGCCCAGGTTGTTCAGTGTCGCTCCGACCGCAGACCAGGCCGTAACCTGATCCAGACCGGTGGCCAGCAACGCCACCAGCATCACCACGAAGACAATCAGGTAGACCGAAAAGAACCCCCATACGGCCTGCAGGATGCGGTCTGAAATGGGCCGCTGCCCCAGCTTCACGGGAATGACGGCATTGGGGTGGATCAGACGCAGAATCTCGCGATAGCCCTGCTTCAGGATCAGCAGGATGCGGATCGCCTTCATGCCGCCAGCGGTGGAGCTGGCACAGCCACCCACGAACGCGAGTACGAACAGCATGAACGGCAGCATGGCAGGCCAGTGGGCAAAATCTGCGGTCGCAAAACCGGTTGTCGTGGCGACGGATACCACCATGAACGCGGCCTTGCGCAGAGCTTCCACCGCAGGATAGGTGGAGGTGATCACCAGCACGAAGAGCGTCAGCAGCGTAATCAGGCCCAAAAGCGAGAGATAAAACCGAACCTCCGGGTCCTGCAGGTAGTGTGTCAGCGTGCGGTGCCGCCAGGCAAAGAAGTGCAGGCCGAAGTTGATCCCGGCCACCACCATGAAGAAGATGGCGATCATCTCGATGGTGGGGTTGTTGTAATGTCCGATACTGGCGTCGTGAGTGGAAAAGCCGCCAATGGCAACGGTGGAGAAACTGTGCCCTATCGCATCGAAGGGTGACATGCCCGCCAGCCAGTAGGCCAGCCCACAGGCGATGGTCAAAGACAGATAGATGTACCAGAGTGCCTTGGCTGTCTCGGTGATCCTGGGGGTCAGCTTGTTGTCTTTTACCGGCCCCGGCGCCTCGGCGCGGTAGAGCTGCATGCCGCCGATCCCGAGCATGGGCAGGATGGCGACGGCCAGGACGATGATCCCCATGCCACCCAGCCATTGCAGCTGCTGGCGATAATAGAGAATGGAGTGTGGCAGCTGGTCAAGCCCCGTCATCACCGTGGCACCCGTCGTGGTGAGCCCTGAAATGGACTCGAATACGGCATCAACCGGGCTGAGACCGGGGTGATCGGACAGCATCAAGGGCAAGGACCCGAACACCCCCAGCACGGTCCAGAACATCACCGTGACCACAAATCCGTCACGGATACTCAGCTCCTGCCGAACGCCATAGACCGGCACCCAGATGATGAAGCCGGTGATCAGCGTGATGATGAAGGCGGTGATAAACGCCCACTGGGTGTTGTCCTGATAGAACAGGGATACCAGAACCGGTGGCAACTGAGTAATGCTGAAGATCATCAGCAGAATGCCCAGAATGCGCAGAATCACTTGAAAGTGCATGGTATCGCCTCAGAAGAAAGTCAGGCCGACCTGGAACAGGCGCTCGACCTCGGCAATGCGCCGTTTGTCCACCAAAAACAGGATAACGTGGTCGTCGTTCTCGATCACAAGATCGTCGTGTGCAATGAGGACTTCGTTGCCACGAATAATGGCCCCGATCGTGGTGCCGGGAGGCAGATCGATCTCTTCGATGGCACGGCCGACGACACGAGAGCTGCGCTTGTCGCCATGGGCAACCGCTTCCAGTGCCTCGGCGGCACCGCGCCGCAGGGAGTGTACCGCCGCCACATCACCTCGACGGACATGGGTCAGCAAGGCACCGATCGTTGTTTGCTGGGGCGAGATGGCGATGTCGATCACCCCGCCCTGCACCAGGTCCACGTAGGCCGGGTTGTTAATCAGCGTCATCACCGTGCGCGCGCCCAGGCGCTTGGCCAGCATGGAGGCCATGATGTTGGCCTCGTCATCGTTGGTGAGGGCGCAGAACACATCGGTATCTTCGATATTTTCTTCCACCAGAAGGTCGCGGTCGGAGGCACTGCCGTTCAGCACGATAGTATTGTTCAGGTCACGGGCCAGCAGGTTGCAGCGCTCCAGGTTGCGCTCAATGAGCTTGACCTGGTAATCCCCTTCAATGGAGCTGGCCAGACGTGCACCGATGTTGCCGCCACCGGCGATAATGATGCGCTTGTAGGAGCGGTCCAGCCGGCGCAGCTCACTCATGACCGCGCGGATGTCACGTCGTGCGGCAATGAAGAAGACTTCGTCATCTGCCTCGATCACCGTGTCCCCCTTGGGGATCATGGGGTGGTCCTGACGGAAAATGGCGGCGACGCGGGTATCAATATTGGGCATGTGCGAGCGTAGAAAGGAGATCTCGCGTCCAACCAGCGGTCCGCCGTAATAGGCCTTGACCGCCACCAGCTGTGCCTGACCCGAGGCAAAGTCGAGTACCTGCAGTGCGCCGGGGTACTGAATCATGCGTTTGATGTGCTGGGTCACCAGCTCTTCAGGGCTGATCAGTACGTCGACCGGGATGCCCTTGTCACCGAAAATGGCATGGTTGCGCTGCAGATAGTCATGCTCGCGCACGCGCGCGATTTTGGTCGGGATATTGAACAGGGTACGGGCGACCTCACAGGCGATCATGTTCACCTCGTCACTGTTGGTCACCGCAATCAGCATGTCCGCATCCTGGGCACCGGCCTGCTCCAGTGCCGTGGGGTAGGAGGCCTTGCCCTCGACGGTACGGATATCCAGTCGGTCCTGCAGCTCGCGCAGGCGGGCTCCGTCCGTATCGATCACGGTAATGTCGTTGGCCTCGTTGGCCAGGTGGTCCGCCAGTGAGCCGCCGACCTGACCGGCGCCAAGGATGATGATCTTCATGCCTGTGTGTCGTCTGCCTGTTTGTTCAATACCGCATAGTAGAAACCGTCATGCCCATCCACTTGCGGGAAAAGCTGGCGGCCGTAGGGTCGGGCCTCACCCCAGTCCGCGTCAATGGACTGATGGCGAGCATCCGGTTGCTGCTTGAGAAAGCGCTCAATGATGCGCTCGTTTTCCTGGCTGAAGATGGAGCAGGTGGCGTACACCAGTCGCCCGCCCGGCTTCAGCAGGCCCCAGAGGTTGGTCAGGATGCCAAGCTGGATACCGGCCAGGGCTGCAATGTCTTCACCCTGCCGCAGCAGCTTGATATCCGGGTGACGGCGGATCACGCCCGTTGCACTGCAGGGCGCATCCACCAGAATCCGATCAAACAGCTGCCCGTCCCACCAGTCATGGCTGGTGGCATCAGCGGTCAGGACCTGACATTCCAGCTGGAGCCCAAGGCGGTGCAGGTTGTCGTGAATGCGCCGGGCCCGTTCGGGTTCGAGCTCAACCGCCACGACCTCCTTGAGTTGGGTGTTCTGCTCCAGCAGGTGGCAGAGCTTGCCGCCGGGCGCGGCACAGGCATCCAGTACACGATCACCGGGCTCGGTCGCGAGCAGGCCAGCCGCCAGTTGAGCTGCCTCGTCCTGAACACTGAGAGCGCCTTCGGCAAAGCCGGGCAGTGCCGCCACGTCCGCGGGCTTCTTAAGGGTAATGCCGTCCGGGCTGTACGCACACGCTTTTGCCTCAAGGCCGGCTTCAGACAGCCGATCAAGCGCCTTTTTTCGTGTAAGTAAGCGCTTATTAACCCTGAGAGTCATGGGGGCCTGGGTGTCATTGGCGGAGAGTATGTCTTGCCAGTGGTCGGGCCAGTTATGCATCAGCTTGCTGATGAACCACTGGGGGTGATTCCACTGGAATACCGGGTCGTTCGCGAGTTCGGCTTCTACTTCTGAATGTTCCCGCTGATAACGGCGCAGAATGGCATTGAGCAGCTTGCCGGCCCAAGCCTTGTTCAGGTCTTCAGTCGCGGACACGGTTTCATTCAGTGCCGCATGGGCCGGAATACGGCTGGCGCGAAGCTGCCAGAGACCGATCAGCAGCAGTGCCTGCAGGTCCAGATCCTGAGTCCGGAAGGGCTTGCGCAGAAAGTGCTGGGCCAGGCGCTCCAGCCGGAACAGCTCGCGCATGGTGCCATAGCAGAGCTGCTGCAGAAGAGCACGGTCCTGCTCCGGGCAATGTACCAGTGCGTCCGGCAGATGGGTGCTGAGGGAGCCGTGCTGGCGCAGCAAGGGGGCCAGCACGTTAGCGGCCAGTGCTCGGATGTTGATTGGCTCAGCCAAGGCGAACCCCCGGAGCGAGGCGTGCGCTGTGTGCGTTCAGCAGGGTTTGAACCGGTTGTGGGCGGCCACCGGGCAGTTGCAGTTCGGTCAGACAGACACTGCCCTGACCGCAGGCAACCCGAAGACCCTGTTTGTCGGCCGAGAGAATGGTGCCGGGCTGTGCATCATGGGGGCTGTTGTCAGGCGTGCCGGCCCAGACGCGCAGGTTGTCATCCCCCAGCGTGGTAAAGCAGACGGGCCAGGGGTTGAAGCCACGGATAGCGCGCGCGACGGCATCGGCGGGCTGTTGCCAGTCGATCTGCCCTTCCCGCTTCTCCAGCTTGTGGGCGTAAGTGGCCTGGCTGTCATCCTGTTGTTCGGGCTTAAGCTGGCCGGCTGCCAAAGGCCCCAGTGTTTCTGCCAGTGTTTGGGCGCCCAGTGCCGCCAGACGATCATGCAGACTGCCGCTGGTGTCGTCAGGGCGAATACTGCACTCGGCCTTGCTCAGCATATCGCCGGTATCAAGCCCTGCATCCATCTGCATGATGGTAATGCCGGTGGTCTCGTCCCCTGCCAGCAGCGCACGGTGAATCGGGGCCGCGCCACGCCAGCGTGGCAACAGGGACGCATGCACGTTGATACAGCCCAGTCGGGGGGCGTCCAGAACCGCCTGCGGCAGGATCAGACCGTAGGCCACGACGATCATCAGGTCCGCGTTCAGGTCGGCCAGCGTCTGTTGTTCTGCCGGATCTTTCAGCGACAGTGGCTGATAGACCGGGACATCATGCTCCAGTGCAAGGGTCTTGACCGGGCTGGGACGCAGCTTGCGGCCACGCCCTGCTGGACGGTCGGGCTGGGTATATACGGCAACAACGTCATGTTCGGTGTCGAGCACAGCCGCCAGGCTGGAGGCTGCAAACTCGGGGGTGCCGGCAAAGATAATGCGAAGCGGGGTTTGGCTCATTCAAGAGGGCTCCATACAAAAACAGGTTTGCTGCTGCAAACCTGCTCTCGGGTGAGTGGCTCAGGCCTGGTGTGTCTCCAGGCGGTGCTTCTTCTCCAGCTTGCCGCGAATTCGGTTGCGCTTCAGGGCACTCAGGTAATCCACAAAAAGCTTGCCGTTCAGGTGGTCGAGTTCGTGCTGAATGCACACGGCCAGCAGCCCTTCGGCCTCCAGCTCGTAGGGGGTGCCGTCACGGTCCAGCGCCTTGAGCAGAATACGGTTGGGGCGTTTCACCTCCTCGTAAAAGCCCGGCACGGACAGGCAGCCTTCCTGCATCTTCTCGAGCTCGTCCTGCAGCACGGTAAATTCGGGGTTGATCAGCACCAGCGGTTCATTGCCGTCTTCGGAAACGTCGATGGTCACAATGCGCTTGTGCACGTTGACCTGGGTCGCGGCCAGGCCGATCCCGGGGGCGTCGTACATGGTCTCGAACATGTCGTCCACCAGCTGGCGGATTTCGTCATCGACCTGTTCAACCGGTTCGGCGATGGTTCTTAGACGCGGGTCAGGGAATTCAAGGATATTGAGCTTGGCCATAGGTATATGCTTTTTCGGAGGTTAAAATCCGACCATTTGGTGGCAAAATTGTCTAGCTAGCCTCATTATACTGAATAACGTGCCTATTGCATTGCTTTGGGGACCTTGAGCACGCTGCACGGGCGGGTGGTACAAGGCCGGAAACCGACAAGGGAGTTGAACAATGAGAGGAGTGCTGTATAGCTTGATCGGGAGCTGCCTGCTCTGGGCCGGTGCCGCCTGCGCGGATCGCCTGCAGCTGCAGGACAATCACCCGACCGAGTATGTCGTGGTCAAGGGCGATACCCTGTGGGATATCTCCGGGCGCTTTTTGCAGAGCCCCTGGCGCTGGCCGGAAGTCTGGGACGTGAACCCACAGATCGATAATCCGCACCTGATCTACCCGGGTGACGTGATCTATCTGACCTGGGTCGACGGCCAGCCCCGCCTGAGTCTGCAGCGAGGCGTGCGCAAGCTGTCCCCACAGGAGCGCGTCGAGAAGCTGGATCAACCGATTCCGGCCATCCCGCTGCGTGACATTGCCAGCTTCCTGAATGACAACCGGGTGGTACAGGAAGATGTCCTGGCCGAGGCGCCCTACGTGATTGGCGGGCGCAACGAAAGCATCATTGCCGGTGCGGGAGACCGTGTTTACGCACGGGGTACCCTGATTGATCCGGACATTGACCAGCAAAGCCTGTATCGACCCGCTCGTGAGTACCGTCACCCGGTAACCGACGAGTTTCTGGGCTACGAGCTGTTCAAGGTGGCTGATGCGGCCATCAGTGCTCAGGAAGATGACATCCTGACGCTGGACCTGACCAAAACCCGCGAAGAGGTCCGTACCCGTGACCGCCTGCTGCCCAATGACACCAGCCGCATTCAGTCCATGTTTTATCCCAAGCCCGGCCCTGCGCTGGATGATGCCCTGATCATCGATGTGCTGGGAGGCGTGGCCAAGGTGGGCCAGTATGACGCGGTGGCACTTAGCTTCGGTGAAGTGGACGGTGTCGAGCCGGGCCACGTCTTTGCCATCTACAAGAAAGGCGAGATGGTGAAGGATCCGGTGACCGGTGATCTGGTCAAACTGCCGGACGAGCGTGCCGGGGAACTGATGGTGTTCCGTGCCTTTGATCGGGTCAGCTATGGCCTGGTGTTGCGCGCGACCAACGTGATTTCGGTCGGCGACCTGCTGCGCCAGCCCTGATCGGGAGATATACGTATGAACGGCGATCCAAGGGAGTGGATCGCTGCCAGCCTGCTGCCGGGCATGGGCCCGGCGACGGCAGCGCGATTGAGCCAGGAAGGCGTTTTCCTGCCGGCACTGATGCGGGGCGAAACCGGTTTGCCGACGCATCTGCGCCTGCGCCGTCAAACACTGGCGGCCATTCATGACTATCAGCGCGGCGGCACCCTCCGACAACAGACCGAGCAGATGCTGGAGCAGGCCGATAATGCCGGCTGGCAACTGCTGACCCCCACACACCCCGATTACCCAGTACTGCTGAATGAAATCGCCGACCCGCCACTGGTGCTCTGGTGTCAGGGCAACCTCTCGGCCCTGCCCTTGCCCATGCTGGGCATGGTCGGCAGCCGGAGTGCCAGTCGCAACGGTTGCCGGCTCGCCTATGAGTTTGCCGCGGCCCTGTCCGAGGTCGGCCTGATGCCGGTGAGTGGCCTGGCACTGGGTATCGATGCGGCGGTCCATCAGGGCTGTGTGGACCGGTTCCGCCCCACGCTGGCGGTGGTGGGAACCGGACTGGATCGCGTCTACCCGCGACGCAATGCCCGGCTGGCCCGGGCCTTGCTGGATACGGGGGGGCTGATTATCTCGGAGTATCCGCCCGGTACCCCGCCCCGACCGGCCCATTTCCCTCGGCGCAATCGGCTGATCAGCGGCCTGTCGGTGGGGACGCTGGTCATTGAAGCCGCCTTGCGCAGCGGTTCCTTGATTACCGCGCGTCAGGCGCTGGAACAGGGGCGTGAGGTATTTGCCCTGCCGGGCGCCATCAGCAACCCCCTCAGCCGTGGCTGCCACGCCCTGATCCGTGAAGGGGCAACACTGGTGGAGCAGGTGGACCATATTGTCGAACCCCTCTCTGCCCTGCTGGGCGTGCTGGCGAGCGAGTGCTCTTCACCGGCTGCGGCGACAACACCTGAGCCGCCAGCGGATGCCCTGCTGCTGCAGGTCCCCTTTGAACCCATCTGGCTGGATACCCTGGCATTGCAAACGGAGCTTGATGTGTCGGCACTGCAAAGTCGCCTGATGCTGCTGGAGATGGAGGGCTGGGTTGAAATCAGGGGCGCCTCCGTGTGCCGCGTGCGCTGACCCGGATATACAGACGCACGGAGTGGGGAATTTTCAGCCAGTGCTTGTTATAATCGCTCCCTTTCCTTTTTTCCGGCCAGACCGGAAGCCAGACCGTACGTGTAGTGGCGGCGCCCAGCCCTGCTGCGCAGTCAGAGTGATGACGGGAGTAACAGATGAGTGCAAAAGTGGCGATCGTGATGGGTTCGCGTTCGGATTGGCCTACCATGGAGGAAGCGGCCGGAATTCTGGATACCTTGGGTGTTGAGTACCATGCTGAAGTGGTATCGGCTCACCGTACGCCGGACAAGATGTTTCGCTTTGCCGAACAGGCGGCGGATAATGGCTACAAGGTCATCATCGCCGGTGCCGGTGGCGCAGCACACCTGCCCGGCATGATCGCGGCCAAAACCCTGGTGCCGGTGCTGGGCGTGCCGGTACAGAGCAAGGCGCTCAGCGGTCAGGACAGCATGCTGTCGATTCTGCAGATGCCGCGCGGTGTGCCGGTCGGCACTCTGGCCATCGGCGGTGCCGGTGCCTTCAATGCGGGCCTGCTGGCAGCACAGATGCTGGCCACCGAAGATGCCGAACTGGCCCAGCGTCTGGCCGACTGGCGTCAGGCCCAGACCCAGAGTGTTCTTGATAATCCCGATCCGCGAGGTTGATAGCGATGTTGCCACGAATCGTCGTTGCCGGTAACGGCCAGCTGGGCCAGATGCTGCAGCAGGCCGGTGCGCCCATGCAACTGGATGTCATGCCGGTCGATCCCAATGCCGATGTCGAGCTGGGTCTGCGCCCGGACGATGTGATCACGGTCGAAATTGAGCACTGGTCCGACAGCGTCAGCGGTGTCCAGCTGAAACAGCACCCCAATTTCCGTAATGCGGCGGCCCTGCACGCCGTCATTGATCGACAGCGCCAGAAATCACTTCTCGACCGTTTGCAAGTACCCACTTCGCCTTGGGTGAGCCTGGAAGAAGGTGATCTTGAAAGCCAGCTGGCATCGGTATCGGACAAGGTCATCGTCAAGCGTCGCCGTGGAGGCTATGACGGCCGTGGCCAGTGGCGCTGGCAACAGGGAGATCAGTCGGAAGCGGAATGGGCCGGTGAGTGCATCGCCGAGGCGATGATTCCCTTCAGCCATGAGGTGTCCCTGGTGGGCGCGCGCAATGCGGCTGGCGAAAAGGTGTTCTATCCCCTGACCCGCAACTGGCACGAGAACGGTATCCTGCGCGCCAGCGTTGCCAACCTGCCGGTTCCGGCCGAACAGCAGAAAAACGCTGAAGAGTGGCTGGGTCGCATCATGGACGACGAAGACTACATCGGCGTCATGGCGATGGAGTGTTTCGTGGTCGACGGCCAGCTGCTGGTGAACGAGCTGGCACCGCGTGTACACAACTCCGGCCACTGGACCCAGGAAGGCTCGGCCATCAGCCAGTTCCAGCTGCACCTGCGTGCGCTGGCTGACCTGCCGCTGATCACACCGCCGGTCGATGGTGTGTCCGTGATGTACAACCTGCTGGGCCGTCACTGGAAACCCGAGTGGCTTGAGGTGCCCGGGGTACACGTACACTGGTATGGCAAGGAGATCCGTCCGGGCCGCAAGGTCGGGCACGTGAACATCTGTCGCCCTGACGTATCATCATTGATCGACAGCCTGAAAGCCTTGCAGGCGCTGGTCGATGAAGAAGACAAGATTGTCTTCGAGTGGAGTATTGCTCAGCTTCAGGGCTGAACCGGACCGGTCAGTCGTTGCCTGAGCAGCGACTGGCCCCGACTGGATAAGGTAGGGCCTGTCATGAACCCGTGGCAATTGAAAGAAGCCGTCCGCTGCCTGCATGCCGGGGGCGTCATTGCCTATCCAACCGAAGCCGTCTGGGGCCTGGGGTGCGATCCTTACAATCGTGCCGCCGTTCAGCGCCTGCTGGCCCTGAAGCGGCGCCCCGAGCACAAGGGGCTCATTCTGGTTGCCGCCAGTCAGGCTCAGATCGAGCCCCTTCTGACCCCCCTGAATGATCAGCAGCGCCAGTGGCTGGATGAAACCTGGCCCGGCCCTGCAACCTGGCTGCTGCCGGACCCCAGAGGGCTGGTGCCCGGCTGGATCAAGGGGGCGCATACACAGGTGGCCGTGCGCGTCAGTGCGCACCCGCTGGTACAGGCACTGTGCGAAGCCTACGGCGGCCCGGTGGTGTCAACATCGGCCAATCGTAGTGCGGCGAATCCGGCCAGATCAAAACTGAAAGTGAGTACATACTTCGGCTATAGTGTTGATTTTATATTGCCTGGTGAGCTGGGCGGCTTGGATAAGCCAACGGCTATTCGTAACATTCAGGATTTACAAAACATAAGGGCGTAGTAAGCGTTCGCTAACTTCTCTGGGAGGAAACCATGTCGGCACCTGATGTACAACGGGTCAAAGAGTACCTGCTGGACCTGCAGGACCGTATTTGCACGGCTCTGGAGCAGGCTGATGGTGAGGGGCGCTTTACTGAAGACAGCTGGACCCGCGCTGAAGGCGGTGGCGGTCGTACCCGGGTTATCAGCCAGGGGGCCGTGATCGAAAAGGGCGGGGTCAATTTCTCCCATGTGCACGGGGATGCACTGCCCGCTTCTGCCACGGCACACCGCCCCGAACTGGCCGGGCGCAGTTTTGAAGCCATGGGCGTATCGCTGGTGATACACCCGCACAACCCCTATGTGCCTACCTCCCATGCCAATGTGCGTTTCTTCATTGCAGAAAAAGAAGGCGAAGAACCGGTCTGGTGGTTCGGCGGCGGTTTCGACCTGACGCCCTATTACGGCTTTGACGAGGATTGCCGCCACTGGCACGAAGTGGCACGCGACGCCTGCGCGCCTTACGGCGAGGAGATCTATCCGCGCTTCAAGCAGTGGTGTGATGACTACTTCTACCTCAAGCACCGTCAGGAGCCGCGCGGCATCGGCGGTCTGTTTTTTGACGACCTGAACGAGCTGGGCTTTGAGGACAGCTTCGGGCTGATGCGCTCTATCGGTGATGCCTATGTGCCCGCCCTGCTGCCCATCATCGAAAAGCGCAAGGATACTCCCTATGGCGAGCGGCAGCGGGATTTCCAGCTGCACCGTCGCGGGCGCTACGTGGAATTCAATCTGGTATGGGACCGGGGAACCCTGTTCGGTCTGCAGTCAGGCGGCCGTACGGAGTCCATTCTGATGTCGCTGCCACCGGAAGTGCGCTGGGACTACGACTGGAAACCGGAGCCCGGTACCGAAGAGTCCCGTCTGTATGAGCGCTACCTGCAACCCCGCAACTGGCTTGAGGTGTAGCATGTCCGATCGATACGCCGTGCTGGGCAACCCCGTTGCTCACAGCAAATCACCCCAGATCCACACCGCGTTTGCGCGACAGACCGGTGAGGACCTGTCCTACACGGCCGAGCATGTGGAGTCGCCCGACTTTGAAGCAGCGGTCGGACGCTTTCTGCAGGGCAACGGCAAGGGTGTGAATATCACGGTGCCGTTCAAGGAGCGGGCCTGGGCGCTGGCACAGTGGCGCAGTGAGCGGGCCGAAAAGGCCGGCGCCGCCAACACCCTCTACCGACTGGAGGATGGTCGCCTGGCGGCGGACAACACCGACGGTGTGGGGCTGGTACGTGACCTGGCCGATAACAACGGCGTGACGCTGCAGGGTGCACGGGTGCTGGTGCTGGGGGCAGGCGGTGCCGTCCGCGGCGTGCTCCAGCCTCTGCTGAAAGCAGGGGTGCAGTCCATTCTGGTGGCCAATCGCACTCTGTCACGTGCAGAAGCACTGGCCGAACTCTTTGCGGCCGATGGCACTCTGGCGGCCTGCGGCTTTGATGCCATTCCCGCGGAGCCGTTCGATCTGATCATCAACGGTACCTCGGCCAGCCTGCAGGGCGAGCTGCCGCCGGTGCCGGCAGCAGCGGTCGTGGCGCAGACGGCCTGTTACGACATGATGTACGGAGCCGAGCCCACGCCTTTCTGTCGCTGGGCCCGTGAGCAGGGGGCGACGCAGGTGATGGACGGCCTGGGCATGCTGGTGGAGCAGGCGGCTGAAGCCTTTCAGGTCTGGCGCGGTGTCAAACCCGAAACCGCGCGGGTCATTGCGGACCTGCGCCGGGCCATGACCGCCTGACCCTTTCCCTAGTCTGCTGAATCTCAACGCTTTTTCATGCGACCGCCTTGCATCCGACAAATGCGAGGCGGTATAACTGAAGTACACCCCTCTGCTGTGGAGTACGCGCATGGACAAGCATCTGCCGCTGGCGCCAGAGGCGCTTTACTGTCGTTGCGACCCTGAACTCCTGCCCTTCAAGACGACGGAATCCCTTGAACCCTTCACCGGCTTTTTCGGTCAGGAACGCGCCATTGAAGCCATGTCCTTTGGCATCGGCATGCAGCGCCCGGGCTATAACCTGTTCGTCATGGGCAACCCGCACACCGGCCGTTTCTCCTTCGCCATGGAAAGCCTGAAGGCATCAGCGAAGAAACAGCACAAGCCCAGTGACTGGTGCTACATCAATAATCTGAGCGACAACCGTTACCCCGTCATTCTGGAACTGCCTGCCGGCAAGGCGGGACAGCTGAAGCGGGATATTCGGCATCTGCTCGATACCCTCCTCAGCGAGCTGCCGGCCGCGTTTGAAAACCCGGCCTATCAGCGCATGAAAAGCCAGATCGAGCGGGACTTTAACCGTCACTATGATGATGCGCTGAATCAGGTGGAGCGCAGGGGGCGTGAATACAACATTGCGGTCTATCGCGACGGCGCCACGGTTGGCTTTACCCCGGTGGCCAATGGTCAGGCAATTGATGAAGCGGCCTTTTCGCAGATGCCCGAAGAGGAGCGTGATGCGATCCAGTCCCACATCACCGAGCTGGAGGAGATGCTCAACGACAGTCTGACGGAACTGCCGGTGTGGCGGCGTGAGGCGACCGAGAAAATCGAGACGCTGGACAGGGAGACGGCACGCCAGGCGATCGAGCCGTTGATGCAGCCGCTGCGGGAGAAGTACGCCAATATTGCCGGCATCGTGAATTACCTCAAGCACGTGGAATCCGACCTGATTCGTAACGCCGCGGAGGTGGTGAACGATGACAACCCGCTGGAGGCCAAGACCGATGCCATGCGGCGGGATTATCTGGAGCGCAACTACGGGCTCAACCTGCTGGTGGACAACCACAAGACCAAAGGGGCGCCGGTAGTATTTGAAGCGCACCCCAGCTATGAAAACCTGTTTGGCCGGGTGGAGTACATCAGCGAAATGGGCGCCATGGTGACCAACTACACCTTGATCCGCTCGGGTGCCCTGCACCGTGCCAACGGCGGCTATCTGGTGCTGGAAGCGGAAAAGCTGCTGGAGCAGCCGTTCGTATACGGCGCACTCAAGCGTGCCCTCAAATCCCATGAGATCCGCATCGAAAACCCGGTCAGCGAGTACACCGGGATCAGTGCCATTACCCTGAGCCCCCAACCGGCCAGGCTGAAAGTGAAAGTGGTGCTGGTGGGTGAGCGCGACACCTACTACCTGCTGCAGGAACTCGATCACGACTTCGAGAAGATGTTCCGCGTGGTGGTGGATTTTGACGAGGACGTGCACCGTACGCCCCACTCCATCCGTCAGTATGCCCGTCTGATGAAAACCCTGGCCACCGAGGAAAATCTGGCACCGTTGACACGGCGTGCCGTAGCGCGGCTGGTGGAGCACAGCTCCCGACTGGCGGGCGATCAGGATCTGCTGTCAGCCCACGTGGGCGAGCTGGTGGACCTGCTTTGCGAGTCGGACTTCCGGCGCCGTGAACAGGGGGATGCCCAGATCAACGCCGAGCATGTGGAGCTGGCGCTGGAGGCCAAGGAACGCCGTACCGGGCGCCTGTCGCAGAAAATTCTGGAAAGCATTCTAAACGAGACCGTCCTGATCGATACCGATGGTGAGGCGGTGGGCAAGGCAAACGGCCTCACTGTGCTGCAGGTCGGGGACGTGTCCTTCGGCAGTCCGGCCCGTATCACCGCCACCGTTCACCCCGGTAACAAGGGCATCATCGATATTGAACGTGAGGTCACGCTGGGTCAGCCGATCCACTCCAAGGGGGTGCTGATTCTGTCCGGCTTCCTCGGTCACAAGTATGCCGGCGACTTCCCGTTGACGCTGTCGGCCAGCCTGGCGATGGAGCAGTCTTACGGCTATGTGGACGGTGACAGCGCATCACTGGCCGAGATCTGCACCCTGATATCGGCCCTGACCTACATTCCGATTCGACAGCAGTTTGCCATTACCGGGTCGATCAACCAGTACGGTGAGGTCCAGGCGATCGGTGGCGTGAACGAGAAGATCGAAGGCTTTTTCCACCTGTGCAAGACTCGGGGCCTGACCGGCTGGCAGGGGTGCATCATTCCCAAAGCGAATGTGCGCAACCTGATGCTGAAAGCGGAAGTCGTGGCGGCGGTCGAAGAGGGCATGTTCCACATCCATGGAGTGTCCAGTGTGGATGAGTGTCTGGAGATCCTGATGGGGCGCTCCGCCGGCGTACTGAAGCAGGATGGCCACTTCACCCAACGCAGCATCAATGCTCAGGTGGTCAAACGCCTGCGCGAGCTGGCCAAGGCGAAAGCCTGATGCGAAGAGCCGTGGATGGCCAGAAGGTGGCCATCCGCGGCTCCATGCCATCGCTACACTCCTGTCAGCTTCATGTGATGATCCCAGTGCATGCGGGCTGCCGCCGCGTCCAGCTGCAGGCGCTCGCGGGTCTGCTCCAGAGGGTTCATGCGGTAGATCTGGCCGAAGCCGGAACTGGCCAGAAACTCACCCGGCCGGCGGGTCGCACTCAGGCCACAGCCATCGCGGCAGTGCATCAGCGTCAGGAAGCGTGCCTGCGGCAGGTCCCAGAAGGTAATCACATGGCCCCTTGGTGACGACACGGCCGCCACCTGCCCGCTCGCATCGAGCCGGATGCTGCCGCAGTACTGTTTCATCTGCCGGTTGATGGGCTCGGGGGCCGAGAGCAGTTGCAGTGGCTTGCCGCGCCGGTGCAGGGCGACCAGTGGCTTGTTGTCGCCCGGGTCTCCCTGATACTGCATGGCAAGCGCCAGAACGCCATCCGGGTTCAGATCCATATGGCGGATGCTGAGCTGAAAATGTTCGGGCGGCATGAAGACCTGTTCGTTCAGTGCCCCGCTGGCAAAGTCCAGATAGGCCAGTGAGGGCTCCATGCTGTCCAGGTTGAGCTTGTCGCGCTCATGGGTGCGAATGCCTCCGTTGGCCACTATCAGCTCGCCGTGACGCAGCAGCAGTTCGTGTGGGCCAATACCCCGAGTGCTGAAGCGTGCGGCAATGGCAAAGCCCTGCTCCGCGTCCCGGATCACGACCTGACCGGCCGAGTCGCTGGCGCGCTCTTCGGTACTGACCAGCCATCGACCCTCCTCGGAGAAGACAATGTGGCCGTTGAACAGATAGCCCTCATCAACCCGAATACGTGCCACCTGTGCCCCGCTCTGATAGTCGACCACTTCGATGAAGTCCCCGGGACGACGCGCTGCCACGGCTGCCCAGGGATAGGTTGGATGCAGCTCGACATGATGGGCGCGGCTGGGCAGCCGGTGACGCAGGCGCGTGACGCCATCGGGATCGGTTCCCAGTAGCCAGTGCCCGCTTGCATCGCTGGCGGCGCTGATCAGCAGCGGACCCTGAGCAGAGCGGGCCAAGGCTCCCGCAGCGGGAGCCAGCAGGCTGGCGGCCATCAGGCCGAGAAAGCGGCGGCGGTTAGTCTCCATCACGGCTGTTGAACCCCAATTGAATACCCAATACGTCCATGGCGTCGTGCAGTGTGTCGCTGAGCTGTTTGAGCTGAGCGTTAATCCCGTCCAGCGCGGCATAGGTGTCAGGCTGTGTCAGGCTGACATGCAAGGGAGCCGGGATCGATGCCAGCGACTGTTCCAGTCGTGCAAAGCGTTGCTGGATCTCGTCGGCCAGCGGCTCGTCACCTGCCTGCCGCAACAACTGGTCAACACTCGGATCGGTGCCCTGATAGAGTGCGCTCAGCGCGGACAGGTTGGCGCGGATGTTGGCCAGTGAGTGGCCACTGCGATGGCTTTCCAGCCGCTTCGGCATGACGGCTCTGGCGTTGTCCCCCATGGCCTTGAGCAGCTTGGTGTCGCGGATCGCTTCAACCGGCTCCACCAGTGCGGCCATCAGCTCGGCCGCCAGATCTGCTGCCAGCTCGGGATCCTGAGCGGTTGAAAAGTCCTCTGCGGCCAGCGTGCGCCATTCGGCTTCAATATCCCGGCTCATGTCCGCCACATGACCGGCAATGGCCTGACTCAGCTCACAGCCCCGCCCCTGCTGCAGCTGGGACAGCGCGGACTCGGCGAACAGCAGACGCTCCAGCGCCGGGAATCCCTGAGTGGATACACTGGCGTGGCGGAAGAACTCGCTGTCATAGGGCTGTTCGCTGACCAGCGCCTGGCGCAGCTGACGGGCGCCGATATTCTTGCGGTCGGGCCAGAACTGGAGCCCGAAGTTGCGCATCAGAAACTGCACCGGCCCGAACTGTACGTGCTGAATCCCCTGCCAGGCCTGCATGGCCTCCTGCCAGGCCGTGCGGGCCTGCTGCAGTCGGTCAGGGCCCGGGGCTTCACAGAACTGCGCCACTGCCCGATCAAGCTGGTTGGTCGTTCGGGCGAGGGTGGCGTAGCGCGGCAGGACGTGCTGCTGCACGGCCGCATGGTTAAAGCGAGGCCAGTCCGGGGTGGGTGCTGCATGCACCAGTCCGGCCAGCAGAAGGGATACGGATGCCAGCAGCCAGATGGGCCACATGCGAGTAGTGGGTTTGTGCATCAGAGTGACTCCAGAAACATGATCAGTTGCTTGCGTTGTGTCGGGGGCAGTTGGCGGAAGCGCTCACGTGCTGACTCGGCTTCGCCCCCGTGCCAGAGAATGGCTTCGGTCAGGGTGCGCGCCCGACCATCGTGGAGCAGTGCGCGTTCACCGGAAACGGCCCGGTGCAGGCCCAGTCCCCATAAGGGAGGCGTGCGCCACTCCTGCCCGTTAGCGGCAAATTCCGGTCGGCCGTCTGCCAGTTCAGGTCCCATGTCGTGCAACAGCAGATCGGTGTAGGGCGCGATCCTGCGGTTGCTCAGTGCCGGACGGTGCGGGTCCGAGCCTGTCTGGAAGGTTGGCTGGTGGCAGCGGGCACAGCCGGTGGTGTGAAACAGCGCTTCACCGGCCTGAACGGTCGGATGGTCCCGGTTGCGTCTTGGAGGAACGGCCAGATGCTGAGTGTAGAACAGCAACACGTCCATCATTTCCCGGGAGGCCTCGAGGCCGTCCTGTGCCTCGGTGTTCCCGTTTGGGGCCTGCAGACATGCCGTTTGCGCCGCCGTGCAGTCGCCGCCGGGCAAGGGGTAGTCGGGGTTGGAAATGCCGATATCGGTGTTGAGCGCACTGGCATTTTGCCGTCTCAGGTCCGCGTTGCCGGCCTTCCAGCCGAAACGTCCCAGCAACGGAGACGATGTATCGCCGTGGTAGACGCGGTTGGCACGGCCGGAGATGCCGTCTCCGTCGCGGTCATCCGGATCGGCCAGTGCCAGAATGGCCTGTTCGGGGATCCGTTCCAGCAGCCCCAGCCCGATCATCGCCGGTGCCAGCCGAGGTGAGAGCTGCAGCTCAGGGTGAGCCTCCCCGTATCCCGGCTCGCGCAGGGTATAGACCGGTTTGCGCAGCTCAACTTGCTCTCCGCTACTCAATTCTACCTGCTTCGTGGTGTATGTGAGTGACAACTTACCTTCGGCAGGCAGGCCGGTAACGGCGAAGGTTTGCAGCTGAGTCCCGTACACCGGGTCCGGTGTCACGCCTTGAGGTCCCAGATGGCCGTTGCCGGGAACACCGAGCCGCATCAGCAAGCCATTACGGTTGGTCGTCCCCTTGTCATCAGGCGGCAGGCCACGGCCGTTGTTGATATGACACTGCAAACAGGAACGGGCGTTGTAGAGCGGGCCCAGGCCGTCGCTGGCGGTGGTCGATGAGGGTGCGGAGACCCAGATCTTTTCAAAAATGGCGCGGCCCAGCACAAAGTCCATGCGCTGGTCGAAGGGGATGCCCTCGACCGGTTGCATGAACGCCTGGCGCTGTGCAGCGGAAAAAGGTGAACCGGGCACTGCCCGGTTCGAGGAGGCCGCGTCTGCCATCGCGGCCTGGCTGGTGCACAAGGCCAGCCAGATGGAGAGCCAGCCTGTCAGACTGAGTGCGTTGAGGATCATGGGTGCATTAACCGCCCATCACGGCAGCAGGGTTGTCCAGACTGTCAGAGCCTTCCAGCTCCACATCGGCAATACCCAGCGTTGCCATGACATCTTCCAGCACCTGCGTCTGTGCGGTCAGCGCATCGACGAACGCCTGCACTTTCGCGTTGCCCTCGGTATTGCCGGCGGCGATGAGCACGTCAAAGGTTTCACCCTGCTCGGCGGCATCCACCATGGCCTGAGCTGCAGCCTGAGTGGCGTTCAGGTGGTCACGCATTTTCTGATCCAGCGCCGGGTCGACCGCCCGGGTCAGGTCAGACAGAGACGGTCCTTTGACCTCGCTGCCATCGATGCGGCTGTATTCGCCGAGGTAGGCGTTACGGATACCGAGTGCGTCATAGTAATGCGACCAGTGGGTGTTGTCGGAGAAGCAGTCATGCTCTTCTTCCGGGTCGTGCAGCATCAGGCCCAGCTTGGTGCGCTCACCGGCCAGTTCACCGTAGGACAGGCTGCCCATGCCGGTGGTAATGGTCGCCAGCGCGCCCTGCTCGCCCTTGGCCATCAACTGTTTGCGAGCCTCGCCACCCGGCTTCCAGTGGTTGGCCATGTCGGCCAGATCATCAATCAGCAGCTCCGTCGCTGCCTTCAGGTAGGCGCGACGGCGCTCGCAATGGCCGTTGCTGCAGTTTTGGGTGTCAAAATCGGACGCGGGACGGTTGCCGGCACCCGGCTTCGTGCCGTTCAGGTCCTGGCCCCAGAGCAGAAACTCGATGGCGTGGTAGCCGGTGGCCACGTTGGCCTCAACACCGTCGATCTCGTGCAGGGTTTCCGCCAGCAGGGTCTTGTCGATGGTCGAAGCATCCACTTGCTTGCCACCGATGTTGAGTGTCGGGTTGGCGATGATGTTGGCGCTGTACCAGGCGTTGAAATCGGATTCAGTGCCATAGCGACCGGCATCGACATAGTCGATCAGGCCCTCGTCCAGCGGCCAGGCGTTCACCTTGCCTTCCCAGTCATCCACGATGGCGTTGCCAAAGCGGTATACCTCGGACTGCTGATAGGGCACGCGGGCGGCGACCCAGGCTTGGCGGGCGGCATCCAGATTGGCTTCATTGGGCTGATCCAGCAGCTGCTCGATGGCCTGTTGCAGCTGCTGGGCGGCAGCCAGGGAATCGGCATACACCGCTTCTGCAATATCGGCATAGTGCTGGTTGACGCTGGCGGCGCTGGCTTCAATCGTCGTGGCTGCACTTGCCTGGACGGCAGTAACAGGGCTGAGCGGAGACAGAATCGCTGCGGCGACAGCCGCGGGCAGCAGAAGGCGTTTAAGTGACATGACAGCTCCCTTGAGATGCAAATGAGGAAGCCACACTAAACTAAATGCGAATCGTTATCAATAGTATTGATTTAAGTAATAAAGCCGGCGCTGGGTGCCGGCTTTATGCTCGGATCGAGGCGCTTATGCCCAGTCCTCGGCCAGGTGTTTGGCGGACAACCGCGCGTAGTTTTCGGCCGTGTAGGTGAAAAATTCTTTCTCTTTCTGCGTCAGCTCACGCTGCGGCTTGGCTGGTCGGCCCACATAGAGGTAGCCGCTTTTCAGGGTTTTGCCGGGCGGGACCAGACTGCCGGCACCGACGATCACCTCATCTTCCACCACGGCACCGTCCATGATCATGGCGCCCATGCCGATCAGGACCCGGTTGCCAACCGTACAGCCGTGCAGCATGGCCTGGTGGCCGACGGTGACATGGTCGCCGATGATCAGGGGAAAGCCGTCCGGGTTGTAGGGGCCGGCATGAGTGATGTGCAGGACAGAGCCGTCCTGAATGCTGGAGTAGGCGCCGATGCGGATGCGGTGCATATCGCCCCGGATCACCGTCATGGGCCAGACAGAGCTGTGTTCACCGATCTCTACATCCCCCAGCACCACGGCGCTGGGATCTACGAATACATTGTCTGCCAGCTTGGGTGTCATCCCCTGATAGGTGCGCACATTCATGCCCGTCATCTCCTCTGATTGAAATCGTGCATTTTCAGCCCCATTGTATAGTAATTAACGAGTTCACTTTGCTAATGGAGAGATCCCATGTCGAACCCTCTGCTCGAACGCCATTCGTTGCCGCCGTTCAGCCGTATACTGCCGGAGCACGCCGAGCCGGCGATCGATGAACTGCTGGCGCGTAACCGTGCCCGCATTGCCGAGCTGACGGGCGCGGCATCGGTCAACGGCTGGGATCTGGTGGCCGAGCTGGAACAGCTCAATGACGACCTGGCCCAGGCCTGGTCGCCGGTCTCGCACCTGAACGGAGTCATGAACTCCGACGCCTGGCGTGAAGCCTATAACGCCTGCCTGCCCAAGCTGTCCGAATACTGGACGGAGCTGGGCCAGCATCAGGGCCTGTACAAGGCGTTTGAAGCGCTGGCCAACAGCGATGAATATGCGCAATTGAGCCCGGCACGCCGCAAGGTGATCGACAATGCGTTGCGGGACTTCCGCCTGTCCGGTATTGCCCTGCCCGAGGCACAGCAGAAGCGCTACGCCGAGCTGCAGCAGCGTCTGTCCGAGCTGACCACCCGCTTCTCGGAAAACCTGCTGGATGCGACCCAGGGCTGGTGGAAAGAGATCCATGACGAACAGGATCTGGCCGGTCTGCCGGATCACGCCGTGGCGGCGGCCAAAGAAGCGGCCAGTGCCAAGGGCGTTGATGGCTGGGTCATCACGCTCGACTTTCCGGCCTACTATGCCGTGATGGCCTTTGCCGACAGCCGCAGCCTGCGCGAAGAGTTGTACCGTGCGTTCAGCACGCGGGCATCCGATCAGGGGCCCAAGGCGGGTGAATGGGACAACTCGGCGGTGATGGATGAAATCCTGACGCTGCGGCACGAGATGGCGCAGCTGCTGGGCTTCGACACCTATGCCGACTACTCGCTGGCAACCAAGATGGCTCAGTCGCCACAGCAGGTGGTCAGTTTCCTGGAAGATCTGGCGCAGGAAACACGCCCGGTGGCAGAGCAGGAGCTGGCCGAGCTGAAGGCATTTGCCCGCGAGCAGGACGGTATTGAACAGCTGCAGGCCTGGGACGTCACCTATTATGGCGAAAAGCTGAAACAGGCGCGTTTTGACATTTCACAGCAGGAACTGCGCCCCTACTTCCCGCTGCCGAAGGTGCTGGATGGTATGTTCACCATTGCCGGCCGCCTGTTCGATCTGCAGGTGGAAGAGCTGCAGGACTTCGACAGCTGGCATGATGACGTGCGCCTGTTTGCACTCAAGCGCGAAGGCGAAGCCTTTGCCTACTGCTATCTGGACCCCTTTGCACGCAGCAGCAAGCGTGGCGGCGCCTGGATGGACGACTGCCGAGTGCGCCGCCGTTTGGGCCATGCCGAGCTGCAGCTGCCGGTGGCCTACCTGGTATGCAACTTTACGCCGCCGCTGCCGGGCCAGTCGGCCCTCCTGACCCATGACGAAGTGACCACCCTGTTCCACGAATTCGGTCATGGCCTGCACCACATGCTGACGCAGATGGAAGAAGCCGATATCAGCGGCATTAACGGCGTGGCCTGGGATGCGGTGGAGCTGCCGAGTCAGTTCATGGAGAACTGGTGCTGGGAGCCCGAGGCGCTGGCGCTGATCTCCGGTCACCATGAAACCGGTGAGCCCCTGCCCCAGTCACTGCTCGACAAGATGCTGGCGGCCAAGCACTTCCAGTCCGGCATGATGATGATGCGTCAGCTGGAATTTTCGCTGTTCGATTTCCGACTGCATCACGAGTATCAGCCCGGCCAGACGCAAATCCAGTCGGTGCTGGATAGCGTACGTGAGCAGGTTGCCGTGATTCGCCCGCCAGCGGAGAACCGCTTCCAGCACGGGTTTGGACACATCTTTGCCGGTGGCTACGCGGCGGGCTATTACAGCTACAAGTGGGCAGAAGTGCTGTCCGCCGATGCCTTCTCCCGTTTTGAGGAGGAAGGTATTTTCAATGCGGAGACCGGCCAGTCCTTCCGTCAGGAAATTCTGGAGCGTGGTGGCTCGGGTGATCCGATGGATCTGTTTGTGGCCTTCCGGGGCCGTGAGCCGGATGTGGACGCCCTGCTGCGCCATTCCGGTATCCGCCAGGAGAATGCGGCATGAGTGTACAAAAGCGATTCATCGCCGGCGCGGTCTGTCCGCGCTGCGGTGAAATGGATACGGTGCGCATGCACCGGGACGAGGAGCGGGAATACCGGGAGTGCATCAAGTGTGGCTTCGCGGACTCGCTGAGGCTGGATGGCCGCCCCGACCCCGAGCAGATCGAAACCCGCGTCAGCGGTGAGCGGTCGGACAAGGCGCCGGCCGCCGTGGCGGATGATTCGCCTCAGCCGATCCGCATCATGGACCTGGGCAACCTGCGCCGGGACCACTGAGCCATGGACGCATCCACGCCATCCCCTGGCCCCTGCGGCTGGGCGATGCAAAGCCCTCTGGAGCACCAGTACCACGATCATGAGTGGGGGGTGCCCCGGATGGATGATCGGATTCTGTTTGAATTTCTGGTGCTGGAGTCGGCTCAGGCAGGCCTGAGCTGGCGCACGGTGCTGGAGAAGCGGGGTGGCTATCGTACCCACTATGCCGGCTTCGACCCTGAACAGGTGGCCGGCTTCGGGGAAGCGGAGATTGCCGCCATGCTGGCGGACCCCGGTATTATCCGCAACCGTGCCAAGATCGAAGCCTCGATCAACAATGCGCGGATCTTTCTGGATCTTCAGGCTCGTTATGGCAGCTTTGCGGCATTTCTGTGGCGCTATGTGGAAGGCCGGCCGATTCAGTCCGCGTTTGAGCGCATGGAGCAGATTCCGGCCCAGACGGCGCTCTCGCAGCAGCTATCCAAAGACCTCAAGCGCGAAGGCATGCGCTTTTTTGGTCCTACCATTGCGTATGCTTACATGCAGGCTGTAGGCGTAGTGAATGATCACTTGCAGCACTGCCCCCGTTACGAGGCCTGCAAGGCACTGGGCCTGAAGCTGCCGCTCTGATCAGCCAGAGGGCTCGTACCACACCCGGTAGATCACGTCGGCCCGATCATCGGAGATCAGCAGATCGCCGTTGGGTTTGACCAGCACGTCCACGGGCCGTCCCCAGGCCTGTTCCCCTTGCAGCCAGCCCGTGATGAAAGGCTTGATGCCTGCGACACCGGTACCGGCTGTATTCACCCGCATGACGCGATACCCCACTTTACTGGAGCGGTTCCAGGAGCCGTGCTGTGCCATGAACAGCGTGGTATCGGGCGTATCGGGGAACTGCGGGGCGGTGTAGAAGGTGATGCCCAGTGCTGCAACATGCGCACCCAGCTCCGCCACGGGAGGCACGCTGTTGAGGGCATCGGCTCCGTCACCGAAACGCGGGTCCGGCACATTGCGGCCATGGATAAAGGGAAAGCCGAAATGCAGGCCGCCACGCGGGGCGCGGTTGAGCTCATCGGGTGGCTGGTTGTCCCCCAGGTGGTCACGCCCGTTATCGGTAAACCAGAGACTGCCATCCCGAGGGTGGAACGCAAAACCCACCGAGTTGCGCACGCCGCGCACCCAGGGCCTGGCGCTGTCTGTTCCGGGTTGATAGCGCATGATGCTGGCAAAGCGGGGATCGGATTCCAGACAGACATTACAGGGGGCGCCCAACGTGAAATAGAAGGCACCGTCAGGCCCCTGCTTGAGGTATTTCCAGCCGTGGTGGGTGATGTCGGGCAGCCCGTCCAGCAGAACCTCGGGCTCGGGAGGCTGCTGCAGCCGAGTATCGATATCGGGCAAGCGAATCAAGCGGGTCAGTTCGGCTATATAGAGGTCACCATCAGACCAGACCACTCCGTTGGGCAGCCGGCGGTGTGCCAGCAGGGTATGCCGGGTTTCATAGCGTTGATCACCGTCCCGATCCTGCAGCGCAAACACGCGCCCGTCACGGCGCGTGCCCACATACAGGGTGCCGCTCGGGCTCAGTGCCATCTGGCGGGCGTTGGGGACCTCTGCCGCCACCTCAATCCGGTATCCGTTCGGCAGTTTGAGCTGCTCCAGCGGCAGCGCACTGGCCGGACCGGCCAGACAAACCGTTGCCAGAATCCACAGGTATCGCATCCTGTCCTCCCCCTGTTCCGTCGCTTAAGGGAGTCTGGTCGCTGCTGGCGCTTTTTGCCACTCAAGTTGGCTGCTGCGACCCGTCTCGGGTGATCTTCGGGCAGAAACAGCGAGTTTTCTAGCGTTTGTAGAGAGTGTTCACCAGGGCGCCGGAGATGATGAACAAGCCACCCACCAGGGTCCATACCGTTGGCACTTCAGAAAAGAAGGCCCAGCCCAGCAGCGCGGAGAATACGACCTGAACATAGGCATAGGCGGCTGCCTTGCCGGCCTGCTCAACGGCCATGGCCTTGGTCAGCCCTATCTGGCCAACCTGAGTGAATATGCCCACCAGGATGAGCAGGGCCAGTTCTTCCAGATTGGGCATTACAAAGCCGTCGCCCAGAAGTGCGACTGAAACAGGCAGGGCAATCAGGGGGAAGTAAAAGATGATGACGCAGGAATCGTCGGTTCGATTCAAATGCCGCACCATCACATAGGCCACCGCACTGCCCAGTGCACCGAGCAAGGCTGCGACAATACTGAGAGAGGATGCGTCTGCGATCAGCCCCTCCCGAAGATTGGGCTGCATCATGACGATGACGCCCAGAATACTCATACCGATACAGAGCATGGTCGCGACCTGGATGCGCTCTTTCAGGAACCATAAGGCAATCACGGCGGTAAACGCAGGATAGGTGTACTGCAGCACGGTGGCCTCGGCCAAAGGCAGCGTCGAAACCGCGTAGAACACGCACATAAGCGCAAACGCACCGACCGTGCCGCGGGCAATCAGCAGGGGCTTGTTATTGCCCCAGACAGACAAGCGCTTGCGCTTGATGTTCAAGTAGCTCAGTACCAGAGAGACAAACGCGCGGAACGCAACGATTTCCAGCACCGGGATGCCGCGGGCTGCAGCGCTTTTAACGCAGACAGCCATAAGCGCGAAGCCGAGCGCCGACAGCAGCATGTAGCGAGCACCAGTTGCGAGACGCACCAGAGTAGCTTCCTTAGTCGTATCCGTGTTGTGTGGGCGAATGCTAAAGGAAACACGGATGCTTTGCCATGCGGCATGCTTATTCACCCGATGTATTCAGGGCATGTACCTTGAGTGCGTGTTTGGTCACTTGGCTGTGCTTGCCTGTGACTGGAAGCACAGGGGAGAAACGTCCACTATCAGAGCACTATGGACGGGCTGCTGTGGGAGGCTGCGTACGGCAGATCACCAAAACGGACATGCTTGTTTTCACCGGAAGAGAATGGCTGTGATACCTCGATGTATCCTTTCTCTTCAATTTGTTAGAACAGCTCTTCCTGTGTTGCCTGAGAGCAAAAATGCGCTTTTGCAGTATCCAGAGGGTTAGGAGCAAGGAGGTCAAATGGAGCTTGTTGAGCTGGAAAGCTCAGATGAATTGTATAAGCAGGCGCTGGATTTACGGTATGACCTGTTTTTCCGAACTCCAGGGCTACCCAGAGAAATACTGTTTGATGGGCTCGAGAGTCGTAGCTTGCATGTTGCAGTGATAGACAGAGGTTCCTTATACGCTTATGGCCGATTAAGCGAAGAAGGACCGCGGCTATTCAAGATATCTCAGGTGGTAGTCCGGCCAAATATGCAGGGTCAGGGGTTAGGTACCAGAGTGCTCGGGAAGCTCATGGATTTGGCGCTGGACAGGGGTGCTGAAGAAATCTATTTGAACGCCAGGCTGCATGCCATATCAATGTATGAAAAGTTGGGTTTTACGACTTCAGGTGATTCGTATATTGCCCAGAGGACGGGAGTGCCTCATATAAAAATGGTCAAGCGTGTTTAAGTTGCCCATAACAGGTGCAGGTATGGCGCCATCCACTATAGTGCACCTTTGGCTCCACTCTGTGGATGCGTATGCTGCAGGCGTTATCGTGCCTGCAGCGCTCGGAACGGCAAGCTGTAGAGCAGCAGAAACTCGACCAGTGCGGTGACAACCACCGAGGGACCTGCGGGCGTGTCCCAGAACCATGATGCCGTGATCCCGCCTGCCACGGCCAGCATGCCCAGCAGCGAGGCGAAGACCGCCATCTGTTCGGGCGTGTGGGACAGGCGCCGCGCGGCTGCGGCGGGAATGATCAGCAGTGAAGTGATCAGCAGGATACCGACCAGCTTCATGGCCACGGCGATCACCACGGCAATCAACAGCATGAGTGCCAGCCGGGTGCGTGCCACTGGCACTCCTTCCACCTGTGCCAGTTCTTCATTGATGGTGATGGCCAGCAGCGGGTTCCACAGGCGCCACAGCAGCAGCAATACCAGCGCGCCACCGCCGTAGATCCAGTACAGATCCTCCGGGGCGATCGCCAGCAAGTCACCAAAGAGATACTCCATCAGATCGATACGGACATTGTCCAGCAGGGCAACGGCCACCAGACCCAGTGACAGCGAACTGTGCGCCATGATGCCCAGCAGCGTATCCGTGGCGACCAGATGCTGGCGCTGCAGGCTGACCAGCAGTACGGCCAGCAGTACACAACAGGCGACCACGGCCAGGTTAAGGTTGATGTCGAACAGAAAGCCCAGTGCAATCCCCATCAGGGCCGAGTGCGCCAGCGTATCGCCAAAATAGGCCATGCGGCGCCATACGACAAAGGCGCCCAGTGGGCCTGCCAGTGCCGCTATGCCCAGCCCGCCGGCCAGTGCCAGTATCAGAAATTCAGCCACAGTGGTGTCCGTCACAGTTATGGGGTTGGGGATGATCAACCACCACGTCACCGTGCGCGTCATGGCGGTGACTGTGATGATGGTTATACAGTGCCAGTGCGCTCGCCTGGGCGGGTCCGAACAGCTCGATGAACGATGGGTCGTTACTGACATGCTCGGGGTTGCCGGAACAGCAGATATGGCGGTTCAGGCAGATCACGTGATCGGTGGAAGCCATTACCAGGTGCAGGTCATGCGAGATCATCAGCACACCGCAGCGCCGCTGCTTGCGAATGTCGGCGATCAGCCGGTACAGCTCCAGCTGGCCGGTCAGATCCACCCCCTGTACGGGCTCATCAAGGACCAGCAGCTGTGGATCACGCAACAGGGCGCGGGCCAGCAGCACACGTTGGGTCTCGCCACCGGAAAGATTGTGGATGGAATGTTTTAGCAGGTGGGATGCACCCACATCCTCAAGTGCCTGATTGATAAGCGCTCTGTCGACTTTCTGAGGCGTATTGAGGAAACGTTCCACTGACAATGGGAGCGTATGGTCGATGTGCAGCTTCTGTGGCATGTAGCCGATGCGCAGTCCCTTTCGTGCCCATACATTTCCTTCGGAAGGTTTGATCAGCCCCAGCACAACCCGCACCAGAGTCGTCTTGCCGGCCCCGTTGGGGCCGATCAGGGTCGTGATGCAGTTGTCGTGCAGGTGCAGGTTGACCTGATTCAGCGCCATCTGCTGGTTAAAGCGGACGCTGACGTTTTCCAGCCGTATCAGGTCCGGGTTGTGCTCAGGCATGGGTGCCCTCCCGGCGGCAGTTGGGGCAGAGCCCGGTCACCTCGACGGTCTCCTGTTCGATGCTGAAGCCGACTTCGGCGGCACTCTGCTCAAGCGTGGCATGCACAGGCGCAGCATCCAGTTCGGAGGTGGAGTGGCACTGGCGGCAGATCAGAAAGCAGCCCTGGTGACGCTGTTCCGGATGCGGACAGCCAACGAAGGCGTTCAGGGACGCAATGCGGTGAACCAGCCCCTGTTCCTGCAGAAACTCCAGCGCGCGATAGACCGTGGGCGGTGCCGAGTTGAAACCCGCTTCAGCCAGTGCCGGCAGCAGCTCATAGGCACCGATCGGCTGATGGCTCTGCCAGATCAGCTTGAGTACCAGCTCACGGACGGGTGTGAGCCGTTGCTGACGGTCACGACAGATCACACGCGCCTGCTGCAGCGCCTGGTCAATGCAGTGCTGGTGATTGTGATTGGACTCAAATGCCAGGTTATCCATGGTCAATGGCTTCGTCTGCTGTCTGTTTTGTTATAGTATAACGAAATTGATGTTTACACGAGATGCTGTTCCGATGAATGAGACGCTTCGCAAGACGCTAACCACACTCACTCTGCCGACGTTGCTGGCGTCGGCGCTGCCGGCAACGGCTGCCGATGTTGTCACCAGCATCAAGCCGCTGCAGCTGATTACCGCCGCGTTGACGGAAGGGGTAACGGAGCCGGTGCAGCTGCTTCCTGACGACGGAACCCCTCATCACTATGCGCTCAAGCCTTCGGACATGCGCCGGCTCACAGAGGCCGACGTCGTGATCTGGGTCGGCCCCGGGCTGGAGCAGTTTCTGCAGAAGCCATTGTCCCGTACCGATGCCGAGATTGTAACCCTTTTGCTTGACAGCGAGCCCCATGAGCATGGTGAGCACGCGGCTGTCGTGGAAGAAGAGGAACATCATGACGAGCACGAGCACGAGCACGAGCACGAGCACGAGCACGAGCACGATGAGCATGACGAACGTGATGCAGAAGATACCGCAGCGCATGACCATGGCGCCGGGAGCGATCCTCACATCTGGCTGGATCCGCTGCATACGCTGGAACTGGCTGAGCAGATACTGCCGGTCCTGCAGAAGCAGTTTCCGCAGCATCAGGATCAATTGCTCAGCAACTATGAGGCATTTGCCGCTTCAGTACGCAACAAGGAAGCCGAGATCGCGGCTCAATTGGCACCGTTCAGCGAGCGGGGCTTCTTTGTCTTTCACGATGCCTACGGCGGTTTCGTTGAACACTTTGGCCTGAAGCAGCTGGGCTACTTTACGGTTGATCCGGCCCGCAAGCCGGGTGCCCGTCATCTGGCCGAAATCCGGGAACGGCTGGAAGCCAGTGAAGCGGTCTGCGTCTTCAGTGAGCCGCAGTTCACCAGCGCCGTGGTGGATGCCATCGTGGGGGACCTGCCGGTGCGTCAGGGTGAGCTTGACCCCATGGCCCGTGGGATTGAGCCTGGCAAGGATGGATACATCCATTACCTGCAGACGCTGGCCGATGCCTTCCAGCGCTGCCTTGAGAAAAAAGATCAGGAAATTTGAAAAAGGGCTTCACAAGGTGAAAGGGGGCCGATATAATGCGCCCCACTTTCGAAGCAGATGTGGTGGAATTGGTAGACACGCTAGCTTCAGGTGCTAGTGCCTTCACGGGCGTGGGAGTTCGAGTCTCCCCATCTGCACCACCTTTCATCCCGAATGAAAGGCTCTTCGAAAGCGACAATTTGAGTGGTTACGCACATTAAAACGTCACACCCAATGCAGATGTGGTGGAATTGGTAGACACGCTAGCTTCAGGTGCTAGTGCCTTCACGGGCGTGGGAGTTCGAGTCTCCCC
>NZ_JACVEW010000002.1 GCF_017776525.1 Marinobacterium alkalitolerans
GTCGGGGTGACAGGATTTGAACCTACGACCCCTGCCTCCCGAAGACAGTGCTCTACCAGGCTGAGCTACACCCCGACTCGATACTCAGATTTCAGCAAGTGGTCGGGGTGACAGGATTTGAACCTACGACCCCTGCCTCCCGAAGACAGTGCTCTACCAGGCTGAGCTACACCCCGACAAAGCTGAAAGCTAAGTATTTGTTCTGATTGAAAGGAAAGTGGCGGGAGCGCCTCAATCAGGAACGGGGCGCATTATAGAGAGCCCGGCTGCACTTGCCAAGAGTCGAAGGGAAAAATGTTAAGAAAATGAGTACACTCGCTGCTTCGGCTGGGAAAAAGAGGAAAAAATCATGTTGGTCGGGCTGCTGTTGCTGTTGCTGTGCCAGTTGTTGGGTGAGTGGCTGGTGCTGGCGCTCTCGCTGCCGGTACCGGGGCCTGTTGTGGGCATGGTGCTGATGCTGGTGGGGTTGATTGTGCTGCGGCGGGTTCCGGATATGATTCGTGAGCCATCGGAAGGGCTGTTAAGGCATCTGGCGTTGCTGTTTGTGCCGGCAGGGGTGGGTTTGACAGTCCATGCCGAGCTGATCGCCGATGAATGGCTGATCATACTGGTGGCGCTGGTGGTGAGCACCGTACTGGCGATCATCGTCACGGCGCTGGTCCTCAAACGCCTGACTCGCAACCTCAATCTTGACGCAAAGGGTGAGGGGCATGACTGATTTCTGGGTCTATTTTGAAGCCAGACCGCTGTGGTGGATCATCGTGACCATTGCCACGTTCATTTTCACCAGTTGGTTGAACAGACGGGTAGGGGGCACTCCCCTGTTGCACCCCGTGCTGGTGGCGCTGACATTGATCATTGTCCTGCTCAGGCTCACCGGGACCGACTACGAAACCTATTTCGACGGGGCGCAATTTATCCATTTCATGCTCGGCCCTGCAACGGTGGCACTGGCGATTCCGCTGTATGACCACTTTGAGCGGGTGAAGAAAATGCTGTTGCCGCTGTTGATCGCCTGCTGCGTAGGGGCCGTAACAGCTTCCCTGTCGGTCGTGGCCGTTGCCTGGGCGCTGGGTGCATCGGAAGGAACAGTGCTGTCACTGGCGCCCAAGTCGGTGACATCACCCATTGCCATCGGGATTGCCGAGAAAATCGGCGGCTATCCATCGCTGGCTGCTGGGCTTGTCCTGATTACCGGTGCCATCGGCTGTTTGACCGCGCCTGTTATTTTTCGGGTACTCAAGGTGAACGATGATGCTGTCAGAGGCTTCACGCTTGGCCTGTCTTCACATGGCTTTGGTACGGCTTTCGCGTTTGAGTTCAGCTCCCTGGCCGGTGCGTTCGCCGGACTTGCGATGGGAATGACCGGATTGATGACGGCGTTTCTGGTGCCCCTGCTGGTGCGGCTGCTTGGACTGGGGTAGGGGTGGCAGGCGTGCCGGATTTGCCAAAAAAAACGACCGGCAGTAAAGTTCGCGTCCGTTAAGGCGTTCATAAACTGATCAGAGGTGCAGATTCGAGATGACTCCGCTTGAGCGATATCGCAAAGACCTGGAACGGGATGACTTTTCCTATGATCCGACCCAGGAGATGGCCGTTGGGCACCTGCAGCGGTTGTACGATGATCTGGTAGCCGCCGAGCGGGCACCCAAGCCGGGCTTGATGCAGCGCCTGAGCGGCAAGCTCAAGCGGCAGAAAGAGGAACCCATCAAGGGGCTCTATTTCTGGGGCGGTGTCGGGCGAGGCAAAACCTATTTGATGGACACCTTTTACGACAGCCTGCCTTTTGAGCGCAAAATGCGTACGCACTTTCACCGCTTCATGCAGCGAGTGCATGCTGAGCTGAAGGCACTGGACGGCACCAAGAACCCGCTGGTCGAAATTGGACGCAAGTATGCCGATGAGGCGCGCATCATCTGCTTCGATGAGTTTTTCGTGTCGGATATTACAGATGCCATGATTCTGGGTGGCCTGATGCAGGAGCTGTTCAACAACGGCGTCTCGCTGGTGGCAACATCCAATATCGTGCCGGATGGCCTGTACAAGGACGGGCTGCAGCGCCAGCGCTTCCTGCCCGCCATCGATATGCTCAAGCGTTACACCGAGGTTGTGAACGTGGACGGTGGCGTCGATTACCGTCTGAGAACGCTGGAGCAGGCTGAGCTTTATCACTGGCCGCTGGATGAAGCGGCGGACAAGAGTCTGGCTAAGAGTTTTGAAAGCCTGGTGCCTGATCTGGAAGAAGAGCAGCAGGATGCCAAGGTGGAGATCAACGGCCGTATGATTCAGGCTCGCCGGGTATGTGAAGACGTGGTCTGGTTTGATTTCAGTGCCCTCTGCGAGGGCGCGCGCTCTCAGAACGACTATATTGAGCTGGGCAAGATCTATCATGCGGTGCTGCTGAGTAATGTGCCTCAGCTGGGACGCCGAAACGATGATGCCGCACGTCGATTCATCAACCTGGTGGACGAGTTCTACGACTCGGGCGTGAAGCTGATCATTTCTGCTGAAGTGGCCATTCCCGACATCTATACCGAGGGGCGGTTGAACTTCGAGATTGAGCGTACCCAAAGCCGACTGCTGGAGATGCAGTCGCATGAATATCTGGCACGCGAACACCGGGCCTGATTATCGATCAGAGGGCTTTCAATGAAGGGCCTCTGTCGGTATAATGCGCGCTCCCTGATAGCAGGGTGCCGAAAAAGTGTACGTTAGTGTCCCTCCGGATACTAACCAATAACTATAAGGTAAGTCGGGACTGTCCGATCCTGTCGGAGTCCGAGGCTTAAATTTTAAGGTGAAACCATTCATGACTACTTTTACTGCCAAACCGGCCGAAGTAAAACGCGACTGGTATGTTGTTGACGCCGAGGGTAAAACCCTGGGTCGACTGGCCACTGAAATTGCACGTCGTCTGCGCGGCAAGCACAAGCCGGAATACACTCCGCACGTTGATACCGGTGACTACATCGTTGTTGTCAACGCCGAGAAAGTGAACGTGACCGGCAAGAAGCGCAACGACAAAATGTACTACCGTCACTCCGGTTTTCCGGGTGGCCTGAAGGAAGCCAACTTCAACAAGATGGTTGAAACCTTCCCTGAGCGCACCATCGAGCTGGCTGTTAAAGGCATGCTGCCGAAAGGACCGCTGGGTCGTGCCATGTACACCAAGCTGAAAGTGTACGCTGGTGCCGAGCATCCGCATCAGGCTCAGCAGCCGAAAGAACTGAACATCTAAGGGGAAGGTGAACATGTCTACTACTCAGTATTACGGTACCGGCCGTCGTAAAACCTCTACTGCACGTGTATTCCTGCGTCCGGGTACCGGCAAGATCATGATCAACAACCGTACTCTGGAAGAGTACTTCGGTCGTGTAACTGCACGCATGATCGTTAAGCAGCCGCTGGAACTGACCGACACAGTCGAGAAGTTCGATGCTCACATCACCGTTAAAGGCGGTGGTGGCTTCGGCCAGGCGGGTGCGATCCGTCACGGTATCACCCGTGCACTGATGGACTACGACGAAACTCTGCGCGGTGCTCTGCGTGAAGCGGGTTACGTTACCCGTGATGCACGTATGGTTGAGCGTAAGAAAGTCGGTCTGCGCAAAGCCCGTAAGCGTCCGCAGTTCTCCAAGCGTTAATCGCCTGGCGGCACGTCCGCCTACTGCGTTGCAAAAAAGCCTGCAGCCCGCGTGGTTGCGGGCTTTTTTCGTTTCTGGGGTCAGGTCAATAAAATGGGTGTTCGCCTAATGGAGGGCGTATTTTACCTTGTAAAAAAAGGGTATTTTCTTTAACATTCGGCGCATTTGAACAAACCGGTTTTGTGTTTTTTCATGACTGAGCGGCCCGTTTGTCTTTTGTGTCCATGCAGAAGCGGCAGGTCGATTGAGGGGAGATGAAGTTAATGAGCAATGACGGCGTGAATAAGGGTCGACGTCGTCTCCTGATCGGTGCCACATCTGCAGTAGGTGCAGTAGGTGCTGTGGGAGCGGCCGTCCCGTTCGTGGCTTCCTGGAATCCGAGTGCCAAGGCGAAAGCTGCTGGCGCACCTGCAAAGGCGGATATCAGCAAGCTGGAGCCTGGTCAGCAGATGACCGTAGAGTGGCGTGGCAAGCCTGTGTGGATCGTCCGCCGCGGCGAAGAGGCACTGGCCAACCTGGAAAAGCTGAACGACCGTGTAGCTGATCCAAATTCCGAGAAGCCACAGCAGCCGGATTACATTCCGAAAACCGCTGCTCGCGCGATCCGTCCTGAAATTGCCGTAATGGTCGGTATCTGTACCCACCTGGGCTGTTCCCCGACCTATCGTCCAGAAGTGGCACCGGAAGACCTGGGGCCGAACTGGCTGGGTGGCTTCTTCTGCCCCTGTCACGGTTCTCGCTTCGACCTTTCAGGCCGTGTATTCAAGTCTGTACCGGCGCCGACCAACCTGGTCATCCCGCCTCATTCGTACGAAGACGACAATACACTGATTATCGGTGTTGATCCGGAGACTGCATAATGGCTGGCACACGAAATAAAGGGAATCCGGGCCTGATGGGCTGGATTGACGATCGCTTCCCGGCAACCGCCATGTGGGAAGATCACCTGTCCAAATACTACGCGCCGAAGAACTTCAACTTCTGGTACTTTTTTGGCTCCCTGGCACTGCTGGTGCTGGTTAACCAGATCCTGACCGGTATCTGGCTGACCATGAGCTACAACCCGAGCGCAGAAGGAGCGTTCGCGTCCGTTGAATACATCATGCGTGATGTGGAATACGGCTGGTTATTGCGTTATCTGCACTCCACCGGTGCTTCTGCCTTCTTCGTTGTGGTCTACCTGCACATGCTGCGTGGCATCATGTACGGCTCTTACCGCAAGCCGCGCGAGCTGGTGTGGATCTTCGGTATGACCATCTACCTGGCGCTGATGGCTGAAGCCTTCATGGGCTACCTGCTGCCCTGGGGCCAGATGTCTTACTGGGGTGCTCAGGTCATCATCTCCCTGTTTGGTGCCATCCCGGTTATCGGCCCTGACCTGCAACAGTGGATTCGTGGTGACTTCCTGATCTCGGGCATCACTCTGAACCGCTTCTTCGCGCTGCACGTGATCGCACTGCCGATCGTGATTCTGGCGCTGGTTGTGCTGCACATCATTGCCCTGCACGAAGTGGGTTCCAACAACCCGGACGGCGTTGAAATCAAAGAGAAGAAAGACGAAAACGGCGTACCGCTGGACGGCATCCCGTTCCACCCGTACTACACCGTTAAAGACATCGTCGGTGTTGTTGTCTTCCTGTTCGTGTTCTGTACCGTAGTCTTCTTCTTCCCGGAAGGTGGCGGTTACTTCCTCGAGAAGCCCAACTTCGAACCGGCCAACCCGCTGAAGACGCCTGACCACATTGCGCCGGTCTGGTACTTCACACCCTTCTACGCCATGCTGCGTGCGATCACCTTCCCGATGTTTGGTCTGGACGCCAAGTTCTGGGGTGTTGTGGTGATGGGTGCTGCGATTGCTATCCTGTTCGTACTGCCCTGGCTGGATCGCAGCCCGGTCAAGTCCATCCGCTACAAGGGCTGGCTGAGCAAAATCTGGCTGCTGATCTTTATCGTCAGCTTCGTGATTCTGGGTGTGCTCGGTGTACTGCCGGCGACTGAGGGCCGTACCCTGGTGTCTCAGATCTGTACCGCGCTGTACTTCGCATTCTTCCTGCTGATGCCGTTCTATACACGCATGGAGCGCACTAAACCGGTTCCGGAAAGGGTGACAGGCTAATGAAAAAGTTTTTTATGACATTGATGTTGGCACTGGCGCCGATGACAGCCAGTGCCGCCGGTGGTGCCGGTGTGCCGCTGGACTCCTTTGAGGCAGACCTGACCAACAAGGCCTCTCTGCAGCGTGGCATGCAGACCTTCGTGAACCGCTGCATGGGCTGTCACGAAGCGGGCTTCCAGCGCTTTGAGCGCGCGGCTCAGGATCTGGGTATTCCCAACGAACTGGTTGAGCAGTACCTGATTTTTGATCCGGAAACCAAAATCGGCAGCCACATGACCAATGCGATGCCGAAAGAAGTTGCCGCTGGCTGGTTTGGTGCGCCGCCGCCCGACCTGACACTGGAAACGCGTCTGCGTGGTTCTGCCTGGGTTTACACTTACCTGCGCAGCTTCTACACCGACGAGAGCCGCCCCTGGGGTGTGAACAACGCGGTATTCCCGGATGTGGGCATGCCGAACGTTCTGGAAGATCTGCAGGGTAAAGTGGTTAACCACTGTACTCCGGCTGAGCTGGCACATGGTGGCAGTGCAGAGATCGATCCGCTGACCGGTGAAACCATGGGCGGATGTCTGACCGTATCCGAGTCAGGTGCACAGTCTCCGGAAGAGTTCGACAAGACGGTTTACGACCTGGTCAACTTCATGACCTACATGGGTGAGCCTTCTCGACTCGAATCCGAGCGTCTGGGTACCAAGGTACTGATCTTCCTGGCGATTCTGTTTGTATTCGCCTTTGCTCTGAAGAAAGAGTACTGGAAAGACGTACACTGATCTCTGGTTGTAACCCGAGGTCCAAAACTACGCGGTCGAAAGGCCGCGTAGATTTTTTGTTTTCAGCACCAACCTTTTGATGGGGATAGTTCGATGGGCGTAGTGGCCAAACGTTCTTCCATGACCTTTTATTCTGATGGTTACGACCATTACAGTCACCGTGTACGCATCGTGCTCTGTGAGAAAGGCGTGGCAGTTGATGTTGTGGATTGTAAAGCAAGCGAGCTGCCGGAGGATGTTGCGGCACAGAACCCTTACAACAGCCTGCCGACATTGCTGGATCGCGATCTGGTACTGTATGAGCCGAACGTCATGATGGAATATCTTGACGAGCGCTTCCCGCACCCGCCGTTGTTGCCGGTGTACCCGGTTGCACGCGCGGAAAGCCGCCTCTACATGCACCGTATTCAGCGTGACTGGTGCGTACTGGTAGACCGCATTCTGGCGGACGAGGGCACTGACGCAGAGCTGGACGAAGCGCGTAAAGAGCTGACCGACAGCTTGGTAGCAGTATCCCCGATCTTTGCCGAAAAGCCGTTTTTCATGAGTGATGAGTTCACGCTGGTAGACTGCTGTCTGGCCCCGATCCTGTGGCGCCTGCCGCAGCTGGGTATCGAGCTGCCGGAAGCCCAGACTCAGCCGCTGCATGACTACATGGACCGCCTGTTCGAGCGCGATGCGTTCCAGGCCAGTCTGTCAGATTACGAGCGCGAGCTGCGTGACTGATCGCTTTCGGTTGCTGTAAAGGCAGCCACGGGCTTTAAAAACGGGATGGAGGTCACTTCATCCCTTTTTTATGCACCGGATGTGCGTCTGCCGCTTTCAGGGATGGAGGATGCGGCATAATCAGGAGACCCTTGATGAGTACAGTCAAACCCAGTCGACCCTACTTGTTGCGCGCGCTTTACGAGTGGGTGCTCGATAATGATATGACACCGCACATTGCGGTGGATGCGCGGGTTCAGGGCGTGCAGGTTCCTGAGCAGTTTGTCCAGGATGGGCAGATTACCCTCAATATTGCTCCGGGTGCCGTGCAGGGCCTGCTGATCGATGATGACGGCATCAGTTTCAGTGCCCGCTTTGGCGGTGTGCCCATGAATGTCTATGCACCCATGGTGGCCGTACTGGCGCTCTTTACCCGTGAAACGGGCATGGGGATGGGCTTTGGCATGGAACCGGGGGCCGAGGTGTTGATCGAACAGGCCGAGCAGGCAGAGGAAAACGAGCCTCAGCTGGCGCCTGTCCCGGACAGCGGGGCAGAGGCTGATGAAACCGATGCACCGGCTTCAGAAGAGGGCAGCAAGAGCAGCTCCAAGCCGACCCTGCGTGTAGTGAAGTAAGCCTTCAGCGGCTGCCTGTTCAGGGCAGCCGCCTCGGCAGGATCAGTCGATGTATTCAAATACCTTGACGATCTTGCGCACACCCGCGACTGAACGGGTGATATCCACCGCCGTGTCCGCTTCATCTCTGCGTACCAGGCCCATCAGGTATACCACGCCGTTTTCAGTCACCACCTTGATCCGGTTGCCGGCTACACGCTTGTCTGCGAGCATCTGCACCTTGATGCGGCTGGTCAGGTACACGTCGTTACTGCGCACGATGGTTGAGGTTGGGCCTGCGATCTCCAGCTCGTTATGCACCTTGCGCACGTGGCGCGTCTGGCGTGCAATCCGCTCGGCCTCTGCCTTGATACCTTGGTCGGGAACCTGGCCAACCAGCAGAACCTGACCGTTATAGCTGATCACATTGATATGAGACTGGGCGAGTGCCTGTGACCCCTTGCTGATGTTGACCAGGATCTTGGTCTCAATGGACTCGTCTTCCAGATAGTGTCCCAGAGTGCGCGAACCGGGATCTTCCTGGATCGGTGCTTCACGGGTTTTGCTGATAATCGTTGAACAGCCGGACGTGAGCAGAGTCGACGCCAGGACCACGGCAATCAGAGGGCGCTTCAGCATTGGGGGTCAGCCTCCAAACAGTTGATATTCGATCAGGTCACACAGGCAGTGAAGCACCAGCAGGTGGGCGCCGTGTATCAGCGCATCTTCTCCGCCCGGAATACAGATTTCGATTTCGTCAGGCAACAGCAGGGCCGCCATGTTGCCACCATCGCCTCCACTGAGTGCAATGACCATCATGTCACGATCGTGGGCCGCCTGTATGGCCTGCACCAGGCTGTTGGCTCGACCGTGGGTTGAGATCAGCAGCAGAATATCGCCCGGTTGTCCCAGCGCACGAATCTGCTTGGCATAGACATCGGCAAAGCCGGTTTCTTCACTTATACCACTGATGGCCGCCGCATCATTCAGCGTCATGGCCGGAAGGCCCGGGCGTTCGTGACGGAATCGGTTCAGCAGCAGTGAGCTGAAGTGCTGTGCCAGTGCCGCTGATCCGCCGTTGCCGACACACAAAATCTTCTGTTCACTGACCAGACATTGCAGCAGGAGTTCACCGGCTTCAGCTATCAGGGGAGTGTGTTGCTCAATGGTGAGAGCATTGATCTCCATGGTGTTGTGAAACTGGCTGACAATACGGTCTTCGAGTTCCATTTAAAGCCTTTCCGGTGTTCAGGGTCTAAAAGCGTCTTTATACCATATCGGAGGGGTAGACTCCGAGTCTCCTTCATACGCAATCACATCAAAGCGACAAGGTGACAGGCTCCAGTGTGGGTTGCGGCTGAGCAGGTAGCGGGCGGCACGAATCAGCTTTTGCTGCTTTCGCCAGTCGACCGACTCGGCTGCACCGCCATGATCACGGTGGCTGCGTGTGCGTACCTCTACGAACACAAGCTGTTCGCCGTCCTGCATGATCAGGTCAATTTCGCCCAGTCGGCAGTGTGCGTTTCGCTCAATGGCCTGCAGGCCCTGTTTGAGCAGCCACAGCTCGGCACGCTGTTCGGCATCCTTGCCGATTTGATTGCGATCCATCGCATTCTCCGTTTTTAAAGGGGGTTGGTGGTTTGCGGTGTCTCCGGTGTTTCTGTCTCGGCGGCATCAGAAGCCTCGGCTGCTGCCTGCTCCATGGCCTCCTTGTACTCACTGACGCTGGCAGGGATGCCGTCCTTGAACTCGGTGCAGGCCAGCTGCCGCTTCAGGCGGCGGTTGGGCTGCATGCTCAAGCGTCCTGTTTCAGCTTCAATGTAGGCACCAGGGGTCTTTTCGAGCTGTTCCAGCCAGGGGTAGACCTCAATGGTGTCGATGCCAAGCGCATACAAGCGCCCGAAGCGTGACAGGGTGTTCTTGCCGCTGCTGCTGAGCCAGCGGTGGGCATCCGACGGTGCCTGAAGGATCCAGGGCAGGTCACAGAAACGAATACCGTTCAGATCCACATCACGCGTTGCGTCCGGATGGCCCGGGTACAGGTGTGAGGTGGCATAGACCGGAAGGTCGGCTGCAAAATGGTAATCCAGCATGGGCTTGATCAGTCGGGCAGCGTCCGGCAGGGCGGTCATCAGGATGGCATCAGCATCCTGTCGGCGGCGCTCCTGGAACTCCAGTCGGTGACGCAGCACCTTGCGCAGCGCGTCTTCGCGGGTCTGGCTGGCATCCGTCATCATCAACTGGGCCACCTGGTGGTCATAATTGGCGCGGGCGTCATATGCCAGGGTACCGACGATCTGGCCACCGGCCTGCTCGATGCTGGCTCGCAGGGTGTCACGGACACGCTCACCCCAGGGGGCGTTGGGGGTAATGACCAAAAAGCGGGTATGCCCATCGTTCAATGCCTGCTCGGCGACGGTGCGGGCCTCGTGCTCGGACGAGAGTTCCAGCTGCCAGGGCGTGGAGGGGCCTTCAGGTGCCGGGTTCAGCGCCAGTACGGGCACGTTCAGATCCGGCATCAGCGCCAGTTGCTCGATCAGGGTCGAATCCAGTGGGCCGATCAGCAGGTCAAGGTTCAACTGTTCGACCTGAGGCAGGATCTGCGATGCATCGACCAGACGAGACGAGTCGATATTGACCAGGGTCGGGGTGGGCTGGCCCTGTTGGCGGGCAACCTCCAGCGCAGCATCCATACCTTCACGAATGGCTGCTGCAGGTGTCGCCAGATCCCCGGTGAGGGGCAGGATGACGCCGATTCGGTTGGCTGAGAGTATTTCGCCACTCATTTGAATGCCCATCAGGCCTTCGGGCGGCAGTTTTATGGCGGGGTGTGACTCCCACAGCAGGCGCCATTCACTGAGGGCTTTTTCACGGGCCGGCAGGTCGGTGACCGGACGCAGCATCAGGGCCAGCTCGAACCAGCCCTGCTCGAAATAGTCATTGCCCTTGGCAAGTGCGTTTCGCAGTTGGGACTCGGGGACCTGCAGTAACGTCTGCCAGATTTGGTTGTGGTATTGCTGCTGCTCGTCTGGGTCCAGGCTCAACTGGCTGCTCAGCATCAGTTCGCGCGCGGCTGCAAGTGGATTGTTCTGCTGCAGCAGGGCGCCGGCACGCAAGCGGGCCATCTGGGCCTGGAGCTCGGCCGGCAGCTGATTCAGGCTGTCGCGGTCCAATTGCTCAAGCATCAGGCGGGCGTTGGCATCGTTTTCAATCGGCAGCCGCAGGGTCACGACCTCCAGCAGGAGCTCCGGTGGCAGGCTGGTCAGCTCGATCTCGCGCAGTGCGTTCAGTGCCGGCTCCTGCTGGTCTGCTTCCAGCAGCATCTGGGCGGCTCTGAGTCTCAGGCGAGCGGCCGGCACCGGTGGCTGGCTGGCCGCTTCAGCCAGGAGCTGCTGAGGTGTTTGAGTTACGACAGTCGTGGTATCGACGACCTGAGGAGGCTTTTGCGGGGTGGAGCAGCCGCTGACCAGTGCCGCTGTCAGCAGGAGGCCAAAAGACAGCCGGTGCAAAATCGTCATATAATCAGGGTCCTAGCAACCAATGGGTATCCTTAATGTCTGAACCGGTTCTCTATATCGTCGCAACGCCGATCGGTAACCTCGCAGACCTCTCTGACCGCGCGCGGGATGTGTTGGCAAGCGTGGATCATGTCGCTGCCGAAGACACCCGTCATAGCGGACGTTTGCTGTCTCACTTTAACATTAAAGTGCCCATGATTTCAGTGCATGATCATAACGAGCGCCAGCGGGCAGAGCATGTCATCAACCTGCTGCGTGCGGGCGAGAGTGTGGCGCTGGTCAGCGATGCAGGAACGCCGCTGATATCCGACCCGGGCTATCACCTTGTACGTGCCGTGCGCGAGGCCGGCTTTAAAGTCTCGCCTGTGCCCGGTTGTTGTGCCTTCGTGGCGGCACTGTCGGCCTCGGGTCTGCCATCAGACAGGTTCCAGTTCATCGGTTTCCTGCCGGCCAAAAGCGGTGCGCGTCAGCAGGCACTGGAGGCTCTGGCCGGAAATACTGAAACCCTGGTGTTTTACGAATCGACACACCGCATTGTGGATAGCCTCAAGGCGATGACGGCGGCATTTGGTGCCGAGCGATATGCCGTCGTTGCGCGCGAGCTGACCAAAACGTTCGAGACGCTTCACGGTGACAGCCTGGACAATCTGGTGACGTGGATTCAGGCAGATACCAACCAGCAACGGGGCGAGTTTGTGGTACTGGTACAGGGTGCCGAAAAAGTGCTCGATGATGAGAGCATCGACCCCGAAGCCGAGCGCATACTGCGGATTCTGGCCAGGGAACTGCCTCCGAAAAAGGCAGCAGGTGTGGCGGCCGAGATCACCGGTTACAAGAAAAACCGCCTTTACCCGTTGCTGATCGACTGATTTGCTTGCGTAACGGGCGCAGACCTATATACTGCGCGCCGAGAGTCTGCCAGGCAATCGCTGCTGCGTTCGCGCAGGGGAGGAAAGTCCGGGCTCCACTGGGCAAGGTGCCAGATAACGTCTGGGCGGCGTGAGCCGACGGAAAGTGCAACAGAAAGTATACCGCCTAAGCATCTTCGGATGCCGGTAAGGTTGAAATGGTGCGGTAAGAGCGCACCGCGTGGGTGGCAACACTCCACGGCGATGGTAAACCCCACCCGGAGCAAGACCAAATAGGGACCCATTAAGGCGTGGCCCGCGCCGGGTCCGGGTAGGTCGCTTGAGGCCAGTGGCGACGCTGGCCCTAGATGAATGATTGCCCACGACAAAACCCGGCTTACGGCAGACTCTCACTCCTGTTTCCCTCCGTTCAGTTCTCCAGCGCGGTATTGACCCAGCCTGTGAGCTGCGCTGTACTGATTCCGTCAAGCCTGACAGGAGTCTGCCGCCATCAAGTATCTCTGGAGTCTGATTTTCCTCGCCGTGCTAGCCTGGTCTGCCGTTGAGCCCCATGACCGCCTGACCTGGTGGCTTGAAGTGGCCCCGGCGCTGATGGCGGCTGCGCTGCTGCTGTCGACACGCCAGCGCTTTCCCCTGACCCCTCTCTTATACGGCCTTATACTGGCACACTGCATCATTCTGATGATCGGTGGGCATTACACCTACGCTCAGGTGCCGCTGTTTGATGGGCTCTTTGGGGCCGAACGCAATAACTACGACAAGCTGGGGCACTTCTTTCAGGGCTTCGTACCTGCCATTGCTGCGCGAGAGGTTCTGCTGCGTTTACAGGTGGTCAATGGGGCTGCCTGGCGCAACCTGCTGATTACGTCATTTTGCCTCGGCTTCAGTGCCTTTTATGAATTGATCGAGTGGTGGGTGGCGCTGCTGTCGGATACGGCGGCCGAGTCGTTTTTAGGCACCCAGGGCTATGTGTGGGACACCCAGTCCGATATGGGGTTCGCGCTGTTGGGAGCTGTACTGGCGCTGCTGCTGTTACCCCGACTCCATGACAGGCAGATCAGCCACCTGCGTTCATAAGTAGTGCAGGCATTCGGGCAGGCCGACTTCCATGGCGATGGGGCGATGATCTGAAATCGTCCAGTCCAGCACTTCGGCCTTGCGCAGCTCCAGGTCAGGCGTAATCAGGATATGATCCAGGGCGTGTCTGGGTTTCCAGCTCGGGTAGGTATGCAGTGTTTCCTCCGCGTAGATCAGGTCCAGCCCTTTCAGTGCTGGCCGGGACAGGAGGTGCTCAAGCGGGTTGTTCATATCCCCCATCAAAATGACGTGCCGGTGGTGCTCAATCAGTTCACGCACATAACGCAGTTGGCGGTCTTGTGCCCGTGCGCCGAGCGCCAGGTGCAGCACGATGATCAGCAGGCTGTGCTGCCCCTTTCCCAGTCGAGCCAGGATGGCACCGCGGCCGGGAATGAGACCGGGAAGCGGGTGGTCTTCAATTTCGGCCGGCTCGATTCGGCTGAGGACACCGTTGCTGTGTTGAGCGACGCGCCCCAGGTTTCGGTTCAGCTGCTGGTACCAGAACGGAAACTGGCCCGCTTCAGCCAGGTATTCGACCTGATTGATGAACCCGCTGCGCAGACTGCCGCCATCACACTCCTGCAGGGCAACCAGATCATAATGTCGCAGCAGGCGCCCAATCTGCTCCAGTGTTTGCTGGCGCCGGGTATGGGGAAGCAGGTGCTGCCAGCTGCGGGTTACATAGTGGTGAAAGGCGTTGGTCCGAATCCCCACCTGAATATTGAAGCTGAGCAGTTTGAGCGACGTGCGCGCCTTAGTGCCGGGGGAGCCGGGTGGCTCGGGGTGGGGCATCTGTTTGAGAACAGCTTCATGCATGGGCGGGCTCCGGGCAGCAACACCCCTTGAGCCTAATCAAGGGTCTTGCCTGCGTCCAGTCAGGGCATGAAAGCCTGAACTTCATCCTGTGTCAGTGGCCGGCTGTCGCCCGGCTCAAGCGCGCTATCCAGCGTCACCCTGCCGATACGCTCACGGTGCAGGGCGGTGACCTCATTGCCAACGGCGGCGAACATGCGCTTGACCTGATGGTGGCGGCCTTCATAAATGGTCAGCCGGCACTCGGTGTCGCTGAGGCGCTCAATACTGGCTGGCGAGGTATACACCCCTTCGCGCTGCAGCCAAATACCTTCTTTGAACCGCGATTCAGCCTCCGTTGCTATGGGAGTGGCGGTTCGGACCCGGTAGGTTTTGGGAATGCGGGTTTCGGGGGCCGTGACCCGGCGTGACCAGCGCCCATCGTTGGTCAGCAGCATCAGCCCGGTGGTGGCGCGATCAAGGCGTCCAGCCAGGTGAAGTTGCGTGCGCAGCTCCGCAGGCATCAGCTCAAGCACGGTAGGGTGAACTGGATCCTCTGTAGCGCTCAGGTAACCGGGTGGCTTGTTCAGCATCCAATAGAGCGGAGTGCTCCCCTGCAATAACTGGCCGTTGAGCAACACCTGATCAAATTGATTGATCTGCTGGCGTGGGTCAGTCGTGCACAGGCTGTTGACCTGCACCTGTCCAGTCGCGACCAGTGTGCGTGATGTCTTGTGACTGAAGGCGGTGTGTTTGCAGATGAAACGGTCAAGGCGCAAGGGCTCAAATCCTGGCTATGAATGTTGATGTCTGTCGAGGCCTGTTGATATCGGCCATGGTATCTTGTCGCTTATCAGAAACGGAATCGGTATAAGCTTCACAATTTCACGCCTTTGAACTAGCGTGTGGAGTAATCAAGGCACCCGGCAGCCGTACTTTATCAAGCTGCCTGCAAGAGGTCAGTGTTATGAAGGGAGTTGTATTTAATATCCTTGAAGAGATGGTCCTCGAGGAAAAGGGCATGGAGGCCTGGAATGAGATCCTGTCACGTACACAGGCTGCCTCCGGTGTTTATACCTCCGCCATTTCTTACCCGGATGAAGAGCTTTTTGCGCTGGTAGGAACGGTTTCCGACTACCTGGAAATACCGGCTCAATCAGTGGTGAAAGCGTTTGGCGAGTACATGTTCGGCGCTCTTGCGGAGCGCTATCCCGTTTTCATTGAGCGCTGCCCGGACCTGTTCAGCTTCTTGGACAGCATCGACAGTGTGATCCATGTCGAAGTCAACAAGCTGTACCAGAACCCGGGGTTGCCGCGTATTCGGTGTGAAAGAACCGCCGAGCACCAGCTGCTGATGTATTACTTCTCGGAGCGTAAGCTCTGCATGTTGGCCGAAGGGCTGACCTTTGGGGCTGCCAGGCGCTACGGTGATACCGTCGAGATTCGGCATCGCCAGTGCATGCATGATGGAGCTGACCAATGTGTGCTTGAGGTGAATGTGGTTGCATGAATACACCGGCCGATAACCCATACAAGGCTGCCTATGAGCGTGAACGTGCTGCACGCCTGAAAGCCGAACAGTTGCTGGAAGACAAGTCGCGCGAACTGTACCAGCAGAATCGGCGGCTTGAAGAAAGCTACGAGCAGTTGCAGCAGCAGCAGGCTGCGCTGGTACAGAATGAAAAGCTGGCAACGCTGGGGACGCTCACCGCTGGTGTGGCGCATGAGATCAACAACCCGCTGGCCTATGTGATCAGTAATGTTTCGGCGGCCAGGGACTATATAGAAGCCTATGACCAGCTGGTGCGCTTCATCCAGCAGCCAGAGGTGATGGGAGCGTTGCCGGCTGCACTGCAGGAGGAATGGGCGCGACTGGAGCAGGCGCAGGACCTGGCGTTCATGCAGGAAGATTTTCCCGACGTGATTGCCGACACTCAGGAAGGGCTGGACCGGGTCAGGGATATTGTGCACAGCCTGCGCAGCTTCTCGCGCCTGCAGGAGGGGGAGCGTGAGCCGTCCGATCTGGTGGATGCGCTCAAGTCGACGCTTCGCCTGCTGCATAACGAGTTGAAGAACCGCGTCACCGTCGAGCTGGACCTCGACCCCTTGCCGCCGGTTCGGTGTAACCTCAACGAAATCAATCAGGTTTTTACCAATCTGATCGTTAATGCCGTGCATGCCATGGAGGAAACCGCTCGGCCAGCACTCAAGCTCAGTTCACGGGCTGATAATGGTCAGGCCGTTTTGATGTTTGAGGACAACGGTTGCGGCATGGATGAGGGCGTGCTGAAAGAGATCTTTACGCCTTTCTATACCACCAAGCCTGTGGGGGAGGGGACCGGCCTTGGTCTTTCAATCACCTGGGGCATCATCCAGGATCATGGTGGCGAGATATCGGTGGACAGCGAACCGGGACAGGGCACCCGGTTCGTGATCAGACTGCCATTGATGGCCGAATAGCTATTCGCCCTTGAGTTGCTTGATCAGAGCGGAGGGCAGGTCGTTCAGGGTCAGGGTTTCACTGGCCGGGTCGAAGGTGATGGATTTGCCCAGTGATTCGTTGCTGAAGCTGATCGAGACTTCCTTGGTGCGGCCGGTGTAGCGGATATATTTTTTCAGGCTGCTGCGATCCGGAATAAACTCTTCCTGCATCTCCGGTGCACGCTCGGCAATGAAGTCATCCAGTGAAACGTCTGCGGCCGAGTCCACGCAGCCGGCCAGCTCACGGTAATTCACGGCGGCCCCTTCCTTTGATTGCTCCATGCAGAACTCGGCGACTTCCTTCTGGTAGCGTTTGGCGTTCTCTTCCGGCATGGATTCGGCGTAGTCTGAAACGACTTCCATAAAGCGCTCGGTATCGGCCTGAGTATCAACGGTATCGGTGAAGCCGAAGAAGCCCATCAAGGGCTGTTGCAACGGGCGGTCACCGAAGCCGAAGCTCAGGGTCAGGTAGCGCTTGCCCGCGGGGTTGTTCAGCTCGTGCAGGTCGATACAGGCGCACAGCCCGGTCTTGGCGAAGTCGATATAGCCGGTTTCCTGCAGGTCGTTATCGCTGTTGAGCAGCAGTCCGTCTTTCTGCTTGAGCTGGGCGATCCAGAGCCGGTGCGCGGCTTCAAGCTCCTCCTCGATAAACAGCCAGTGGCCATCGCTCTCCAGATCTTCCTGTTCCATCAGCATCGCCAGGTGTTCGATCACCTTGGCGGTGAACTGAGTAAATCCCAGGGTCTCGTCACGCCAGTTCAGCAGCAGTCCCTTGAATACGGTGGCTTCGTCGGCGAAACAGCCATAGCGCTTGCTGGCGCGGCGGGTAAACAGTGGCTTGAGTTCGGCCAGCAGGCGGTTGTTCAGCCCTTCCCGGTCGAAGGGCGTGTCGCGCAGGCTGTAAGACTGGTCACCGGTGCGACGTGTCAGGCGATGAGCGATGGCGGCGGTGGCTGGCATGGTCAAACTCCGGGCTTGGGATGAACGGGAGGGGGATTATAAACAAGCTTGGGGGCGATCGTCTCTTTCGCTCATCAGCGGTCGTTGGCATATGCTGTTAAAGCAGCCGGTCAAAGCCGGTATCGACGGTTGTCGCGTCCACGAGTGTCCACGGAGTGAAGGTCGCTTTAAGGCGGCTAATGGCTATGTTTAGAGTAATTTTCTGTTTTAAGTTTTCTGGTGACAGAAAAATCTATAACTGGATGTATATTTGTTAATATAAAACTGTATAAGGGCGAGCCTAAAGGTAAAATCTATATAAACAAAAATTCTGAGTGCGGCGCGATGTACTACCGTGACACCTGGGCCGAGATTGATCTCGACCGAATTCAACACAATGTCAGCAGAATCAAACAGCATTCCGGCTTTGAGCACCTCTATGCCGTGGTGAAGGCCAATGCCTATGGCCATGGGGACGTAGAGGTGGCGAGAGCCGCTCTGGAAGCCGGTGCTGACATGCTCAGCGTCGCATTCCTGGATGAGGCCCTGCACCTGCGCCGTGCCATCAAGGATGTACCGATTCTGGTGATGGGCGCGATTCGTCCGTCCGACCTGGCGGTTGCCGCCGAGATGGATATCGACGTGACGGCGCATGACCTTCAGTGGATTGAGGCAGCCCTTTGCTACGAAGGCAAACCGGTGAATCTTCACCTGAAGGTGGATACCGGCATGCACCGTATCGGTATGACCGATGCGGAGAGTGTGCGCCAGGCCTGTGAGCTGATCGACAGCCACTCGCAGCTGAACCGGGTGGGGCTGTTTACACACTTTGCAACTGCCGATGCGCAGACGCGCGCAGGCTATGATGCCCAGATGCAACAGCTGGAGCGCCTGACGGCCGAGGTGGATTTGAGCACCTTCCGTTACGTGCATCTCTCCAACAGTGCAGCCCTGCTACGCTTCGGCGTGCAATCCGGTGCGAACACGGGCCGGTTGGGGATTTCCATGTACGGGCTCCCGCCCAGTCATGATTTTGAACTGCCGTTCGAGCTGGAACAGGCATTTTCACTGCACAGCCGCATCACGCAAGTGAAAACGCTGGAGGCGGGCAGTGCCGTCAGCTATGGCGGCACCTTTGTTGCCGATGAACCCGTGCGTATCGGTGTCATTCCGATCGGGTATGCCGATGGCTGGTTGCGGTATCACCAGGGGCGTTCGGTCGAAATCCACGGCAAGCGCTATCCTATTGTAGGTCGTATCTGTATGGATCAGTGCATGATCCAGATAGATGACAGTGTTCAGGTCGGGGATCAGGTGGACCTGCTGAATGACAACCTGAGGGTTGAACACGCTGCGCGCGACCTGAAAACGATCAGTTACGAAATTGTGTGCTCCATCTCCGACCGGGTGCCCCGTGTGTACAAGCGAGGTGGAGTCGTGGTTGGGGAGCGCAACGAGCGCTTCCGGCCGGATCTGACAGGAGACGTATAAATGGATGCGAACAACCCGCAGGCAATACGCCGTGCGATCCGCAGCGGTCAGCACAAGGGCAACACTTCCGGGCTGGCGCGCGGTTTCGTGCAGGCCAATCTGGCAATCCTCCCCAGCGACTGGGCGGCCGACTTTCTGCTGTTCTGTCAGCTGAATCCCAAGCCCTGTCCGCTGGTGGGTGTGGCGTCCAATCCGGGCGACTTCCAGATTGATAGCCTTGGCGCAGACCTGGACATTCGCACGGATGTACCCCGCTATCGTGTCTTCGAGAATGGCGAATGCGTCAATGAAGTGGAAGACATTCAGGCACTCTGGCGGGATGATCTGGTGACCTTTGCACTGGGGTGTTCGTTTTCGTTTGAAGAAGCACTGCTGGCCGATGGTCTGGAGATTCGCAACATCACCGAAGGGGTGAATGTTCCCATGTACCGGACCAATATCGCCTGTAAGCCGGCGGGTCGATTCAGCGGTGACATGGTGGTTTCCATGCGCCCGATGAAACCGGCCGATGCCATCCGCGCGATTCAGATCTGCAGCCGCTTCCCGTCCGTGCATGGCGCTCCGGTCCACTTTGGAGACCCGGCAGCGATCGGAATCCAGAATATCGATGCGCCGGACTTCGGTGATGCCGTCAGCATCCGCGATGGTGAAGTCCCCGTATTCTGGGCCTGTGGCGTGACCCCTCAGGTGGTTCTTGAACAGTCGCGTCCGCCGTTCTGTATTACTCATAGCCCGGGCCATATGCTGGTCACCGACCTGCCCAACAGCAAACTGTCCGTTTTCTGAGGTGGGGTGTCTATGAGAGTGGAAATCGCCGGCGAAAGCGCCCTGATTATCTATTTTGGCGAGCATGGTCAGCCCGGTGTCGCAGCGGCTGTGGCACGGGCGGCGAGCCTGTTGCGGGATGAGCTTGGCTATCGCCTGATTGATCTGGTGCCCTCCTATGCCTCCCTGCTGGTGCTGTACGACCCCTTTCGTACCGATCACCTTGAAGTGCGCCACCTGATCGGCAAGGTGCTCAAGCGCAGTGAAGAGGCCACCGAGCAGGAGGCGGGTCGTCTGGTTACCTTGCCCGTGTATTACGGTGAAGATGCCGGCTATGACCTGACCTCGCTGGCCGAACGTGTCGGGCTGACACCTGAAGAGGTGGTCGAGCTGCATCAGCAGGGCGAGTACCGCGTCTATGCGATGGGGTTTGCGCCCGGCTTTGCCTATCTGGGTGATGTGGATGAGCGCATCGCCTGCCCGCGACTGGCGACTCCGCGCAAGCGTGTGCCCCGCGGAGCCGTGGGGATTGCAGACCGTCAGACGGCGATCTACCCCGCCGTATCGCCGGGGGGCTGGAATCTGATCGGACGTTGCCCCAAGCGGATGTTCGACCCCGACGCAGAGCCACCGTCCCCGGTTCAGGTCGGTGACCGTGTTCGCTTTGAGGCGATCAGTCGCGATGAGTTCTTCGCACTGGGGGGGAGTCTGGACGATGAATGATATGACCCGAACAGGCTTCAAAGTCCGTCAGCCGGGCCTGATGACGTTGATACAGGATGCCGGACGCTTTGGCCAGCATCACCTCGGCCTGACCACGGGCGGGCCACTGGATCCGGATGCGTTTTACTGGGCCAACCGCCTCTGTGGCAACGACACCGGCAGTACCTGCCTTGAGGTCAGCTTTGGCGGGCTGGTGCTCGAAGCGCAGGTTGCCACCCGCATCGCCGTGACCGGTGCCAATATGCCGCTCAAGCTGAACGGCCGTGAGCAGGAATGCTGGCGCAGCCATGCCGTACAGCCGGGGGATCTGGTTGAGCTGGGATATGCGACTCAAGGCTGTCGCGCCTATCTGGCCGTTGCCGGCGGCTTCCAGATACCCCAGCAGTTTGGCAGTACCGCAACGGTGGTGCGCGAAGGCATTGGAGGGCTGCACGGCAGCAAGCTCGGGCCGGAGGACTTCCTGCCCTGTGAAGCCAGTACGACCTCTGATCTTTGGGTACTGCCTGAAGCCGAGCGTCCGGAATATGGGCGTGAGGTTCGCCTGCGCGTCATACCGGGCTATCAGCAGGATCATTTCGATGCCGTACAGCAGGCCCTGTTCTACAGCAGTGAATATACCACCACCGAGCGCAGTGACCGCATGGGTTACCGGCTGGAAGGTCAGGTCGTGAAGGCTGATATCGAAGGCATCCTGTCTGAAGGCATCTGCCTCGGGGCGATCCAGGTACCGGCCGACGGCCAGCCGATCATTCTGCTCAACGACCGTCAGACGATTGGTGGCTATCCCAAGCTGGGTTCGGTCTTCTCGCCCGATCTGGCACGCCTGGCCCAGTTAACGCAGGGTGCCCGTGTGTGGTTTGAGAAAACCGGCATTGATGAGGCTCACAACCAGCTCTGGCTGTCACGCTTGCGTCGTGAACGTATTCAATTGTTGCCCGCATAGGGTGTACGGAGTTTTTGCATGATTCACCCCATGATGGAGCACAGCGTCCAGGATGCCATGGCGCTCAGTCATCGTATCGAAGACCTGCTGGTTAAACGCAACCTGCGCGGCATGGCACAGGTTCAGGCCAGCATGCTGCCGGGTTACTGTCTGCGCGCGGCGCTGATGTTGCAGCAGGCGCGTGGCACTGTGCTGATCGGCACCGGGTTTCCGGTCGCCGGTACCTTTGAAACGGATGGGCCTGTCGGGGCCATTTCACTCTATCAGGCACTGGAGCAGGTCGGGCTTCACCCCGTGCTGGTGTGCGGTGATCCGCTGGCCAGTGCGCTGGAAGGCGACTACCGCATCCAGCGGTTGCCGCTGAATGAACGCAGTCTGGAAGCGCGCCGAGAGCTGGCCAATGACATTCTGGCCCAGCATCAGCCCTCGCTGGTGATCTCCATCGAGCGACCGGGGCAGGCAGAAGATGCCGATTACTACAACATGCGCGGTGAATCGATCGGCCAGCATACCGCCAGCTTTGACGAAATCATGCATCAGGCCGGTTGTCCGACCATCGCCATCGGCGATGGTGGCAACGAGATCGGCATGGGCAACGTGCGTCCGGCGCTGCAGAGCCTGGACATCAAGGCGGCCGTGACGCGCTGCAATGAGCTTGTGGTGGCAGATGTGTCCAACTGGGGTGGTCATGCGCTGATCGCGCTGTTGGGCTGGCTGATCGGGCGAGACCTGCTGGAAGGCTTCGATAACACCGCCGTGCTGCAATACCTGTCCGAGCGGGGCAGTGTGGATGGCGTGACGCGTCTGAATGAATTGACAGAAGACAGCCTGCCCGCGGCAGACGGGCAGGCGATGTTGCTGGCGCTACGCCAGCTGACCGGTTTTGCCTGAAGTGGCTCTGGCCACTTTGAGGGCGTTGTTTTATTAGTTGGAGACAGAGTATGAGTATTGTATATCTGGACGGCGCATACATGCCGATGGAAGAAGCCCGCATCTCCCCGATGGACCGTGGCTTCCTGTTTGGTGATGGCATCTATGAGGTGATTCCTTCCTATGACGGCAAGCTGGTGGGCTTTGGTCCGCACATTGAGCGCATGAACGAAGGCCTCGGGCTGATCGATATCAACTGCCGCTTTACCGATGCCGACTGGCGCGAAGTCTGTGACACCCTGATCGAGAAGAACGGTGCCGGCAACTTGGGGATCTATCTGCACGTGAGCCGTGGTGCGGACAGCCGTCGCCACCATGCCTACCCGGAAAATGTTGAGCCGACCATCTTTGCGTTTGCGTTCGAGATTCCGGCGGCCCCCGTGGCTGACCGTGACAAGGTGAAGCCCTACAAGGTTTCCAGCACCGAGGATCTGCGCTGGAAACGCTGCAACATCAAATCGACAGCGCTGCTGGGCAACGTGATGCACTTTCAGCAGGGTCACGCCTCCGGCAATCAGGAAATCATCCTGTATAACGCCAACAACGAGATGACCGAAGGCAGTGCCTGCAACGCCTACATCGTCAAGGATGGCGTGGTGATTACGCCGCCGCTGGATCACCAGATTCTGCCGGGGATCACCCGCCTGATGCTGCTTGATATCCTGCGCAAGGATGGCAGCATTCCGGTTGAGGAGCGTGTCGTCACCATGGATGAAGTTCGCAATGCGGATGAGATCTGGCTGACCAGCTCCAGCAAGGAAATTGCGCCGGTTATCGAGCTGGATGGACAGCCGGTTGGCGATGGGCGTGTCGGTGCGGTATGGGAAAAAGCGCAGGCGCTGTATACCGCAAACAAGTACAACTATTGATCAGTTGCGAGGCACCGGACCGCTCGGTGCCTCGTCTTTCTGTTCGCATTATCCTGCCGGGTGGTGTCATTAATGCAGGCTCGAGTCCTGCGGCATCACCGGCCAGTCGGCGGCATCCACCGTGTGCAGTGGTGTCGCCGGCTGATTTCCTTCCCAGCGCTGTATGAACAGGCCTTCAGGATCAAACTGCCGTGCCTGTTTGCTGATATCAAAGTGGCGCTTGCCACGCGGATCAGCCCCGACTCCCGCCAGGTATTGCCAGTTACCCCAGTTGCTGGCCATGTCGTAATCGATCAACTCCTGCTCGAACCAGGCCGCGCCGTAGCGCCAGTCCAGCTCCAGCTCGTTCACCAGGCAACTGGCGACTATCTGCCGTCCTCGATTGGACATCCAGCCGGTGGCTTTCAGCTGTCGCATGCAGGCGTTGACCAGAGGCCAGGGAGTGGTGCCCTCACACCAGGACTTGAAGCGCTGGGGATAGAAACTGGTCAGCGGAGGCTTGCTGCCGATACCCTGTGGGTGAAAGAGGCGGTGGCCGTGGTGCTCGGCATACCACTGGAAGTATTCGCGCCAGAGCAGCTCAAAGAAAATCCAGTAGGTGGACTCGTTGCTGCCATGCGTGTGCTCGTACTGACCAAGTGCATGCATGACCCGTCGCGGTGACAGGCTGCCCTGCGCCAGCCAGGGTGAGAAACGGGTGCCGTTGTCCAGTCCGTCCAGTGCATTGCGCACCTCTTTATAGGACAGAGGCAAGGCTGAGGTGAAATAGCGCTCCAGATGCGCCTGTGCCGCCAGCTCACCACCGCTGAACCAGTCGCTGCAAGTGAACACTGATGATACGGCAGCAGAGGGGGCGGCCTGGGGTATTTCAACTTGAGGTATTTCAACGCCGGGGGGCGGCGGCAGCTGGTTGGGCCTGCCCAGTGGCGCAGGATAGGCCTGGTTTTCCACTTGACGGCGAAAGCGCGAAAAGCCTGGTGGAAACGCCTCAAGCACGGGCGTGATATCCCGCCGGTCAAACAGGGTGTAGCTGTCGGGAGTGGAAAGCTGCAAATGGGGGAAACGCTGCTGTATGGCGTCCAGTTGCCGGGTTTCATAGCAGCCGTTGGGCCGTGCGCAGAACAGGCAGCGAACACCCAGCTGGCTGATCAGGGATGACAGCAGCTCGACGGGATCTCCGTTCAGCTCTACAAGGTTCTGTCCGAGGCTGCTCAGCTGTTCCGACAGATCTTTCAGCCCGGCCGCCAGAAAGCGCTGACGCTTTGAGCCCAGGCGAATCGAGTTGAACTGCTGTCGCTTAACCAGAGCCGGGTCGTGAAGGTACACACACAGCAGTTGATCGCAGGTTTCGGCTGCCTGTATCAAGGTCGGGTTGTCGTCCAGTCGCAAATCGCGGGTGAACCAGAGAATACCAGTCGTCATGAGCGCTCCTTGTCGTTCACGGGCTGATACGCAGCGGATAACAGCTGTGGTTTACCGGATTCCCGTGCAATTACTCATCAGGTGTAGTATTGAGAAGTAAAGGGGGCAACCTTTTGCGGGGGCGTAATGGAAAAAACACCACATGATGAGAAGTTGCTGTCTGTACTGGGGCGCTTGATAAAATGGTCAGTGCGCCTGCTGGCGATCCTCATGGTGTTCGTCATCATGATGGGTGTCGTGGATGTAGGGTGGACGCTGTATGAGAGACTGATTACACCCCCTCACTATATTCTCACCATCTCGGATATGCTGGCGACGTTTGGTGCCTTTATGGCGGTTCTGATCGCCATTGAGATATTCATCAACATCACCATCTACCTGCGTGACAATATCATTCACGTCAAGATTGTGATTGCTACGGCTCTGATGGCGATATCACGGAAGGTCATCATTCTGGACCTGGACACGACGCCATCAGAGTACCTGTGGGGGATTGCGCTCATTGTAGTGGCCATGAGCGTTGCTTATCTAATTGTTCAACGTCACGGGTCTGATGAAGGGGATCACTGACCCCCCTGGTACTTTGACATTAAGTGGGTGGGGCGGCTCAACCCAGTTTTTGCCGCAGCAGTTCAAGAAAGAGGTCGCGTGCCTTGTTGGGGCGGGCCGATTTGCGCACGATAGCGCCGGAATCCAGATGGTAATGGCGCTTTTCAGGTTGCAGGGCGCGCAGTTCGCCCGTTGGGGTGTTCTGCTCAACGTAATATTCGGGCAGGAAACCGACATACATGCCTGAGCGGATCATCGCCAGCCGGGTTTCGTAATAATAGGCCGTGGCCCGTGGGTCCATGGGCTCAATCAGGTGGATGGCGCCCTTGTGTGGCTTGAGTCCGGCCTGGATCAGGGCCTGGGAGTCGATCACCTCATCGGTTAGCTGGCGCTCAGGCACCTTGTACAGCGGATGTGTGCGGTGGCAGTAGAGGCGGCATACATCCGTGAACAGGTGGATGTACTCCAGCCCTTCAATTTCCCGGTGCAAGGGCACGAAGCCGATTTCCGCTTCCTCGTTGATCACCTTCTGCTCAATCGTGCTCATGGATGCCACATCAACGGTGATGTACACATCCGGTGCCTGCTCATGCAGCTGATGAATCAGCTCCGGCAGCTGCAGCCTGGGATCACCGCTGACCGTATCAGAGAACAGCAGCCTCAGGTCGCCTGAAAGGGTGGAGTTCAGGTTGTTCACGGTTGATCTGAACTCTTCCAGCGCATCGAACAGCTGCCTGGCCGAGTCATAAATGATGCGCCCTTCATCCGTCAGGGAAAAGCCGGCCCGTCCGCGCTGGCAGAGCGTCAGGTTCAGGCGGGATTCCAGGTTGGCGATATGAATGCTGATGGTGGAGCGCGTGATATTGAGCTCGGTCTCTGCCGCGGAAAAGCCGCCGCAATCAACAACCGTGGTGAACACCTTGAGCTGCTTAATCTCGTAGTCACCCACCTGGCCCAGCCAGAATTTGCGTTGTCCCATAGTGTGTCCAGGCGCGATGGGGCATGAGAGCAGGCTGTCGCTGCCGGTCGTGCATGCCCTGAGTGAATTGCATGATCGAGATTCATCTTAATCAATTTCCCTGAACGGGAACAGGCTGGCTAAGTTTGATCGGCGTAAAACCATGCTTTTACCCGTGATGCTTTTTACCCAACCAGCCCGGCCCTACACTGGCTTCACTTCTTTACGAGTGGTTTGGTAGGTCTGCACAATGAAAAATTATCAGAGCATGGATCATTTCTGGATGCCGTTCACGGCAAACAGAGCCTTCAAGGAATCTCCGCGAATCATTGAGCGCGCCGAAGGCATGTGGCTATTCAATGATGAAGGGCGTCAGATTCTGGATGCCACTGCGGGCCTTTGGTGTGTCAACGCCGGCCATGGCCGCAAGCAGATCGCGGATGCCGTCGCGGCACAGATCCAGACACTGGATTACACGTCGCCCTTTAACCTTGGGCACGATATCGGCTTCGAGTTTGCGGAGCGTCTCGTCAAGCACTCGCCGCAGGGGCTGGACCGCGTTTTCTTCAGCTGCTCCGGCTCTGAAGCCGTGGAAAGTGCGCTCAAGATTGCGCTGGCGTACCAGAACGCACGTGGCAAGGGCGGCAAATACCGCTTTATCGGCCGCGAAAAGGGCTACCACGGTGTCAACTTCGGCGGTATCTCAGTGGGTGGCCTGACGCCCAACCGCAAGGGGTTTGGTCCCTTGCTGCCGGTTGATCACCTGCCGCATACGCTGGACGTGGAGCGCAACGCCTTCTCCAAAGGACTGCCGGAGTTTGGCATTGAACGTGCGGAAGCACTGGAAAACCTGCTGCAGTTCCATGGCTCGGACAGCATTGCAGCCGTCATCGTCGAGCCGGTGAGCGGCGCGGGCGGTGTGGTATTGCCGCCGGTCGGGTACCTCAAGAAGCTGCGCGAGATCTGTACTCGACATGATGTGCTGCTGATCTTTGATGAAGTGATCTGTGGCTGGGGCCGTCTGGGTGACAGCTTCGGTGCCAACCGGTTTGATGTTCAGCCGGACATGATCACGTCGGCGAAAGGCATCACCAACGGTGTGCTGCCACTTGGGGCCGTATTTGTGCGCAACGAAATCTACGACACTGTCCTCAACGCGGCACCCGAAGGCCAGGTGGAATTCTTCCACGGCTATACCTACTCGGCTCACCCGGTTGCCTGTGCCGCGGGGCTTGCGGCACTGGACATCTATGAGTCCGAAGGCCTGCTGGAACGTGGTGCTGGCGAGATCGGCCAGTACTGGGAAGAAGCGCTGCACTCCCTGAAGGGGCTGCCGGGCATCGTCGATGTGCGCAATTTCGGCCTGATCGGCGCGGTTCAGTTTGCCGCGGCGGATGGTTCGCTGGTTGGTCCGACGATCATGAAGCGCTGTTACGAGCTGGGTATGTCGATTCGTGCCGTGGGCGACATCATTGCGCTGTCTCCGCCGCTGATCATCGAAAAATCACACATCGATCAGATCGTGGACATCTTCACCCAAATCTCGAAAGAGATGTTCCGAGGCTGATTGCCTGACCCTGGTTTCCTCTGCATGGGCTTTTGCTTAGGAAATGACCGAAAGGTCGACCCCTTTCCGGGCATCTGTAAGGATGCCCGGTTTTTTTGGTGGGCTTAATCCGCAAGGCCGCGTTCGTGCAGAATCTTCTCGATAATCGGCACCGGGTTCATCATGTGCTCAAACATCATGCGCCGGGCCTGGTCACTGTCACGTGACATCAGGGCATCGATCAGGCATCGGTGTTCTTCGCGCTTGGTTTCCAGAGCATCGGCCGAGAAAACGGTTTGGCGCAGCCATAGCTGGCGGTAGCGCTCGGCCTGATCGAGCATGGTCGTGCGCAGTTCCATCAGCTTGTTGGAGCCGCATCCGCTGGCGATAGCGTTGTGAAAGGCCTTGTGACGACTGTCCCAGAGCGTCAGCATCTGGTCTGCACTTTCGACCGTATCCACGCGTGCCAGCGTGTGGGCCGTGGCAATAACCGACGCTTCCCAGCTGTCATCCCCCCGCTCAACAGCCAGTGCCGTAATCATTGCCTCGAGGCTGGCGCGTGCGAAGTAGATATCCTGCAGCTCCTCAATCGACATGGGGGCAACGCGAAACCCTCTCTGACTGGCGGCCGTCACCAGGTGCTCGGCAACCAGACGTGACAGGGCTTCTCGCATGGGGCCCGTACCAATCTCGTACCGCTCTCTAAGATGACTCATTAACAGCTTGTCGCCCGGCTGGAAGACGCCGGAGGTGATATCCGTTTTCAGCTGCTGGTAAGCGATGTCAGCCTGGTTGATCTTGGTCGTCATAATGCTCAGGGCCATGAGAAGTAGGGAACTGATTATATCGGCAGGGATGGATATACAGCAAAAGGAAGGAATATATACATAATTTAAAAATGTAGATATTTTTTGAAAATATATTTTTTATTGTGTATTGTCTTCAGTACAAGGATCGCTACTGAAGCCCTCCCGGGGTTTGTGGAAGGTCCGCTCTATAACGATAAACAGCACACAAGACCGAGGTTCTCATGCACGCCACCGTTCAACCGATTACGAAAAACATGCCGTCTGGACAGGGCTTCACCCTGCAGGCCTCCGCTCTGAGTGAGCGTCTTCTGGAACTGAAAATTGAAGCTGACGTGGTTCAGGCTTTTCTTGAGCAGGTGGCTGAATGGCCCGTTCAGGCACTTGAATACAAGTCCATGCTGCGTTTTCGCGTGGCTGCCATCCTGAATGAGCTGTGCGGCAAGGCGCTGCAGCCGCTGCTGGTTGAAGCACTCACCAATCGTGATACCGGTGCGCTGCTGATTACCCCGGAAGGCCTTAACCAGGTTGAGCAGGCTGAAGAGATGGTCAAGTTCACGACCGCTGTGGCCCACCTGTTCGGACGCTCAAACTTTGATGCCATGAGTGGCCAGTACTACGCCCGCTTTGTGGTCAAGAATGAGGACAACTCGGACAGCTATCTGCGTCAGGCGCACCGTGTCATGGAGCTGCACAACGATGGCACCTACGTGGATCAGGACACGGACTACGTGCTGATGCTGAAAATCGACGAGCAGAACATGGAAGGTGGCAACTCGCTGCTGCTGCATCTGGATGACTGGGCCGATCTGGACCGTTTCTACTCTCATCCCATGGCACACAAGGAGATGCGCTGGGCCGCTCCTCCCAGCAAGAATACGGGCAAGGATGTGTTCCATCCGGTATTTGATGCCGACCGCAGTGGCCGTCCGATCATGTCCTACATCGACCAGTTTGTGCAGCCTGCCAACTATGAAGAGGGCAACTGGCTGACAGACCTTTCTGAGTCACTGGAAAGCAGCCCGTCCATCCTGTCGGTGCGGGTGCCGGTCGGCAGCTTCCTGCTGATCAATAACCATTTCTGGCTGCACGGGCGTGACAAGTTCACCGCGCATCAGGGCCTGCGTCGTGAGTTGATGCGTCAGCGCGGTTACTTCACGCACGCCAAAACACTGCGCAACCCCAAACAGTAACGGGCTTTCGCTCAGGCAAACCCTTAAAGACCATCCGTAGTGCGGGTGGTCTTTTTCCGTTCTAGCTGGAGACACAATGTACGATTTCATTATTGTGGGCGGCGGGATCATCGGCATGTCCACCGCCATGCAGTTACTTGAGCGTTATCCTGACAAGAAGCTGCTGCTGATTGAGAAGGAAAGTGGCCCGGCACGGCATCAGACCGGCCATAACTCGGGTGTTATTCATGCTGGCGTGTATTACACGCCGGGCAGCCTCAAGGCCCGCTTCTGCCTGCAGGGCAACATTGATACCAAGCGTTTTTGTGACGAAAACGGTATTCGCTATGACGCCTGTGGCAAATTGCTGGTGGCGACCAATACGCTCGAAATGGAGCGCATGAAAGCCCTCTGGGAGCGAACGGAAGCCAACGGGCTGGAGCGTTACTGGCTGTCGGCAGAGGAGCTCAGGGAGCGTGAGCCCAATATCACGGGCCTGGGCGGTATTCTGGTGCCCTCAAGCGGTATCGTGAACTATGCCGAAGTGACTGAGGCGATGGCAGGCCGTATCCGCGCCATGGGTGGTGAGGTGCGCTATGAGACAGAAGTCATCGGCCTGAAAGAGAAAGCGACTGACGTTGAGGTCACTACACCTCAGGGCAGCCTTTCGGGGCGCTACCTGATTACCTGCTCGGGCCTGATGGCGGACCGCGTGGTTCGCATGCTGGGGCATGAGCCGGATTTTCGCATCTGCCCGTTCCGGGGGGAATACTACCTGTTGCCGCCCGAGCACAACCGGATCGTCAAGCACCTGATCTACCCGATTCCTGATCCGGGCATGCCGTTTCTGGGGGTTCACCTGACACGGATGATCGACGGGACCGTCACCGTGGGTCCCAATGCGGTACTGGCCTGGAAGCGAGAAGGCTATCGCAAGACCGATTTCTCCCTGAGTGACAGCCTGGAAACGCTGGGCTATGCCGGGATTCGCAAGGTGCTCCGAGCCAACCTGAAGCCCGGGCTGGTCGAGCTCAAGAACTCGTTGTTCAAGGGCGGGTATTTGAAAGAGGTTCAGAAGTACTGCCCTTCGATCAGCCGTGAGGACCTCAAGTCCTATCCTGCCGGGGTACGTGCCCAGGCTGTATCCCGCGATGGCAAGCTGGTGGACGACTTCCTGTTTGTCAAAACCGGCCGCACCATCAACGTCTGCAATGCTCCCTCTCCGGCGGCGACTTCGGCGCTGCCGATCGGACGCCACATCATTGCCGAAGCCCAACAGCAGTTTGGCCTGAAGTAAGGCTTCCCGCGGGTTGTTTGGCCGTCTTAAAACTGAACGTTTAAAGCGGTCGACGGCCCGCTGTGAGCAGGGTGTTAGTATCGAGCAAACCGCATAACCGACCGGCCATGCACCTCGCTGCGCAGGCGCCGGTCTCTGATTCAGAGGGGCATCCATGCAGAGCCGTGAATTATTGAAAAACCAGGCGTATATCGATGGCAAATGGGTCAATGCCGCGTCCGGCAGCACCCTGGCTGTGCTTAACCCGGCAACGGGCGAGCAGGTGGGCGAGGTGCCGGACCTGAATGCCGCTGAGGCCAATGCGGCAGTCGAAGCGGCCCATCGCGCCTTTTCCCACTGGAAGAAAACAACGGCCAAAGAGCGCTGTACGCTGCTGAAACGCTGGTATGAGCTGATTATGGCGAACCAGGAAGAGCTGGCGCAGCTGCTGACGGCAGAACAGGGCAAGCCGCTGGCCGAGGCGCGTGGGGAAGTCGGTTATGGCGCTTCCTTTGCCGAATGGTTTGGTGAAGAAGCCAAGCGTACCTACGGCGACCATATCCCCTCACCGTCTCCGAGCAGCCGTCTGGTGACGATCCTGCAGCCGGTGGGCGTGGTGGCGGCGATTACCCCCTGGAACTTCCCGGTCGCCATGATTACACGCAAGATTGCGCCGGCACTGGCTGCCGGATGTACCGTTGTACTCAAGCCGGCAGAAGACACGCCTTTGTGTGCCTTGGCGCTGGCGGAACTGGCCGAGCAGGCCGGGTTCCCGGCCGGTGTCATCAATATTGTCACCACGGCTGATCCTGTTGCTGTGGGGGATACCCTCACCTCACACCCGCTGGTCAACAAGGTGTCGTTCACCGGTTCAACTCCGGTTGGCAAGCACATCCTGCACCAGGCAGCGGACACGGTGAAAAAGGTCTCCATGGAACTGGGAGGCAATGCGCCCTTCATCATCTTTGATGATGCGGATCTGGATGCGGCCATCAAGGGAGTGCTCATCTCCAAGTACCGCAACGCAGGGCAGACCTGTGTCTGCACCAACCGCATCTATGTGCAGCGCAGTGTTCAGGAAGCCTTCGTTGAGCGTTTCAGGGCTGCTGTGGCTGAACTCCGTGTGGGTGAGGGGGCTGCGGATACAACCGATGTGGGGCCACTGATCAACCTGAAGGCGGTTGAGCGGGTAGAAGCCGTGGTCGGGCAGGCACTGGAAGAAGGGGCTGAACTGCTGCATGGCGGCGAACGTCATCCGGCCGGTGAGCTGTTCTTCCAGCCGACCCTGCTGGGGAACGTCAATGAGCAGATGGCGATTGCTCAGCAGGAGCTGTTCGGTCCCATTTCCACGCTGTTCGTATTCGATACGGAAGACGAAGTGATCGAGCGGGCCAATGATACGCCCTTTGGTCTGGCCGCTTATTTCTATTCACGTGACATAGGTCGTTGCTGGCGCGTGGCAGAAGGGCTGGAATACGGTATGGTCGGCATCAACGAAGGCATCATCTCCAATGAGGTTTCGCCGTTCGGTGGCGTGAAGGAGTCCGGCATTGGTCGAGAGGGTTCACGCCACGGGATCGATGACTACCTGGAGATCAAGTACCTCTGCATGGGCGGCATTTAGTCCCTACCTGCGGATGCAGGACCTGCAATGCATGCGTGAAGGCGACCCGAGAGGTCGCCTTTTTCGTGCAGGCAGGCGAACGGGGCGTGAAAAATTTCACCAAGGGGCGGCCACTCAAACTGGAGGCCTGCTGTGAGCAAAACTGTGGATAGATGTGGCGCCAGTACAGTGATGCACCTTAATTGTGCTTGGGCAGGGTGCAGTAGAGGGGATTGGGTTCTGAATGGGCAATGGCCAGCAGGGGGTTGGGTGGATAAACGGTCCAAAAAGGCGTCAATTTGGCTATCCGATTGAAACGCTGCACGCATTGAGTGCAGCAGGCCACTCATCGGTGCGCACTCGCCAAGCTATTCACAGGGCTGCTTTTGTTTGAACACTATCAAAGTAAACGTATGCGAGCAGCCGTTTAACGCCACTCCTCGGTTTGCGATAGTCGAAATGTGTCCTGTGGATATCCATGTAACAGGAATGACTTAACCAGCATGCACCCATAAAGCATGTGTGACTAAATCTAAAAACAAGCGGGTAAGTGAACATGAAAAAAATACTGGGCAACATGTCGCGACGACTGACTGCTGGTGCACTGACGCTGGCGCTTTCAGCAGGGGCCAGCATGAGCGCTGCGGCGGCTGAATTCAACTGGCGCTTTGCCAACCTGTACAGCCGTGGAACCGCCTTTGGCGAGGTTTATCAGGACCTTGCTGACAACATTGAAACCATGTCCAATGGGCGCATCTCCGTACAGATGATGTACGCCGGCGAAGGGGTCAGCACCAATGGCATCTTCGGCGCCGTCAAGTCCGGCCTGATTACCATGGGCGCACCTTTCCAGCCGATGCACGCCGGTGAGATGCCTGCCGGCATTGTTGAAGTCGGTCTGCCGGGCGGTACTGACAAGCCGGCCGAGCTGATGGACCTGTTCTACGAGAAGGGCTGGGGTGACATTCTCAAGGATGCGTACGCCGAGCATGGTCTGGTCTGGCTGGACCCCTACATTCAGCCCCCGGTCTATATCCTGACGAAGGAACCGATCAACTCGGTGGAAGACTTTGAAGGCCTGAAAATCCGAGCGCCGGGCGCCTACGGCAAATTCCTGCGTAACCTGGGCGCGTCGCCGGTTAACCTGACCTGGGGTGAAATCTACACCTCGCTGTCTACCGGCGTTATTGATGGCTCTATCGGTTCCAACCTGATTGACCACCGTGACGGTAACCATGTTGAGGTTGCCAAATACATGTACCGACTGCCGCTGGCAGGTGCTCAGGTATTGCCGGTCATCGTGAACCAGAAAGCCTGGAACCAGCTGCCGGACGACCTGAAAGCGGTTGTCAGCGCGGCAACTGCCGTACATGCCAAGGAACAGCTGACCAAGTCCCGTGAGTGGGAAGCGAAAGCGGTTGCGGATATGCAGGCCAAGGGCATGCAGTGGAGCCCTGAGCCGAGCGATGCCGACAAGGCAGCCTGGAAGGCGGCGGGTGCCAACCTGTGGGAAGACTATGCCAAGGAAGGACCTTACAGCAAGAAGCTGGTAGAAGTGCTGAAAGCCGAAAGCATGTAAGCACGCCTGTCATGAACGGAGGGGAAACCCTCCGTTTGCCGTTTACGGGGTAAATAATAATGACCACATTGCTTCGCGGCTATTGTCTGGCAGTTGAGTTCATCGTCCGCTTTCTCGGTCGATCGGTTGCCTGGCTGGTTCCTGTGCTGTCACTGGTGGTGGCGTCTGAAGTCTTTGCACGTTATGTGCTGAACCGCCCAACCGTGTGGGCATACGATCTTTCACTGTTTCTGTTTGCCTATATCGCGGCATTGGGTGGTGCCTATGCGCAGCAGAAGCAGGCTCATATCAATGTCGATATTCTCTACCTGAAAGTGTCAGAGCGTACGCGTCGCCTGTTTGATCTGGTGACCTACCTGCTGGCCATGTACTTCATGCTGGTGCTGATCAAGATCGGTGTGGAGCAATTGGAGCAGACCATCAAGTTCAACTACCGTCGCCAGAGTGAATGGGCGCCGCCCATGCATCATTTCTGGGTGATGATGATCAGTGCCGGGGCACTGATGCTGTTGCAGCTGTCCGCGCAATGGATCAGTAATTTTTACAGTCTGGTAACGGGCAACGAGCTGATTGAGCAGCAGGAGAGTAAAGAATAATGGGCATTGAACTTCTGACAGTCGTGCTGCTTGTCTGCGTGCTGGCCTCCTTTGCACTGGGCGCGCCGGTAGGCCTGGCACTGGGTGGCATCGCCATGGCGATCGGCTACCTCACCTGGGGCGAGGGGATTTTCAACCTGATCCCGTCGACCATCGATACAACCTATTTCAGTTTTATTCTGCTGGCGATCCCGCTCTACATCTATATGGGGCAGTTGCTGACGCGCTCGGGCATCGGGGATGCCATGTTCAATGCCAGCCAGCTCATTATTGGTCGCATCCGAGGCTCACTGGCCGTCAGTGTGATCGGCGTGTGCTCCATGATCGGTGCCATGGTCGGCATCATCGGTGCCGGTATCATGACCTCCGGCAGTATCGCACTCAAACCCATGCTGGAACGTGGCTATGACCGCCGGCTGGCGCTGGGTGTCATCATGGCGGGCGGTGGTCTGGGGATTCTGATTCCTCCCAGTGTACCCATGATCATGTTTGCGTCATCGACCCAGAACTCCGTGGGCCGCATGTTTATTGCCGCGCTGATTCCGGCCCTGATTTCGGTCGTGTCGCTGGCGCTCTATGTGATCATCAGCTGCAAGCTGAAACCGAGCCTGGCGCCCATGGGCACGGGCGACGAAGCCAACATGACACCGCGCAAAAAGCTGCTGACCCTGCGCGATGGGGTGTTCTCCGTGCTGCTGATCGTGGCGGTGCTGGGCAGCATTATCAGCGGTATTGCCACCCCGACGGAATCCGGTGCGATCGGTGTTATCGGTGCCCTGATACTCGCCATACTGTTCAAGCGTTTCAAGACCAGCATGTTCAAGGCCGCCGGCTTTGAAACGGCTATTTTGATCAGCGTGGCGATGTGGATCATCTTTGGTGCCACGCTGTTCAGCAACTTCCATCTGATGATGGGCATTCAGGGCATGGTTGCCTCCTTTACCCAGGACCTTGGCCTGCCACCCATCGGCGTCATCATCATGATGCAGCTGATCATGCTGTTGCTGGGCTTTATCATCGATGAGTTCATCATCGTATTGATGTGCGCGCCTCTGTTTACACCGATTGCGGTCTCGCTGGGGTACGACCCCATCTGGTTCGGGATTCTGATGATCCTGAATATCGAAATCGCGGTGCAGACACCGCCCTATGGCTTTGCGCTGTTCTACCTGAAAGGTATAGCGCCACCGGGTGTCACCATGGGTGAGATCTACAAGTCCGTGACCCCGTTTATCTGTATCAAACTGGCGGTTCTGATTCTGTGCATGCTGGTACCGGAACTGGTGCTCTGGCTGCCGAACAAGTTGATGGGGTAAGGCATGTATACCAATATTCTGATACCGATGGACCCTGATTACACCGATAACTTTGATCCCCTTGTAAAGCTGGCGCTCAAGGTGATTGAAGAGGGGGGCACCATCTCAACCCTGTACGTCAACAAGAACTATATCCACCATGCCATGGCAGCAACCTCGCCGGACAAGCCGACCGAGATTGAAAAGGCCATCCTGGAGACGGTGATTAACAAGTTCGAGGCAACGGTGCCGGAGGACGTGCGGGGTCGCGTGTATACGCAGAGGGGCGTTGTGCACGATGAAATACTGCGTGTGTCCAAGCGCATGCAGGCAGACCTGATCATCATGTCGCCCAACAAGCGGCCCTGGCTGGACCGCTTCATGGGGTCCAATACGCGCAAGGTGATGACCGAAGCGCACTGCAGCGTCTTTGTAAGGCGTTGATCCTCTCTGGCTGCTGAATGAGGTAGACTCGGGTCGTTAATCCCCTTCAGCAGCAGAGGTCTGTCATGGCTGCACTTGAACTCAAGGTGCCTCCACCCCTGATCGCCACACTGGTTGCGCTGGCCTTGTATGCCGGCGCACGCATCTCGCCCGACTGGCTGAACGTGACGATTCCCTTTTTCTGGATTGGACTGGTGCTGGCGATCGCCATGCTGGTCGGTGCATCGGCCGTGCTGCACTTTTTCCGAGCCGGTACCACCGTGCACCCGCATTGCCCGGAAAAGAGCCGGGTGCTGGTCGCCCGGGGGATCTACCGGGTCAGCCGTAACCCCATGTACCTCGCACTCCTGCTGATACTGGTGGCCTGGTCCCTGCACTTGGGTTGGCTTCTCTCCCCGCTGGGGTGGGGGCTGTTCGTGGTCTGTATCACCCGTTTTCAGATACGCCCCGAGGAGCGGGTGCTGACGCGTCTGTTTGGTGATGAATATCGGGACTATTGCCAGCGCGTGAGGCGCTGGCTGTAAACCGGTCAGGCGGCGCTGTTGAGTGAAAGAAGCTCCTCCAGGCCGATCAGGTTCCCCGGCAGGTCACGATGGTTAAGGGTATCGCTGATGACCTGTCCCTGCCATTCCTGCTCCAGTCGCTGGCGTTCCGGCGATGCCTTGAAGGTTGTAATGAAGCGGTTGACCTCTGCCAGCAGCCCCGCGTTTTCGCTGTCGGCGGCAACGGCCATGCAGTAGAAATAGGGCTGCTCGGCCAGATTGCCGGGCAGGATTTCGATCTTGCCGTACCAGGGGCTTTGCGGGTTGTTGCAGGCCCAGTAGTAGATCGGCAGATCGACCATAAAGGCATCCACCAGCCCGTTGGCCAGACAGTCGTGAATACGACTCTGGTCGGAATAGGCCAGCAGGTTGGACAGCCGGGTGCGTGCTCGCTCGTCCGTGCCGATTCCAAGTTCATCCAGCACCGCGAAAGCGGCGGGGTCATTAATGATCCCCAGCGTTTTGCCTGCCAGGTCCTGTGGTCCCTTGATACGCTGATCGCCCGACCGCCGTGCCAGAACGCAGTGCAGGTAGGTATAGGGCTCCGAGTAGGCGACGTGGCTGTAGCCTTCATCCGGCGGCAGAGCGCTGATCACGATATCTGCAGGCAAGCCGCCGGGGGTACTGCTGCTGAACAGGCGCTCGGTGCACAGGTCCCAGGGCGTTTCGACGAACTCGCAGCTGACCCCCAGGTATTTGGCCAGTGCCTTGGCATAGAGGATATCCAGCCCCTGCAGTTCACTGCCTTCCCGTGGCCGGAACGAGAGCCCGACAAACTGAGGCTCGACCGCCACGCGCAGGGTCCCTCGCTGTCGGATCTGCTGCAGCCGATCCTGGCCCCGGCTGATGCCCAGCTGCCGTCCCATGCGCTCAATGGGGAGCTGCGCCGATGAGAGGTTATCCAGTGTGGGCGGAAGCTGGTTCAGGCCCTGCCCGACCTGGCCGGCGATCTCGCTCACCCAGAGCTGCTTGTCGCGTACTCGGCCCATGGCATCCTGAAGCAGGTGCAGCGTTTCAAACAGAATACCGGTATTCTCGCGCACCTGACCGATATCGTCGTTGATATGGCTGAAGAGTGTGCCCAGACGCTCACTGGAGTAGTCCACGGCCTGGTCTGAGGCTTCCAGCTTGTCCATGCTATGTTGGCGCAGGCCCTGAAGGTCCTGTTCAATCACCGAAAAATCCAGCTGTTCCCGTGCTTCATCCACATGCCGTACAGTCACCTCTGCCAGATTGCGCACCTCGTTGGCGACCACCGCAAAGCCACGTCCGTGCTCACCGGCTCGGGCGGCTTCAATGGCAGCATTCAGAGCCAGCAGGTTGATCTGGGCGCCGATACGGGTAATGTTTTCCAGCACCGCATGAGCACTTTCCGCTTTCGCCTCCAGCTTGAGCGCAATACGCTCCATCGCTTCAATCACGGCGTTACTGGTGTCGCCCACGGTATCACGCAGTGTCTGCTGTAACTGGTGTACCTCGTCCCAGGATTCTCCGACCTTGCCGGCGGCAGCATTGAGTTCTGACTCCAGCAGGCGGGACCGCTGTGACATCTGGTCGATCAGATTATCCTACTGCTCCAAAGCGCGCTGCGTATGGCCCGCGAAGAGCCGAGTGCGCTGCAGAATGGCGGACAGGGACTGTGTCATCTCGTGAAGCGCTTCGGGGCGGGCCGAGCCGGATTCTCGCAGCCGTGACTGGAGTGCCTGCAGGGCCGATCTGAGCCGAGCGTCAGGCACGGACCGGTTATCCAGCGTGGCTGTTTCCAGATGTGTAAGCAGCTCGCTCATTGCGTCGATGGATGCTGCTGCGGAGGTGTGAGGGCGTCTGAATAGCATGGAAATCTGCTCCCAATAATAATTACTGGTGATAAAGCAAATTTCGTTCCAGTAAAGAACGCCCCGCTTTACGGGCTCCTGAGCCGGCGGGGGTGAAGACTGGTGCAGCCCGGCATCCCGGCTGCACCCTGATGGCGCATCAACCCTTGGTTCAGTCTGAAAGGGGGCGCGGTAATCAGGCCGAGTCAGTCACCGGCGTTCTGGCAGCGCACGTGTTGAGGGCTTTCCAGGCGTCGTACTGGCTCAGGAACACCTGCCCCGTGAGATCATCCAGAAAGTGAGTATGTTTCAGCTTGTCCATCACCGGGCCCTTGACCTCGGAGAGGTGGAAACGTACCCCGCTGTCTTTCAGACGTTCGTTGATGGCCTCGAGGCTTTCCAGTGCTGATGCATCGATCAGATTGACGGCAGGACACATCAAAATCAGATGCTCGAGTTCCGGCTGGTTGGCGACCAGGTCATAGATCCGGTCTTCCAGATAGCGGGCATTGGCAAAGTAGAGGCTTTCATCCACTCGGAGTGTCAGTACACGGGTGCAGGTTTCCACCTCAAAACGGTCCACATTGCGGAAGTGCTCGGTGCCGGGCACTCGCCCAACCACGGCGCTGTGCGGTTTGCTGGTGCGGTACAGGTACAGCAGCACCGACAGGCCGACCCCCGCAATGATGCCCAGCTCCACGCCTTCCACCAGCGTGAGCAGAATGGTGGCCAGCATGGCTGCGAAATCGCTGCGTGAGTAATCCCAGGTACGCTTGAGTGCTCCCAGGTCTACCAGGGACAGCACCGCTACGATGATGGTGGCGGCCAGTGTTGCCTTGGGCAGGAAAAAGATCAGCGGGGTCAGTACCAGCGTGGCGATGGCAATCCCGACCGCCGTGAAGGCACCTGCCGCGGGTGTTTCGGCGCCGGCATCGAAATTCACGACGGAGCGGGAAAAGCCACCGGTCACCGGAAAGCCGCCGGATGTGGCAGACGCAATATTGGATGCACCCAGACCGATCAGCTCCTGATCGGGTGAAATCCGCTGGCGACGTTTGGCTGCCAGGGTTTGTGCAACCGAAACCGACTCCACAAAACCGACAATGCTGATCAGCAGTGCCGACACGAAGAGTTGCTGCCAGAGGTCGGTATCGAAGCTGGGCAGCTGCAGCCCGGGCAGACCGGTGGGCACCTCACCGACCACGCGAACACCCTGTTCGGTCAGGCCCAGCGCCCAAGTGACCAGAGTCGTGGCGACGACCGCCAGTACCGGGCCTGCCTTGGCGACGATATCGGCCAGGCGGGGCCCCATCCCGAACTTGATCAGCAAGGGCTTCAGCGCCTTGCGGACCCAGAACAGGAAGGCGGTTGCCGACACGCCGATCAGCAGTGTTGGCAGGTTGGCCTGGTCCAGACCCGCCGCCAGTGCCAGCAGGATATCCAGCAGGTTATGACCGGACGCATCAACACCCAGAATATGCTTGAGCTGGCTGGCGGCGATGATGATGCCCGAGGCCGTAATAAAACCCGAGATCACCGGGTGGCTCAGGAAGTTGGCCAGAATCCCGAGCCGCATCAGCCCCATCAGGACCAGAATACCGCCGGAAATGAAGGCGAGCGCCGTGGCTGCGGCCAGATATTCGGCCGTGCCCTGAAGGGCCAGGTTGCCCACGGCGGCGGCGGTCATCAGTGATACCACCGCGACCGGGCCAACCGCCAGCGTGCGGCTGGTGCCGAAAATGGCGTAGGCCACCAATGGCAGGATACTGGCATACAGACCCACTTCCGCCGGCAGTCCGGCCAGCAGTGCATAGGCCAGTGACTGCGGAATCAGCATGATGGTCACAATCAGAGCTGCGATCAGATCACTGGTGAAGGTGCTTCGGTTGTAGCTACGAAGCCACTGCAGAATGGGGAAATAGCGTTCTAGCATGCAAGTATCCTTGGTGCCCTGTTACTTCTTGTCGGCAAAATTACAGGCTTCCTGCGCCTCTTGCTCGGTGGGGCTGTGGTGAAGAATCTCCGGCTTGGCCATCCATTCATGTCCCTTGAGCATGGCATTCCAGTAGATCCACGGCAGCATCTTCTCCTTCAGCAGCCAGGAGAATCGGCTGGCCTGTTTGCCATCGACGATCCATTCGGGGAAGCTCGGTAGCAGCTTGCCGCCATAGCCAAATTCGGCCAGCACAATCTTGCCGCGCTCGACCGTGAGCGGGCATGAGCCGTAGCCATCATAGATGGCACGCGGGGCTTCGCCTTTCAGTGCCCGCAAGACGTTTTCGGCAACCACCGGGGCCTGCTTGCGGACCGCCGCAGCGGTTTTCGCGTTGGGTGTGTTACCGGCATCGCCCAGACCGAAGATATCGCCGTAACGGCTGTGCTGCAGGGTTTCCGGGTTGAGTGCGATCCAGCCTGCCTCATCTGCCAGCGGGCTCTCACTGATGAAGGAGGGAGCGCGCTGTGGCGGGCATACATGCAACATGTCGAAAGATTTTTCCACTTCCTGACTGTTGCCCTCGGCATCGGTAACCCGGAAGCGAGCCGTGCGACTGTTGCCATCGACCGCGATCAGGTTGTGCTGGAAGTTCAATTCAATGCCGTAGCGCTCAACGTACTGCATCAGCGCCGGTACATAATCGGCGACCCCGAACAGGGCTGCGCCTGCGGTACAGAATTCGACCTCAATATCACTCAAGCGTGACTCGCGCAGCCAGTGGTCACAGGCCAGATACATCGCTTTCTGAGGCGCGCCGGCGCACTTGATCGGCATGGGAGGCTGGGTGAACAGGGCCTTGCCCTTGCGCGTGCTCTGCACCAGTTCCCAGGTGTAGGGGGCCAGGTCGAACAGGTAGTTGGAGGTGACACCATTGCGGCCCAGAGTCTCACGCAGGCCGGGGATGGCATCCCAGTCCAGTGTCAGGCCGGGAGCGACCACCAGGATGCGGTAGCCAATCGGCTCTCCATCTTCAAGGATGACGCGGCGAAGCTCGGGTTCAAAGGCATGAGCAGCGGCCTGATACCATTTGACCTGATGCGGCATGACGTCGGACATGGGGCGAACCGTCTCACGACGCTCGAATACACCACCGCCCACCAGTGTCCAGCCGGGTTGATAATAGTGCTCCTGACGCGGTTCGATGATCGCAATATCAATATCCGGATCGCGCTGCAAAAGGCTGCCCGCAACCGACTGACCTGCGGCACCGCCACCGATAATCAGTACCTCGTGGCGTCGTTCCGGCGCTTTCATGGCTCCCTGGCTTGCCTGACCGGAGCGGGCCTGCAAGCGGTCACGCTGGGCGCTCAAGTCGTAACCGGCCTGACTGGCGGCGGTCAATATGGCATCGGCGTCCAGATGATGCGCTTCCGACAGCGCCCAGAGCGTGCAGCAGCGTGTTCCGGTGCGGCAAAAGGCCAGCACCGGGCCCTGAAGCTGGTTCATCAATGTCTGGAACTGCTCCACATCCGCATCGGTGATTTGACCCGAAATGACCGGCTGGTAGTGCCAGGCAAGGCCATGGCGCTCGGCAGCCGCACGGATCTCGGCCATATCGGGCTGGTCCTGGCTTTCGTGCTCGGGCCGGTTGCAGATGATCGACTTGAACCCCTTGGCGGCGGCCAAACCCACATCAGCTGCACTGATCTGTGGACTCACACTGAGAAATGGGGTGAGCTGATGAATTTCCATGCGCGTCTCCGGATATCGTTATTGTTATGAATGCTCAAGCCTGTTCAGAAGAGGTTGACCGGAACCTTCAGGTACACCTGACCGTTGTCCTCGGCCGGTGGCATCTGGCCCGCACGCATGTTGACCTGTACCGATGGCAGGATCAGGCGGGGCATGGACAGAGTTGCATCACGCTCGGTACGCATGCGCACAAAATCCTCTTCACTGATGCCATCACGCACATGAATATTCTGCTCGCGCTCGGCCGCCACGGTGGTTTCATGGGCATACTCGTCACGTCCCGGTGCCTTGTAGTCGTGACACATGAACAGGCGCGTTTCTGGCGGCAGTTCAAACACGCGCTGGATGGAACGGTAAAGAGTTCGTGCATCGCCGCCCGGGAAGTCACAGCGAGCCGTGCCGAAATCCGGCATGAACAGGGTGTCGCCAACGAAGGCGGCGTCGCCGAAAACATAGGTCATGCAGGCGGGGGTATGGCCGGGGGTGTGCATGGCCTTACCCTCCATTTCGCCCACCTGAATACGATCACCGTCGTTCAGCAATACATCGAACTGGCTGCCATCGCGCTGGAATTCTGTGCCGGCATTGAATGCCTTGCCAAAAGTATCCTGCACCGTGGTGATATGGGAGCCGATGGCCAGACGGGCACCGGTTTTTTCCTGCAGGTAGGGGGCGGCTGACAGGTGGTCGGCGTGCACATGGGTTTCGAGAATCCAGTCAACGCTGAGCCCTTCTTCCTTGATGTAGGCCAGAATGGCATCGGCCGAACGGGTATCCGTGGTACCGGCGGCATAGTCAAAGTCCAGTACCGAGTCGATGATGGCACAGTGTCGAGATGCCGGGTCCTGAATGACATAGCTGTAGGTAAAGGTCGGCTCGTCAAAGAATACCTGTACTTTGGGTTGCATAACGCCTCCGATTTATAATTACTTATTATTATATACTTATAACCATTTAAATCTATCCTAGTATAGTTTTTTGGCTTATAGAAATAATTATAAGTTATATACGGCGGCGCACTCATTCACTTTCCGGTCGGAGCGGGAGCAGGAGGGATACGAACAGGATATGGAAGGGGAGAGATGGCAGGGCCGAAGAGAGGCCCCGCCCGGTGGGAGGTCAGCCCTGCTTGGGGCCGACCCAGACTTGCTGAATGTTCACGAACTCCATGATGCCGTGCGGGCCCAGCTCGCGGCCGTAGCCGGAGCGCTTAATGCCGCCGCTGGGCAGGCGCGGGTCCGTCTTGACCAGCCCGTTGACAACGACTTGCCCCGTTTCTATATCCGAGGCGAGTGCTTCGCCCCTTGAAGTTTCCGTCCAGATGGAGCCGGCCAGACCGAACTCCGAGTCGTTGGCGATACTGAGTGCCTGCTCGGCCGAGTCGGCCTTCAATACCACGGCGACAGGCCCGAAGGTTTCCTCGCGGCATGCGGGCATGTCATTGGTCACATCGGCCAGCAGGGTGACGGGATAGAAGTAACCCGGTCCATCGGGCACTTCACCCCCCAGCAGGCAACGGGCACCTGCCGCCCTGGTCTGATCAACCTGACGTGCCAGTTCGGCACGCAGTTCTTCACGTGCAATTGGCCCGATATCCGTATCGTCGCTGGCGGGGTCACCCATCTTCAGTGGTGCCAGACGGGCTTCCAGCAGCTCCAGGAAGCGGTCATAAACCGGCGCCTCGACGATAATGCGCTTGGCGGCGATACAGGACTGACCCGCATTGATGATGCGCGAAAAACCGATCAGATCGGCCGCCTGCTCCAGATCCGCATCGGCCAGTACGATGGCAGGGTCTGAGCCCCCCAGTTCCAGCACCGCAGGTTTAAGCTCCGAAGCTGCCATGGACGCGACCTTGCTGCCGCCCACACTGGAGCCGGTGAAGGACACGGCCTTGATGTGAGGGTGCCGGATGGCCGCCTCAACGTCCGGTGTCTTCAGGGGCAGGCTCTGGAGTACACCCGGGGGCGCATCGGCCTGGACAAAGAGATCGGCAATCGCTTCGGCACAGGCCGGAACGTGCGGGTCATGCTTGATCAAGCAGGTGTTGCCTGCCATCAGTGCCGGTGCACAGAAACGAAATGCCAGCCAGAAGGGAGCGTTCCAGGGCAGAATCCCCAGCACCGTCCCCAACGGCAGGTGCTGGATATAACTGCGGGTGGCATCCGAGGGCAGCTCATAGGTTTTCAGATAGGCTTCCCCGTGCTCGGCGTAGTGCTCTGCGCACCAGGCGGCCTTCTGAACCTCGCCCCGGGCTTCCTTGATTGGCTTGCCCATCTCATCGGTCATCAACCGGGCCAGACGCTCTTCCTGATTGCGCATCAGGTTGGCGACGCGCTGTAACAGCCGCGCGCGCTCGTTGAAAGAGGTCTTGCGCCAGTGCGTGAAACCCTCATGCGCAAGCTGAATACGCTCTTCCATGCCGACACGGTCAAGCGCCGGATAGCTGTGCAGTGTTTGTCCGTTGGTCGGGTTGGTAACTGTCAGCATGCTTCCCTCCTTAGCGCTTCTTGTCTGCTTTGTGCTTTTTGCCGGAATGCTTCAGCTCTTTTTCCTTTTCCGCTGCCGGCTCCCGGGCCGGCGTGTCCGGTCTTGGCGTCGGGGCCTGAGGCACTTCAGGGCGCAGCGAAAAGTCCTGGGGGACATCCTCGAAGAAGGAGCCACAACCATCCTCTGTTATGTAGAAGGTATCCGAAATACCGCAGGTCTTGTCCCCGTCTACGCCCCACATCCAGGGAATCACGTGGAAGGTCATACCCGGTTCAAGCACGGAGCTGTCACCGCCCTTGAGGCTGACAATGTATCCCTCGTCCCAGCTCGGCGGGAAGGCGATGCCGATGGAGTACCCTGAGCGGGTGATCAGCTTGGCACCCACATCATTCTCCGTAATGATGGAGCGCACGATATGGTCGGCATCCGATACTGTCAGGCCCGGTCGCATCTCGGCACGGATGTGGCGTAATGCTGACTTCATGGTTTCCTGAGCCTTGTACATGGAGTCGGTCAGCTCGCCACAGATTACGGTTCGCATCAGCGCTGCATGGTAGCGGCGGTAGCAGCCACCGATCTCGAGGAAAACATGGTCACCGGGCTGTACGGTGCGGCCTTCCCAAGTGGCATGACCGATCATGGTCCTTGGACCGGAGGTGACATAGGGCATGACGGCCGGGAAGTCGCCTCCGGCACTGAACATGGCTTCGCTGATGGCCCCCCCGATTTCGTTTTCGGTGACGCCTGCACGGCAGGCATCAATGCCCGCGTACAGACCGGCCTTGGCAGCTTTGGCCGCAATGCGCATGGCATCCAGCTCGTAGTTGGACTTGCACTTGCGACCCTCTTCCACGATGCCGAAGCAGTCCATCAGGCGACCGCCCTTGAAGGCGGTCTTGAAGTAATCTTGATGGTAGGCCGGGAAGAAGTAGCTGTTGCGCTCATATCCCAGCACCTTGTCGGACAGGCCGAACTCACGCAGCGCTTCGATCAGCATCTGAATGGCATCGCCGGTATCGGAGTAGGGGCGTGTTTTCTCGACCCAGGTACGCGCATGCACGTTGGACTCCTCCATCATGCGCGTAATCATGAAAGGTTCGTCCTCCAGTGGTACCACCAGCGCCTGGAAGTAGGAATATCCGGTTGTCTGATAATCGGTGAGATACATCAGGTTTTCCGGGTCCGTAATGATGACGGCATCCAGCAGGCGCTTGGCCATCCGCTGGCGCAGCTCGCTTAAACGGCGCTGATACTCCTCAAACGGAAACGTCATGTCATCGCGTTCGCGCATCATGCACCTCCCATTACGGTGTCGACAGCCTGCTCCAGTGTCTGCAGTCCCTGCTCCAGGTCTTCATCGGAGATAGTCAGTGGCGGAATCAGTTTGATTACGCGTCCACCCACCCCGCACGGGCCGACCAGCAGGCCGGATTCAAAACAGGTCTTGGCGATCGCCTTGGCACGCGCACCGTCCATCACGTCCAGTGCCTGGATCATGCCCTTGCCACGCACTTCAAAACCCTGCGCGTGATAACGCTGTGCCAGTGTCATCAGGCGTGCGCGCATCATTTCACCGCGGTCACGGGTCTGCTGCATCAGCTCATCGTCTTCGAAGTAGCGCAGCGCTTCACGGCCGGCGACAAACGAGAAGCCCTGACCGCGGAAGGTGCCGGTATGTTCGCCCGGCTGCCAGTGCGCATCATGCTCCGGTTTGACCAGGTTCATGGCCAGTGGTGTGCCGAAGCCGCCGATGCCCTTGGCGAGACAGACAATGTCCGGGTCCAGACCCATGCCGTCAAAGCTGAAGTAGTGACCGGTACGACCACACCCCACCTGGATATCATCCACGATCAGCAGAGCGCCGGTATCACGTGCCAGCTGTTGCAGCTCCAGCAGCCATTCGCGGCTGGCAACGTTCACGCCGCCTTCAGCCTGAATGGTTTCAATGATGAAAGCCGCAGGCGGTTCCACGCCGCTGGAATTGTTTTCAAGTGCCTCACGCAGGGTGTTGAGACAGCCCATGCCGCAACCGGAGGTGGTTTCAAAGGGGGCATGGCTGACGTTGTTCAGAGGCACGCCGGCTGCATTGCGGAAGTAGCTGTTGGCGGTACAAGCCAGCGACCCCAGTGTCATGCCATGGAAGCCCTGCGAAAATGCGACCACATGGGTTCGCCCCGTAACACGGCGAGCCAGCTTGAGTGCCGCTTCAACCGCATTGGTGCCGGTCGGGCCCATGAATTGCAGTTTGTAATTCATGTTGCGTGGCCGCATGACCGTGTCCACAAAGGCACGGATAAACTCGCGCTTTACACTGGTTGCCATATCCAGGCTGTGAGCAACGCCATCAGACTCAATGAACCGAATCAGAGCTTCTTTCATGCGCGGGTTGTTATGGCCAAAATTAAGCACGCCGGCCCCGGCAAAGAAGTCGATATAACTTCGTCCCTGTTCATCCACTTGTCGTGCGTTGGACGCCGAAGCAAAAACTGTTGGATAAGCTCGGGAGTAACCGCGAATTTCGGATTCCCATTTTTCAAACAGTTCCATGCTGATCTCCTTGTGCGACTAGGCCATTCCAGGCAAGCCCCGGATTGGGCCAGCCTGTGGCGTGAGTGATAATGTTGCCGGTGTTTTACCGGGAGAGTGGCAGCGAGATATCAAACAGGGCTCGAAGGCCGTCTTTGAATGTTGTTTGTTTCACCGTAGGAAAGAAAATGTTCCCCAGCAAGCGGTTTGCAAAACTTTTTTTCTAGGGCTCCGGCGCCCCCACCAGACGGGAAAACACCTTGACCACCTGACCGATCAGGTCATCGTTGAACGCATATTCCGGGCTGTGACAGGGCGCCTTGTAGGCATCCTCTTTCGACATGCCGATCAGGGCGAACGCCCCCGGTATTTCATTCAGGTAGTAGCTGAAATCTTCAGAGGCCATGATCGGGATGTGTATCGGCTTGCACTGCCAGTTCTGGCCCAGAGCATCTGCCAGCGCATTACGATAGTCCTCCGCGGCATCGGGGTGGTTGATGGTGGCCTCATAGCGCTTGGTGGTGGTGACATGAGCGCTGACACCATAGGTACGCGCCGTTTCCTCGCTGATATCGGTGATCAGCTGGTTGATGGTCTCTCGTAGCTCTGGCTGGGCCAGTCGAATACTGCCTCCCATTTTGACCCTGTCAGGGGTGACGGTCGGCGCGTTGATGGCGTCGATACTGGTGACGCTCACCACTGTAGCGGACTGGGGCGGCAAACGACGGCTGACAATCTGCTGCAGGTTCAGCGTGATGGCAGCGGCGGCCAGGACCGGGTCGCGGCAAAGTTCCGGTTGACTGGCGTGGCCACCTCGTCCCTTGAGCTCGATCTCGAAGGTCCCGTTACCGGACATGACGGGGCCATCGGGACACACGGCCTGACCGAACGGAATGGCGGGCCAGTTATGCCAGCCATAAATGCGGTCAACGCCTTCCAGAGCACCATCTTCGATCATGCTGCGGGCGCCGTGACCGCCTTCCTCGGCGGGCTGGAAAACCAGCGTGACAGGCCCCGGCAGTTCTGCCTCATGGGCTTTTAGCCAGGCCGCCGCAGCCCAGAGAGCAGCCGTATGCCCATCATGCCCACAGGCGTGCATCTTGCCCTCGACCTCTGATTTGTAGGGCAGGTCAGTCAGTTCGTGAATGGGCAGGGCATCAATGTCGCCGCGCAGTGCAATATGCGGTCCCTTGGCATTGGGTGCCAGAGTGGCCAGAGTGCCGAAACGCGCACAACTGCGCCATTCAATGCCAAGGCTGTCGAGTTGTTCACGAATCAGGGCGGAGGTGTTTTCCTCCTCCCAGGTCAGCTCAGGCCGGCGGTGCAACTGGTGCCGGAATTGAACTGCCTGCTGGATAATCTCTTGCCATTTCGCTTGCATCTCCACCTCCTTGCCTGTAAGCCTGATTTCAGGCTAGCGTCTAAGCCATCAACACTCAAACGTCGTTGATGAGAACTATTCACGCATTGATGCGTATACCCTCCATACAGGACTGCCAACGGAGGCAATTGATGATTTTTTTCCGCTCACTTCACAATCGCCTCCTGCTGGCTCTGGGCCTTGTATGGTTCACCCTGCTGTTTTCGGTCATGTGGCTGGTGTGGAGCTCAGGGCATCAGATGCTTGAGCATGACCTCCGGCGTCATTTGGACTTTGAGTCCAGGCTCATTTCGCAAACACTGGAACAGCGCCTTCAGCTCAGGATCAGGGCCCTGCAAAAAGTGGCAGGGGCCATGACGACAACCGCTGAATATCAGCTGTCTCTGATCGCTCGTGATCGCCTGGGGCGAGAAGTGGGGCTTTTGGCCTTTTTTGATAACGTACTGGTTTTTGACACCGCTGCCGACATTATTGCTGACCGACCTCAAGTACCGGGACGCCGGGGCATCAATGTGGCAGATCGAGAATACTACCAGCACGTCATGGCAACCGGTGAGGTTCACATCAGCGAGCCCTTTATCACCAAATCCAACCCGCGCCCGATATTTAACATCTCGGTTCCGATAAAGAATTTCAATGGTACCGTGATCGGCGTACTGGCCGGCTCCATGGAACTGCAGCGCAGTGATTTCATGGGTAATCTGCAGAGCTTGTCGGTAGGGGAAACCGGGTATGTCGCCATTGGCAGCCGCGGCAAGCTGAATATCCTGCATCCGCGCCCGGAAGTGCTGATGAAGCCCATTCCGGGCCCGGACCGGCTGCCGCTGCTGCATGCCGCGTATGAGGGGTTTGAAGGCGTTGAGCGCGGCCCCTTGCTTGATGGCCGAGAGGCACTGATTGCCTACCGGAAAGTGCCGGTTGCCGGCTGGGTGATCGGGGTTGTGCTGCCGGGGAAAGAGGCGTTCCAGCTCGTATACGAGATGGAGCGCAAGATGCTGATTGGCGGCGCCATGCTCTTTGTGTTGGCGGCAATCCTGTTTGCGGTGTCCCTGCGCTGGCTGCTCAAGCCACTGACTCAGCTGGTCGAGGCGGTACGGCGGATTGGCTCGAAGGAAGCCCTTGCGCTGCCCGATGCACACGTAGAAGAAGTGGACCTGATCAGCAGGAGTTTTAATGAGCTGCTGGATGCCAATGCAGAAGTGGTCGCCGACCTGCATCGACGGGAAAGCTACCTCAACTCAGTGCTGGAAAGCACGCCGCTGGGTGTGTTCATCGGCAATGAGACGGGTGAAGTCAGCTATGCCAACCCGGCGCTGCGTCAGTTGCTGCCGGTTGGGGCGGGCAACTCGGTGAACTGGGAAGATGCCGTTCATTCGGATGACTCATCGCGTGTACAGCAGGCCTGGCAGGCCACGCTCACCGAGCAGAAAGCCCTGAAGGAAGTGTTTCGCCTGGTGGATGCGCTGGGGCAGCAGCACTGGATGGAGATGCGTGCCTCACCGGTTCAGTCTGGAGAGGTGATGGTCGGGGTGGTGGCTATCCTGTCGGATATCACCGAACAGGTCACCCAGACCAATGAAGTGCGCTGGCGTGCCGAGCATGATGAGCTGACGGGGCTGTTGAACCGCCACGGGCTGGAGTCGCTGATGACACGGCTCAAGCAGGAAATGGCACTGAATAATGACAAGGTGGCCCTGATGCTGATTGATCTGGATGGCTTCAAACAGGTCAATGATGTCGGCGGGCATGTGGCCGGGGATGAAATGCTCCGTCAGCTGGCAGAGCTGTTTCACCAGCGGGTGCGCCAGAGTGATCAGCTTTGCCGGCTGGGAGGGGATGAGTTCCTCATTGTGATGCCGGGCTGTGACGCAGAGCATGCGGCAGAGGTTGCGGAAGTGGTCAGATCCAATGTCGCACGTTTTGAGCTGGTGTTGGGCGAGCATGTTTTCAGAGTGAGTGTCAGTATTGGTGTGACCGAGCTGCGCAAAGAAGACAGCAATATCGATGACGCTATTCATCGGGCGGATATGGCGTGCTACACCTCCAAGAAGGAGGGTAAAAACCGGTTTACAGTCGTTTGATAAGGGGGGCAACGAGCACCTCAGGCCCAAGGCCCAGCAATATTTTTGCCACTGCCCTGGCCACACATAATCCGTATTGAATTACTTTCCTGAAAGCACGAAAACTTCCAGTGGCTCCGTCTTGTTTTCTTCGTACGATTTAAGGCGCTCAATCGTTTCTTCAGTAAGCCGGTGCCCTTCAGACAACAGTAAAAGGCCACTAAAGCCCATCACGTCGCGTGTCAGTTGCATACCGGGTTTGAGATGTGCCGTGGATACGACTTTTTCGTCACGGTTGAGCAAATCCGCTTCCAGTTTTGGAATGATCCCGGGAAGCACTTCAACCAGGTTGGGGTCGTAAATATGGCCCGAGCGCTTGCGGAGTATATCCAGCGCGGACTTGCTGCTGTATCGGGTTCTGTGACTGATGCCTCTGATCAGGAAAATGTAGTCTCTTGAAAGCGCCAGAACCCGAGACCCCAGAGGTACCTTTTCGCCGGCCAGCCCTTCGGGTGACCCCTTACCGTCAAAACGCTCAAACTGGTGCTTGATTGCATGCGCAATAGAGGACAGGTGAGCCACGGGTGACATGGCCTGAAATGCAAGTTGAGGGTGAGAGAGGAATTCGTTTTTCTGCTCCTCGGTCATTTCGAACCTTGGGGTGCCGGCAAGCTCAGACGGAAGACACAAAACCCCCACTTCTGCCAACAAGCCGGTCAGCTTTATCTGTCGGGTTTCGTTTTCATTAAGCTCAAGCGCCTGAGCGATTAGCTGACAAAGCAGGCTGATTTCATTTGCATGGCTGGAACTGTCCAACCCACTGAGTGCGAGCAGGTTATAAAAAACACGCACGGTTGCTCGTACTTGTTCCTGAATCTGGCGGTTACGTGTTTCCAGATTCTTCATGGCTTTGCGGATCTGCTCTGTTCGAAGACGTACCTTGTCTTCAAGCTGATTATTCAGGGATTGCAGCTTTGCATTGCTGTCCTGAAGTTGCTCATTCTGTTGTTGAACAATGTCTAACAGAGCCTGGTTTTCCGTGCGCAGTCGCTTGATTTCAAGCTCTTCGTCCAGAATTGCAAGCAGCTTGGCTGAGTCCCAGGGTTTTTGTATGTAGCGATGAATTCGACCTTCATTAACAGCGGCGATGGTTGATTCCATGTCGGCATAGCCAGTAAGGAGTAGCCGTATTGATTCGGGGTGATGAGTTGCAGCCTGAGCCAGAAACTCGGCTCCATTCATGCCGGGCATACGCATGTCGGAAATGATAAGGTCGTAGTTGTCTTGCCGAAGCAAAGCCAAACCGTCCTCTCCGTTGTCTGTGGTGACAACTTCATACTGATGTTGAGTGAGCAGCCGCTTCAACGCTCTCAGAATGCTGTTTTCATCGTCAACGCAGAGCACTTTCCAGGCGGGTGGAGGGGCATGCGGTGTTTCCGTCAGTTCTTTATCCAAGAGGGCAACCTTTGTTCATGCAAGTCTCAAATGTCATACTTGTAATATGAAGCACCTGTGTTATAAATGCTAGGGCAGATTGCGATAAAATCAAGGGCTGAGAATGAAAACGCTAACCACCGGTGAGATAGCAAAAATATGTGATGTAAACCTGCGTACTGTCATTCGCTGGATTGAGAGGGGAGACCTTAAGGGCTTCAAGCTCCCGGGAAGGGGTAACAATCGTGTTCTGGTGGAGGATTTCGTTGCGTTTTTGGAGAGTCACAACATGCCGGTGCCTCCGGAATACGCTCCCAAAAGCAATAATCGTGTGCTGGTTCTGGATGATGAGCCTGCTATTACACGCCTTATCAGCCGTATTTTGCGGACAGCAGGTTACAGCGTTGATGTGGCGACTGACGGGTTCCAGGGAGGCGCCAAACTGCTGCAGGACAGGCCTTATCTCATCACGCTGGATCTGAGCATGCCTGGTTTGGATGGATTTCAAGTACTAGACTTTATACGCTCCACTGAAGAGATCAAACACACCAAGGTGGTAGTTGTATCAGCACTCAGCACGTCCGAGTTGAACCGTGCGCTGGATGCCGGTGCAGATGCTGTTCTGCAAAAGCCTTTTAAAAATCAAGAGCTTACAGATATGGTGGCGCAGCTTTCTCATGCGGAATAGTAGTTGAGTGCTGTAAATTCCTTATCAACCGTCCTGCTGGGGGTGGTATGTCACAAAAGCTCTTGATCATTGATGACGAGCCGGCCGTTCTGCGAAGTCTCAAGCGTATATTTCGCAAAAAAAACTATGAAATTCTGACTGCAGGATCGGCGGAGGAAGGGCTGCAGACATGTCAGGCGCACAAGCCCCAGGTAATTCTCTCAGATTTCATATTGCCCGGCGCCAATGGTAGCGAGCTGTTACAAAGCACTTCCCAGCTGGTACCTGCTCCGGTCGGTATACTCATGAGTGGGCATGCGGATTTAAACCTGGTGCTGGCTGCACTCAACAGCGGCCAGGTTTTCAAGTTCATCACCAAGCCCTGGGATGAGGAAGAGCTGCTGGATCAAGTGCAGACAGCATTTGAATTGTATAACCACCGGGTGTTGCCTCCCTTCTCTCCGAACGAACGGGAATGTGTCGTATGTGTTGATGAGAGAGGCACAATGCTGGAGCCACCGCGTGGGCAGGTTGATCTGTTTCAGTTGTCAGCCCTGGCTTGCGGAGAAAGTGTGCCAGGTAGACTGCCCGGGCTCAACGAGCAAAAACTTGCCCATCTGGCACATCATCCCGGCAACAGCATTACTCTGTCGAATGATTTTGGTGAACCTCAGTATCGGGCCTGTATGCGAGCCCGATCTCAAGGGGTATACGAACTGCTTCTTACTCACCTGGTTGACAATGAGACATTTGGCCAGGAAAGGGACTTGATCAGTCAGTGTCAGGTTCAAGAAGCGATTAATCAACGCCTTGAGAAAGCTGAAACATCCAGTGTTGTAGCCTGTATTGAAGTTGCGCGTTTCAGGGAGTTGAGCCGACAGTCAGGTTTTATGGCTTACTCTCGACTCATGACCCTGCTATGTAAACATATCAAGCAGTTTCTTCCACACGGCTCAGTGATATCAGCTTCAGGGGCAGAGCAGCTTGTCGTGTTGCTGCCAGTCAGTGAGGGGGCAGCGATTAAACACCTGCAGGGGGTTGTGGAGCACTTTGCACGGCCTGTTGAAGTTTTTGATAAAGCGACACTGGTACAGGTGTACATCGGATATGCGATTGCACACCCCAGGGATGCAGCGGTTGATGCTCAAGTGATGCTTCAAAGAGCCAGCTCAGCGGTGCATACCCTGGTTGAAGGCGGCAACGTGGGACAGGTGCATGCCTATGATCCTCGTTTTGATCGTGATATTGCCAACAGAGACCGACTGGAAAATTCACTGTTCGGTGCCCTGGAGCGCAATGAATTCAGTCTCGTCTATCAGCCCAAGGTTGATCTTTCGACTGGAAAAATTGTAGGGGCGGAGGCCCTGCTGCGCTGGAGGCATCATGAACTCGGGCTTGTCAGTCCTGCCGTTTTTATCCCGTTGGCGGAAGAAAACGGTCTTATCCATATCATTGGAGATTGGGTTTTGGCTGCGGCATGCGCACAGGTACGCGTCTGGCGACTGCAGGGCGTGCCCAGCGTACCGATATCCGTGAACCTTGCAGCGCCACAGCTTCGCAATGATTCTCTTGTGAACCGGATTAAAAGCATCATTCATGAGTCCGGTTCCTTGCCCGAGGATCTGAAAATTGAGCTGACAGAAACGTCCCTCATTCAAAACGTTCAATCCAGCTATGCTCAGATAGAAGAGCTACGCGCTTTGGGTATAGGGATAGCGCTTGACGACTTTGGTACGGGGTATTCTTCGCTGGGATATCTACACCAGTTGCCCATTGATGTACTGAAAATAGACAAATGCTTTATTGATGAAATCAGTCCCGGAAACCGGCGGGGAAGACTGGTCAAGCACATCATCAATATGGCGCACGATATGGGGTTTGAGGTAATAGCAGAGGGGGTTGAAAGCCCTTATCAGTTAGATGTCCTGCATCAGTATGAGTGCGATATCGTACAAGGATATGTATACAGCCCCCCGGTTGCGCCGGATATTCTGCGCGACATGATACGAGAACAGCCTTTTGAGATGTGAACCTTTGGGTGAATATATGAGTGAGGACAGAGTTGAGGGCACCTCCCGGCCCGAGGTATTGGTGGTTGATGATGAGGCCGCTGTACTCAGCTCGGCAAGACGTCTGATTCGCCGCAGCCACCCGAACTGGACGGTTCTGATGGCTGAGTCTGTCAGTGAGGCGCTATCCTTGCTCGAGGATCACTCTCCAAGGGTTTTGATAGCCGATAAGCTTATGCCCGGCCCCGGTGGCATTGACCTGCTCGAACATGTACGTATCTCACACCCTCGTATTTTGCGTGTGATGCTGACAGGCGATACGTCCAGAGCGGCACTGCTTGAGGTGGCAGGTCTGGCACACCTTATTTTTGCCAAGCCTTTTGATCCCGGCGCTATTGCTTCCATACTGGATCGAGCGACATGCATACATCATTTGCCGGTCAATAATGAAATAAAAACGGCTATTGGCAGCCTGAGGCAGCTACCGGTTGTGTCCCATACCTTCAGTCAGCTTTCAGTAGAGCTGGCCCGTGACGAAGTGTCGCTGGACAGGATTGTGGATCTGGTTGAAATGGATCAAGCCCTGACAGCCAGATTGCTGCAGTTGGCGAACTCTGCCTTTTTCGGTTTCAGTAGTGAAACTGCTTCAATACGGGATGCGGTGGTTCGGCTTGGCAGTGAGCTGATTCGGGCCATTGTGTTAGCTCTGGAGCTCTTTCACCCCGCTTCAAATGCACGTTCCGATGGTGCTCACGCCTGCAGCTTCAGTATAGCTCGCCAAGTCGCAGAGCGGGCCCTTGTGCTCGGGCGCGCGCTGGAGTTGGATCGACATGACCGTGACGCTGTTTTTGTCGCGGGCATTTTGCACAATATTGGCGCTTTGATCACACTTGAATTGAGCTCGTCAGCGTGTGCGAATGATGAAATCTCGGCTGTAGGGGCCTATCTTTTAACACTATGGGGATTTAACACGCAGTATGCTCAGCTGGTACTGGATATGCGAAAGCCTGGGCAGGCGTGTGAGCGTGACCGTGCGCTGGCTGCTCTTCATGTTGCCTGGGTACAGGAAACGGAGGGTGACGACAGCGAACTGCTCGATCATGCTTTCCTGGCAAGTGTTGGCATCACAATTGGTTCGGACGGCAATCTCATATTGGAATGAAATAAGTGTCAGGCGCGTGCATGATTTTAAACAGCATCCCATGGGGTATGTATGAAAACACCTATAACCGTTTGCGACGATTCCATGTTATCGCGCAAAAATGTGATCAAGGCATTGCCAGAAAGCTGGGATGTAGAAGTTACTGAATGCAAACATGGCCTTGAGGCACTTGAAGCCTGTCGTGCAGGCAAGGCAGAGGTTCTGTTTCTCGATTTGACCATGCCGATAATGGACGGTCTGGAAGTGCTTGAGCGGCTTAAGGGGGAAGATCTTAAAACAGTTGTAATTGTCATAAGTGCTGATTTCCAGCCAGAGGTGCAGGAAAAGGTAACGGCTCTGGGAGCACTAACATTTATTCGTAAACCGGTTACACCTGAACAGCTTGAGGGTGTGCTAAAAGGTTCGGGGCTGATATGAATTCCCCTGGCGAAAGGGACGAAATGCGCCAGGATGCGCTGCAGGAGATTCTGAACATCTCTATGGGGCAGGCCGCTGATACATTGGCACGGCTGATAAATGAAAGGGTGCACTTGTCCATTCCCAAACTGCACACTGTGCAAGCAAGTTCACTGAATGCTTTTGGAAAAAGGCTTTTGCGCAAGCCGCGCGGTACACTCACCCGGCAGTCCTTTAATGGTTTGTTCAGGGGGGAGGTGCTGGTTTGCTTTGAGCAGGGGGCCTGCCATGCAAAGCTTGCCAACTGCATGGGCTTTCCAGATGAGCCCGCCGGTGGGCGAACAAGTGAGCTGACACTTGAACTCACGAACCTGCTGGCAAGCGCCTGCCTGAAAGGGGTTGCTGAGCAGTTTGAAGGCTCATTACGGTTTGGTCCACCCTCTATCCTGTCAACATCAGTGACAGTGATTGATTATCTTGAGCGACTCAAGCCCTTGTGGAAAGAAGCCCTGTTTATGGAAATCAGCTTCAGTGTTGATAACCTGGAAATGTCAACAGACCTGCTCATATGCGTTGCTGGACAGGATACCGATGAATTGTGGAGTGGAGTCGATCGGCTATTGGGACTGGAGGCAACATGAAGCATGCTCATTCAGAGGTCATTGAGCAACTTGGCTTGGGTATCCTGATTATTGATGCACAGTTCATTGTACGTTACGCGAACCCATTTATAGAAAATAACAGCAAGCAGAAAAGCCTTGCAGGCAAGAGCCTTTTCAGTCTGTTTCCCGAGTTACCCCAAGTCTGGCTACGCAAGCGTGTAGAGTCTGTCTTGATGCTTGATAATACGACATACACTAATTGGCACCAGCGTCCCAGGCTTTTCGACTTTCCGAGCAGTCGCCCCATTACGGGTAGCGCACGGCTTATGTATCAGAGCTGTTCCATTTTTAAATTGAAGTCGGCCGAGAAAGATGATCTGGTTTGTATAACCGTATATGACTCAACCCCCACGGCTGTCACTCAGCAGCGGTTACAGAATAGCCTGAAGCGCCTCGACAAGGAGCGCAATTATCAGGTCGAACTCAATAGAAAACTGGAAGAAACACAAAGCCAGCTTGTTCAATCCGAGAAACTGGCTGGTGTGGGCCAGCTTGCTGCAGGCGTCGCACACGAAATCAATAACCCGGTATGCTTTATCAAGTCGAACGTGGAATGCCTGCGTGACTACATTGGTAAATTGCAATCCTTGATCAAACACTATGATGACCTCCTGGATGCATCGCTTACGCCTGAGCTGAAGGTTAAGCGTGATCAGGTAAGGCAGTCTCTGGATATGGAGTATGTGCAAGAAGAGCTTCCCGAGATTCTGGATGAAACAGATGATGGCATTACCCGTATAGAAGGGATCGTCGGATCCTTGAAAGACTTTGCACGTCTGGATAGTGGCCAATGGCAATATGCGGATCTTAACGAGGGTATTCAAAGCACGCTGAAAATCGTGCACCACGAACTCAAGTACAAGGTTCGTGAAGTTGAGCAGGATCTGGGCGAACTCCCCAAAGTACAATGTATCCCGGCGCAGCTTAATCAGGTTTTCTTGAACCTTCTGGTAAATGCTGCCCAGGCCATCGAAAAGACCGGAAGTATAAAAGTGACCAGTTGTCATATGCCTGAGAGAGCAAGTGTTGTACTGACATTCACGGACACAGGGTGTGGCATTCCGGCCAGCAAACTGGACAAGATATTTGACCCGTTTTTCACAACCAAAGCTGTCGGTAAGGGAACCGGCCTTGGATTGTCGGTTTCCTATGGCATCATACAAAGTCATGGAGGAACAATTAGTGTTGAAAGTGAACCGGGTGAAGGGACCTGTTTCAGGATAGAGCTACCCGTTGAGCAGGATAATCATTAAGCTCGTCCGGATTTGGATCTTGGCAGCATGATGGCACAGAGTATGGATGTGAGCCTGAGCAGCGTGGATATCTCATTATTGTTGGCGTTTGCCACGTGCGTTTTACTGCTGGCGTTGCTGGCCTGGGGAAGCCGCAAACATGCGGCCATAAGAACCCGGTTTGCCATGCGAGAGGAGCAACTTCTGGCGCAGATTGAGCAGTTGCAGGATGAAAGCGACATGCTGCGTGACCAGAGCCAGTCGTTGCAGCAGGAACATACCCGGCTTGAGATTGAACTTGGACGCCAGCAGGCCCGTGCCGAAGAGCGTGATCAGGCGCTGGAGCGTTATCAGAGCTGGTGGCAGCAGGAACAGCACCGGGTGCGCCAGTTGCAGACCGAGTTGCAGCAACTGCAGTCCGAGCACAGTGCACTGAGCACGGCACGAGAGCAGCAGGAACAGCATTTCCGCGAGCAGATTCAGCAGCTGGAACAGAGCCGTGAACTGCTCAAGAAAGAGTTCGAGCAGCTGGCCAGCGAAATCCTTGAGCGCAAGGGCAAGGCGTTTACCGAGATGAGTCAGCAGAGCCTTAACCAGTTGCTCAACCCCATTCAGTCCGAGATGAAAGGGTTTCGTGAAAAGGTGGAGAATATTCACCTGCACGAGACTGAACAGCGCGTGCAGCTCAGGACGGAGCTGCAGAACCTGCAGCAACTGAACCAGGCGATCACCGATCAGGCGGCCAAACTGACCACGGCTCTGCAGGGGCAGAAGAAGGTGCAGGGCAACTGGGGCGAGTTGATGCTGGAAAATGTGCTCGATAATGCCGGCCTGCGGCTGGGGCAGGATTACAAGCGCGAAGTGAGCATCAACACGGAGGATGGGCGTCAGCGCCCGGATGCCATCGTCTATCTGCCGGGCAACAAACACCTGATTATCGATGCCAAGACCTCTCTGGCGGCCTATACACGTTACGTGAATGCGGAACAGGAGGGCGAGCGCCAACAGGCCCTGCGTGAGCATGCCCGGGCGGTATCCGACCGCATCAAGGAGCTGGCCGAGCGCCGCTATGACAAGCTGCCCGGACTGAATTCACCGGAAATCGTGATCATGTTCATTCCGGTCGAGTCCGCTTATGTGGAAGCGCTCAAGGCGGACGAAACCCTGTATCAGCGTGCGCTGGAGCAGAATGTGCTGGTGGCGACGCCCACCACGCTGCTGACCAGCTTGAACATTGTGCGTCAGCTCTGGCGGTTTGAGGATCAGAGCCGTCACACCGCCGAGCTGGCCGACCGTGCCGAAAAGTTCTACAACAAGCTCAACAGTTTCCTCACCAGCATGCAGGATGTGGGCAAGAAGCTGGATGGAGCCCGTGCCAGCTACGACCGTGCCTTTGGGCAGCTTTACTCCGGCCGTGGCAACCTGATCAAGCAGGCTGCCGAGTTCAAGGATCTGGGCGTGTCCGTACAGAAGGAGTTGCCGCCCGAGCTGGTCGACAAGGCACACCTTGAGCTGGACAGCGGCACCTGATCAGCCAGGCCTGGGACGTTTCAGCGCGCCGAAGCGCGTTTCAGCCGGTCCTGAATATCCGCCCAGTGGGCATCTTCCGGCGGCGCCTCGACCAGAATCTGTTGCGCGCCGGCACAGTCCAGTGCATACAGAGTTGCGTACAGCGCCTTGCGATAGCCGGGGTGCTCTGCCGGCAGGTGGCGCACAAGCGGCCCCTCCAGTGACTTGAACCGATCCGAGTACACCAGTGCCGCGCAGTCGGGCGTGGAGGCCAGGCGTACTGACAGTTCATCCGGTGAGCAGATCATCACCGGTGCGTTGGGCTGGTAATGCATCTTCTTGTTACCCGAAACCGCATGCGCGTGCAGGGCGGGTGTCAGCACGGGCACCCGCAGGTAGGGCTGAATGTCGGCCGCCGCAATCGGTCCGCAACGCAGCACTTCAGCACTCTCGGGCCCGACACGCAGAATGGTCGACTCGGTGCCCACGCCACAGGGGCCGCCATCCAGTACGGCGGCAATGCGCCCGTCCAGCCCTGCCAGTACCTGCTCGGCACTGGTGGGGCTGAGCTTCTGATAGGGGTTGGCGGAGGGTGCGGCAACGGCCAGATCAAACTGCTGCAACAGGGGCAGCAACACCGGATGATCCGGCATCCGAATACCGATGCTGTCCAGCCCGCCGGTAATCACATCCGAAACGTCCGAGTGGCGCTCCAGTATCAGCGTCAGAGGGCCGGGCCAGAATGCTCGGGCCAGAGGCTCAAGCCATTCCGGCTGGTGTCTGATCCAGCGCGGCAGCTGTGCCAGTGAGGCGATGTGTGTAATCAGCGGATGGTCAGCGGGGCGTCCCTTGGCTGTAAAAATGTTACGCACGGCCTCCGGATTGCTGGCATCGGCCGCCAGTCCGTACACCGTTTCGGTGGGTACGGCGACCAGTTCACCGGCGCGCAGGAGTTCACCAGCCCGCGCAAGGTCCGCAGGGTTTCGAGCATCAAGTCGTTCTGTTTTCATGCTTCAATTCAGTATTGGGTGCCGGGTGTGCCATCCGGACAGTGGCCTATTTCAGGGCTTCATTCAGGAGCCTTGCTCGGCGGCGGTTCAGCAGGTCTTTGGCACTTACCAGGAAAATGCCCAGAATGACCATCAGGCCGCCGGTGACGAAGCTGGCTGTCAGCACTTCGTCCAGAATCAGCACGCCGAATAATACGCCCAGAAGGGGGGTGATGAACACAAAAGTGGCCATGCGAGAGGCCAGATAGCGTCGGAGCAGCCAGAACCAGGTCAGGTAACTGCCAATGGCAATAAACACGGCCTGAAACGCCATATTGACCGTGGTTTCAGGTGTCCAGTTCATGTCGCCGTTGCCCATCAGGAAAGCGGCGCCGATCAGCATCAGTGCGGCCATGGCCATCTGGTAGAACAGTGTCTTGACGGCCGGTGCTTCGGACAGCTTTGAACCCCTTATCACAACGGTGGTAAAGCCCCAGATCGCCCCGGCGGCCAGCGCAAAGGCATCACCCAGCAGGCTGGTGCCTTCGGCATTGCCCGGGCCCAGAAAGGCGATGCAGACACCGACAAAAGCCAGCGCTATGCCACTCCACTGGATACGGCTCAAACGCTCGTCCGGGTGCACAAAGTGCATTCCCAACGCAGTAAAGATCGGGGAGGTATACAGGAATACGACCATGTGAGAGGCACTGGTGTGGGCCAGACCTTCCCCCACGAACAGGAACTCCAGTGCGAACATGAAGCCGGCAATCAGGCCTGCCTTGAGCGTACCGTCACTGAATACCTGCAGGCCTTCACTGCGCAGCATCAGCAGAAACAGCACGCTGGCAGCAAAAGCGGAGCGCAGGCCGATCTGCAGTGTCGGAACAATATCATCGGCCGCCAGCTTGATGGCAATCTGCTGGAACCCCCAGCCCAAACACAGCATCAGCAGAATGCTGACGGCGAAAAAATCCAGGTGGCGACGACTTTGAGTCATGGACCCTCCGACACAATTCCAAAAAAGGTAACGTAGATTACATTTTTATGCGCCGCTTTGCAGCATCGGTGCGAAAATAAGCCGGTTTTCTGCGCGAAAAAATGCTTTGCGTTGTGCAAAAATCGCACTAATATTTCGCGCTTTCAATCACCGCGGTAGCCAGGTATGAAATGCGTTTCCTTTGATGCATTCCGCACGCTTCACCTTCCCAATACGTACTACATCAAGCCCGAGCACCTGTTTCGCGAGCGGGCGCGTATCGAGACGGCCGACTGGGTTCTGTTCCCGGAGTACTGGCAGATCAATGCGCTCGTATACGGCCTGAAAAAACGGATCTTTCCGAGCCTGTCGGCCTATCATATCGGCCACGACAAGGTGGAAATGACGCGTGCTTTCCAACTGGTCGTGCCGGGGCATACACCCTGGACGCTGATTGAGGCCAATACACCGGAAAACGCCGAGCGGGTCTGGCAGCAGATGCCCTTGCCGTTCGTGGCGAAGATCCCCAAGAGCAGTATGGGACAGGGGGTCTTTTTGATCGAGTCGCAGGCGGACTGGCGCCTCTATCTGGAGCGGACGCCGGTGATCTACACTCAGGAGCTGTTACCGATCGACAGGGACCTGCGCCTGATAGTGGTCGGGGGCAAGCTGGTGGACGGTTTCTGGCGCTGTCAGGGGCACAACGGTTTCCATAACAACCTGTCGCAGGGCGGTTCTGTCGATACCCAAACCCCCTTGCCCGCAGCGGCGGTTGAGCTGGTGTTGAAAGTCGCCAGACTGCTGGATATCGACCATGCCGGCTTTGATGTGGCGATGGTGGATGGCTATCCCTACCTGCTGGAATTCAACCGCCTGTTCGGCAACACCGGGCTACCGGGGCTGAGTCAGCGCGTGTCGGATGCCATTCTGGCACACCTGGAGGCTGCCAACGACCGGGGCGATGATGACGACGACGATCCCAAGGACCCAACGCCGCCCATGCCGATTGCCGTTTAGTCCACCTCAGAGAACAGGGTTTCGGCCAGTTGCCGGGCCCCCTTGATGACAGCCGGTGACAGGCTCTCCTCCAGCCCGGGCGGATCAATGCAAATGCCGAAAATCCGCAGCGATGGCGGCCATTCGCCCAGTGCCTGAATCAGGGCCAGGGCTTGAGCCAGCCCCAAACCGTGGCTCGACGCGGGTTGGCTCTGCTCCAGCTGATCCAGAGACAGTGGCAGCCAGGTGCCAACGGGTTGATCTTCGGTCACCACGGCATCGATCAGGGTGATACGGTCATACTGGCCCAGATACTCGATCAGACGACTGCCGGGCCGGTCCAGTCGCTCCAGCCGGATATGGTCGGGCAGGCTGAGAGCCTGCAGGGCTTCAATCACGGCCCAGCCTGCCTGGTCATCGCCAAACGGGGAGCCGATGCCCAGAATCAGCTCCGTGTCGGCTGAGTGAGCGTTCACCGTTCGTGTTTCTCCAGGGTCAGGAAGTGAGTGGCACAGGAGATACAGGGGTCATAGTTGCGAATGACCTGCTCGGCCCTGAGCCGCAGTGCCTCGGCATCCTGATCCAGCCCGAACGCGGTGAGGGAGCGGTGCAGGTCCGCCTCGATCCGCGCCTGATTCTGGCTCGTAGGGGGAACGATGCGGGCGGCCTTGATCAGCCCGTCCTGTCCCAGTGCGTAGCGATGCCAGAGCAGCCCGCGCGGCGCTTCACTCATGCCGTAGCCGACCCCTTCCGTTAGTGTCAGTGGTGTATGGGCCGAAGGGGGAAGCAGGTACTTACTCAGCCGTTCAATCGCTTCATGCAGTACCCACTCAATCTCGATGGCACGGGCCAGCAGGCTGTGAAACATGTTGTGCGAGGGCAGGGACAGGCCGATTTCGTTCAGGCGCTGCTGCAGAAAGGCAGGCAGCTGTGCGTGGTTCAGGTTCAGCCGGGCCAGCGGACCGGTCAGGTAGGGTTGACCGTCCAGATCAGACCAGAGGGCGGTGGAGTCCGGCTTGTGATGCTCATGAAAGTGCTGCTCGAACTGATGGGCCTTAAGCGTGAGGCCTTCGCTGGTGCGAATGTCACCGGACTCCATGGCATAGCCATCCGGGTGATGCAGTGCGACGCAGATAAATGACTGAGGGTCATCCGGCAGTGACAGGCCGGCACAAAAGTGTGTCAGGTCACGGGCTTCCGGTTGGGCGGCCTTGAGCTTTTCGACGATTGCGGTGACGTCATCGGGCGAAGGCGCATGGTGAAAGCCGCCCAGACGGGCGCCCACCGGATGAACCGACCGGCCTCCAAAGAGCTTGATCAGCGCATTTCCCAGCCCCTGCAACCGCAGCCCTCGCTTGACGGCATCCGGGTGTCGGGCGGCCATGCTGACGGCATCGTCAAAGCCGAGAAAGTCCGGCAGTGCCAGCAGGTGGATATGCAGGGCGTGACTTTGCAGCCATTCGCCACAGTAAAACACCCGTCGCATGCTCCGTGCCCAGTCGGTAAGGGGCTCCCCGGCCAGCGACTCCAGCGCATTGAGGGCGCTGATCTGGTAGGCCACGGGGCAGATGCCGCAGATGCGGGCCACGATGTCGACCACCTCGCTGGCATCGCGCCCTTCAAGAAACTTCTCGAAATACCGTGGCGGCTCAAAAATCGACAGCCCAAGGTCGATCAGCTGACCATCCCTGACCTCAAGCCGAAGTGAGCCCTCGCCCTCGACACGGGTAAGCGCCGGCACATCGATGCGAATACGTCGGCTAGTCATCCTGATCTCCCGCCGGTGTATGAAAAAATACGCGCCCGGTCTGCAAAAAGGCAGGTGCCTGAGAGTTGATCATCAGGAAGCGGCGGGCGATGGCGTCTGGTACCAGCCCCAGCCCTGCAAAGCGCTGTGCCAGAGTGTCGGTTTGAGCGGTTTCGCTGGGGCCGAAGCAGCCATAGCAGTCACGCCCGAAGCGTGGGCAGAGAGCACCACAGCCGGTACGGGTTACCGGCCCCATGCAGGGCCGTCCCTGAGTCACCATCACGCAGACGGCCTGCTGGCGCTTGCATTCAAGGCAGACCCGGTCACGGTCATCCACCGGGGACACCCCAAACAGCAGGGCTCTAACGGCGGCCAGCACCTGATCGCTGTTGACCGGGCAGCCCCAGAGTTCCAGGTCTACCTTGACGGCGGATGCGATGGGCCGGACTTCCTTCAGGGTTTGAATGTATTCAGGCTGGGCATAGATGGCGTCGCGCCATTCGTCATGCCGACCCTCCAGATTGCGCAGGGCCTGCAGTCCGCCGCTGGTGGCACAGGCTCCGAGCGTGACCAGATAACGGCTGTTGGCTCGCACCTGCTGAATCCGCTCCAGCTCATCCGGGGTGGACAGGCTGCCCTCGACAAAGGCGATATCCACCGGTGTGGCCGGGTCGTTCATGCCGGCTTCCAGAAAATGCAGTATCTCTACCTGCTCGCTCAATTCCAGCAGCGCCTCACCCAGATTGAGGAAGGCGAGCTGGCAGCCATCACAGGAGCTGAACTTGTGAACGGCAATACGCGGTCGAGCCATCAGATGCCCTCCAGACCGAGCCGGTCACGCAGGCGCGGGTAGGGCATGACGGGCCCATCACGGCAAATAAAGTCGGCACCGAACTGGCAGTGGCCACAATGGCCGCTGGCACACTGCATGTTGCGCTCCATACTGAGCCAGATGGCGTCCGGGGGGACCTGCTGCCGAATCAGCTGCTCCGCGCTGGCCTGCATCATCGGCTCGGGGCCGCAACAGCACACCAGCGTTCGCTCCGGTTTCAACGGCAGACGCTTGATCAGTTCAGTGACGCGGCCGCTGTACCAGGGCCACCCGGGCGCGGCTACATCGGCGGCCATCATGACGGTGGTGTCCGGCTGTTGTGCCCAGAATTCGTAGCGGCTGCGCCAGAGCAGGTCTGCCGAGTGCTTGACGCCCTGAATGATATGGATATGACCGTAGCGGTCGCGGTTGGCAAAGGCGTGTTCAATGATCGACACTGCCGGCGCACAGCCCAGCCCACCGGTCACCACGCACAGGTCCTGATGTTCGGCGCGCCTGAGGGGCCATCCCTGTCCAAAGGGGCCGCGCAAACCGATATGCGATCCCGGCTTCAGGTCTGCCAGCGCCCGGCTGACGCGGCCAACGCTGCGAATCGTATGTTCCAGCACGGGCTCACCCGCCTCGTCCTGGCTGATCGCCTTGAACGAGATCGGAATTTCACCCACCCCAAAGCGGTAGAGCATATTGAACTGGCCCGGCTGTATCTCGAGCCGCCAGTGTTGCCGAGGGTCGGTCAGCCGAAGCTGCAGGGTGAAAATATCCTCGGTTTCCTGAATTCGGTTCAGAATCAATGCGTTGGTGGGCAGGGCCGGGTTATTCATCGGTGCCCTCCTGACCCAGTTGTTCGAGTATTTCGAGCGGATCGATCCCCACCGGGCACCAGCTGATACAGCGACCGCATCCGGTGCAGCCACTGCGGCCGTACTGCTCCACCCAACTGCCGAACTTGTGGGTCAACCATTGGCGGTAGCGCCCCCTGGTATCGGGACGAAAGCGGTGGCCGTGAATATAACTGTGGCCTTCGCTGAAGCAGGAATCCCATTGGCGCTGGTGGCTGGAGGTCTGGCCGTCCAGTTCAGGCACCTCCTGCTCGCTGAAGCAGAAGCAACTGGGGCACACGGAGGTGCAGTTGCCACAGCTCAGACAGCGGTCCGCCACGGCTTCCCAAACGGCGCTCTGGCCCTGATGTATGAGCCTTTCAGGATCAAACCGAGGCAGTTGTCGCTGTTGTTGGCGGGCATGTCTGTGTTGGTCGTCGGCCTGCTCAAGGTGCTTTTGGCTGGCGGCCTCAAGCGGAAGCGCCGCCAGCACGGCTTTGCCCGGCTCGCTGTTGGCGCGTACCAGATAGCCGTCATCCAGCTCGGTCAGTGCAATATCATAGCCCCGGTCGGCGCCTGGTCCATCGCCGGTGCTGGCACAGAAGCAGGTATCGGCCGGGTGGGAGCAATCGACGGCAATCAGGAGCAGGTTGGCCCGGCGTTGCCGGTAGTAGGGATCCTCGGCAAAGTGCTGTTCCTGCAACGCCAGGGCAGCCAGGTCGCAGCCACGTATGCCGATCACGGCGGTGAGGGACCTGTCGGCCAGCGTTTCCGTGAAACGCAAACTGCCATCCGCGTTCTGCTCCGAGCGCCAGAGGGTTTCCCGGGGGGCAAAGGTGAGGGGTTTGAGCGCCTGAGGGCCGTTGGCCCAGCTGAAATAACGGGCTGATTCGGTCTGGTGCAGGCGGTAATGGCCGGGCTGCTGGGTTTGTTCGATACCCTGAGGGAGGCTGTCGACTTGCGTGAGGGGGTGAAAGACGATGGCGCCATCCTGTACGCCGGGGCCGATCACTTCGTAGCCGCGCTGCTGGAGTTCCGTCAGCAGTGTGACCATCCCTGTGCGGGGCATGTAGTGCTGTTCCTGCGTCAGCATTGCAAAGCGGCCTCGTAAAAACCTTTCCCTTCACGTTAGGCAGATTGGCGCGGGAAAACAAGTTGAATGGCTAGTAACAGCACACCTGGTTGCGGCCACTGGATTTGGCCTTGTACATCGCCATGTCCGCGGCCCTGAACAGCGCACTTGCCGTACCGCCCTCATCGGGATAGGAGGCCAGACCGATGGAGACAGTCATCGGTGGCAGGAGGCTGCCATCGTCGGCCATCAGTTTGAGGCTGCGAATGCCTTCACACAGCTGCTGGGCACGCATGGCGGCGGTATCCCGGCTGGTTTCGGGCATCACCAGAATAATCTCCTCGCCCCCAAAGCGGCAGGCCACATCGCTCTGGCGAATCTGTGCACTGATGTAGTGGCTGAGGCCCTGAAGGGCACGGTCCCCGGCGGCATGGCCCAGAGTGTCGTTCAGCACCTTGAAGTGGTCGATATCGATCATCATCAGGCTGAGTGCGCGCCCATGCCGCTGACTGCGCACCAGCTCCTTTTCCAGCCAGTCCTGCAGGTAACGGCGGTTGTAGAGGCCTGTCAGCGGGTCGTGCGTGGCTTCTTCAACCAGCTTTTCGCGCAGCTTGAGGTTTGTAAGAGCCAGTGTCAGGTGCTCCGTCAACATCTGCAGGACCGCTTCCACTGCGGGGTCTTCATCCGCAGAAGCCCCCAGCAGAACGGCGCCTGCCAGCTCATGGCCAGACTTCAGCGGCAGTACACGGTGGATGCCGTGCAAGCCTTCAGGGTCATAGCTGTAGGGTGAGTGCCAGTGTGCCGGATCTTTGGTCAGTTCGATCTCCGCTGCAAACCGGGCCCCGATGAGCGGGTGGCGCCCCCAGTGCGTGAGAATTTCCAGTTTCCACTCCGGTGTCATGCGGCAGAGAACCCCTTCCATGCGGGGGAGCTGGCGCGGCAGATATTCGGCCAGCGCGTTGATCACTTCATGTGCCGAGTCGGCTGCATGCAGGCGCGAGTCCAGCTGGGCCATCAGGTTCAGCATGTGGTAGCGCTCCTGAAGCTCCCCCTGTACCTTCTCACGCTGACGAATTTCGGCGGTGAGGCGACGATTGCTGCGCAGCACTGACTGATGCGTCTCTGTGAGCCGCTCCGACCAGTAGCGGAACAGGTAGATGCCGAATACTGTAATGGCCGCCATCAGGATCATCAGCACGGTCATCAGTGCACCGATGGACTCCTTGACCATTTGGGCGACCGGCTGCCAGATATAGGGGTCACGGCTGTGTGCCGCCGTGGTGATGGCCTTTTCGGTCAGGCTGGCGCTGAACCAGCTGAACATGATGGCGGTTAACACCAGCATGAGCGCTATGATCAGGCTCTGGCGCAACGCCCGGCGGCCCGGCGTGTAGTGTCGCCAAAGCCGAGTGCCGTTCTGCCAGCGGCGGATGAGCGGGTCGCAGAGCAGCAGAATCGGCAGCACGATGATCAGGTTCTGCAGCATGAAGCCGACCCACCAGCCTTCCCAGACAGGATAGAGCTGGGTGACTTCGGCCTGGGTGGCGTGGCTCCAGATAAATGCCCCCACCGAACTGAGCACGGCACCGGCAAAGCTGAACAGAACAAACAGCAGAATATTGCCGGGCCTGCGGATATCCATGGCATCGGGGAGCGACCAGTAGACCAGCGCAATCAGTGCAAGCCCAAGAGGGTCTGAGCAGGCAAACAGCAGTGCCCATTCCCAGGGCATGCCGTAATGGGTGGCCAGTATGAAGGTGGTGGCCCAGGTCGGGATGGCGGCCCACCAGTAGCCGAACCAGAATAGCCAGAACATGCCCAGAATGAGGGGCGGGTACACCGTGACATAAAACTCGTGGCCATCCAGGCGCACCGGGATGGTGCTCCAGTCCAGCTCAACCGCCGCGACCCCGAACAGGGCGGACATCACTGCACTGGTAACCCACAGCAGCAGAATCAGTTTGCGCAGCATGGGATCAGGGCCACTGAGAAACGCGGCCAGATTGAGATGGCCGGCAACGGTGGTATTGGGCGCTGCGGGCATTCCTTTCATACAATACGCCATGTGTCAGGTTGGGGCTTGTCTATCAGTTATAGCGAAAGGATGCGGTGAAGGTACAGTTTTAAACGAATAATTGTTGTCATTAGGCGACTTTTAATGAGCAACAGAGATCTAAAACATCTGTTTCATAGCGTTCAGGAATAAGGGGGGCCGACAGACCTTGACACCAGGTTCTGCCGGCATGGCAAAGCAGTCAGCCCACCAGTTGTTCGCTCGGGGGCGCTTCTGGCATGGCCTGATCAAAGAAGCCTTCGGTGTGAATCATCTCGTCCTGAGCACCCTGTGCCTTCACGGCGGCGATGCAGTCTTCGACAAATTCGGGGCTGCCTGCGATATAGACCGCGTGGCGGGACAGATCCGGATACTGTTTGGCGATCAGGTCCGGAATCCGGCCGTGCAACATGCCGTCCTTTTCTTCACGCGTCAGTGTAGGCAGGAACTTGAACCGGCGGTGACGGGCGTTCCACAGCTCCAGCAGGCCTCGGCAGTAGATGTCCGCTTCGGTACGGGCCGAGAACATCAGGTGGACCGGTTGCTTGAAGCCACGGCGCAGGGCTGCGTCGGTGAGGCTCAGGATCGGAGCCAGTCCGGTGCCAGCCGCCAGACAGAGTACGGGGCCATCCGTTCTCGGGTCGCCAATGAAGGTGCCATAAGGGCCGGAAAGGTTGACCATGCCGCCTGGGTGTACCTCTTGATGGACCCAGTTACTGGTCTGGCCATCGGGCACGCGGGTAATCTGCAGCACGATTTCGCCATCGGGCCTTGGCGCGTTGGCGATGGAATAGGAGCGGGGAGTCACGGTTTTCTGCGTATCGGTCAGACTGACATACTGACCGGGCCAGAAACGAAGGGGTTCGCCAATGGGGCGCAGGCGAATCTCCGCGATCCGGTCGGTGCGCTCGATTCGGTCCACCACCATGCAACGAACGTTTTCACGGGGCGGAAACAGCTTGGGTTTGGCATCGTCGGTGCCCCAGTCGATCTCGAGCACCTCACCCAGAGGCTTGCACATGCACATCAGGCCATAGCCCTCGGCACGTTCCTCTTGTGACAGCGCCATATCCAGCACCATGCCCTGGTCGAAGTCACCGTCCAGGACTTTTACCTTGCACTCGCCACAGGCACCGGCACGGCAGTTGTTGGGCAGGGCGTAACCGGCATTTTCCAGCGTTTCAAGCACTGTTTCGCCGCTTTTGGCTTCAACTTCCTTGCCGGATGGGGATAAACGAATCGTCGTCATGGGGTACCTCCGGACGCTGGTGTGCAGCATCCTTGAAAACAGAAACAGGACAGAAAAGCAGCCGCCGGACAGGTGTCACGGGCGGCTGCTGATGCGCTCATGCAAACAGGGATCAGAAGATCGGGATGATGTCTGCAGAGTCCAGGTCGGCCTGGGTCACTTCTTCACCGGTGATATCCACTTCCGGAATCGCCGGGAATGGGGTGTCGTACTTGTCCAGTACCGCTTTCAGGTTGAGCATGGCGTTGCGCCAGTTTTCCAGCTTGTCTTCATAGGTCGGAATACCGAAGCCGGCTTCACGTGCCAGTGCTTCCGCTTCACGCTGGGTCGCGATGAAGTCATCCGGCAGGTCCCAGAATTCGGCCGGCGGCTCGAACAGAACGGCAGACAGGAACAGGTAGCCCGCACGGATCTGCTTGGTGATGATGCTCTTCTCTTCATCAGACAGTTTCGGGTAGTCACGCTCCATCAGGGACAGACAGATCGCCATGTGGCGGCCTTCGTCACGGCCGATGTTCTTGAACGCTTCGGTGAAGACCATCTCTTCACAGCTTTGAGACATCTGCTTGAAGATGGTAGCCGCAGCAATTTCACCCATCAGGAAGGAGCTGAACAGTACCGCCAGGCTGTACTTGGGCACGGCCTGCTTGTAGCCGTTCCAGTAGCGACCACCGTTGTAGTAGAGCCAGCGGGCGTTCTTCTGCAGGCGACGGCCCAGATCGGTTTTCGGCTCGTACTCCAGCGGGCTGGCAGATTCGAGCATTTTGGTGATCACCAGACCACACATCTGTTCGTGGTTCTGCTCGTCGCGCGTTACAGAGAAGAAGCAGCGGCGAATCGCGTCTTCTTCGTGATCTTCATAGGTCTTGATAAAGGCTTCCGCAAATACGGGCGGTGCAGAAGCATCGAATACAGAGAGCAGGGTCCACCAGTAGGCAATCGCCTCACGCTCTTCCCAGGAATAGCTGGAGGGGTCAAAGGTGTCCCAGGGCAGGTCTTTCGGGTTCCAAGCTTCACGCAGGGACGCATCCCAGATCTCTTCCATTTTGGAGGTCTTGGTTTCCCAGCGCAGCGGGTAGATATTCGGCTGCGGCGTTTCCGGCGGGAATTCCATGGTGTTAGCGATTTTATCGTGCATGGAGCTTACCTCTGTATAGGTTTTCTTGTTGTTGGAGACCTCTAGAATCTAGGGTTAAGTGATACACAAATCAATTCAAAAAAATTGCATTATGTATCGCTTATTTTATGGGCACGTTTTATGCAAATCATTTAAAAGAAGATTTAAAACAGAGGCTTACCTGCGATGTCGCTGGTTTTTTCAGGTATGAAGTGGGAGGATTAAAGGCGTAAAAACGATAGGGTTATTTGACAGGGGTCAATTAACTGGCAGGAGGCGGGGCAGGGCCTCCCGGGCGGGAGGCCGAAGTAGCTCACTGATCGACGAAATGATCAGCAAGGCGCTGGTAGAGGGGTAGGGTGAAGCAGTCGTTGGCCTTGTTGCCCGCAATCGGGTGTGAGGCAAATCGGGCGATGACAAGTGCGCGAGTGGGGTCGATATAGAGGCTTTGGCCGTGAACGCCACGTGCCATGAAGGCACCGTTTTCATTCCCGGTAACCCACCACATGCTGTTGAATGACCAGCGCTTCATGCTCGGGTGAACGGGGTCGGCAAAGGCCGGAAACTGACCCCCGGCACGAATGGCCTTGACCACATCCGGGTGCAGAATCTGCTCGCTCCCCATGCGCCCCTCGTTCAGGATCAACTCACCGAAGCGGGCCAGATCACGCAGGCTGGCATTAAGGCCACCGCCGGAGAAGGGGGTTCCGTACTCGTCCACCTGGAACAGAGCAGGGCGTTCCATGCCAATCCTGCTCCAGATTCGCTCCTCCAGATACTCTGCCACCGACAGGCCGGTGACGCGCGCCACCAGCCAGCCGATCACCTCGGTGTTGGCGGTCAGGTAATGGAAAGCCTCACCGTGTTCACCCTTTTTCTGCACCATTGGCAGGTATTCATAGTAACCGGTGGGGCCCTTGTAATCCCGGGGCTTGGGGAGGGGATTGCCGGCGGCCGAAAAGACCCATATTTCCGATTCCGGATCGGCATAGTTCTCGTCGAAGTCGATGCCTGTGGTCATGTTGAGCACCTGGTCAACCCTGGCATCACCAAACCCCGACCCTTTCAGTTCTGGAATGTAATGGCTGATCGGCTGTTCTGCGTCGATTTCACCCCGTTTGATCAGATCCAGTGCCAGGGTGCCTGTCACGGCCTTGGTCATCGACATCAGCAGGTGCTGTTCGTAATCCTCGAAACCATCAAAATAGCGTTCGTATACGACCTGCCCCTGATGCATGACCAGAAGCCCGTCGGTGTAGGTTTCCTGCAGCCCCTGCTCAAATGTGATCGGCCGCTCCTGCCCCCAGGGCGTATAGGTCAGCTGCTCGATCTGAGCGTCAGGTGCATAATCGAGCGCACGGGGAGGGGTATTGCGACGGCTGACGAGCGTGGTCGGTAAAAACTCGTTCATATGCCTGACACTGTAACGCAGGGCCGGAAACTGGAAGAAAGAGCCATCGGCCAGTCGCACGCGGCGCTCGGCGGGAGGCGGGCTGCCCTGCATCCAGCCCATCAGGTCAGGCGCCGATTCTGCTGCAGACAGGTGATCATTGGATGCCGGTGCCGGGCACTGGCTGGCCTGTACCGAGAGTGAAGTGGCTCCGAACAGGGCCGCCAGCAGCAGACCGGATGTGATGCGGGACATAACGCCTCCTTTGAATCAGAACGTGTGGGCTCGCACCATCGCGTCCATGCCACCGTCAATGAACAGGACCGACCCGTTCACAAAGGCGGACTGGTCCGACAGCAGGAAATCAACGCCATCGGCAATTTCGTCCGGAACGCCGGCGCGGCCCATGGGCGCGACAAAATTCTTCACCGCTTCTCCGAACCGGGCATCCTCTTTGGATGCCTGATGCAGCGGCGTTTCAACAGCGCCCGGCGCGATCACGTTCAGGCGCATGCCCTGCTTGCCCCAGGCAACGGACTTGCGGCGACCAAACACAGTTACGGCATATTTGGAGGCGGCATAGGCGGCAGCGGGGTCTCCCAGCTCCTCAGCTATCTGGCGGGATCGGGCTTCATCACCTTCCAGCATAGCAGCGGTCATGGGATGCGGCTGTGCCACCATGTGGCTGCCGGCAACGGACCCGATGATCACGGCCTTGCCGTTACCGCTGTTGGCCAGGGCCGTTTCCAGGCCTTCCAGGTATTCGGTGACACCAAAATAGTTCACCCCAATGATGAGTCCGACCGAGGGGGCCGTTACGCCCACACCGGCGCAGGCCACCACGGCATCCAGCCGATTGTCGCAGGCAGCAAGGGTCTGCTCCACGGCAGCCTTGCGGCCTTTAGCGCTGGACAGGTCGGCATTGACATCGGCGTTGCGCAGATCGACCCGGATCAGAGTGTGGCCTGCGGCTTCAAGGTGTTGGCAAACGGCAGCGCCGATGCCTGAAGCGGCGCCGGTAACGGCAATCGTGGACATGTGGCTTTCCTCGTTGTTATCGGTTGTTGCACCAGACTATGCAAGTGATGCCCCGGTGGCACTTCGTCCATTCAGACTATAGCGTCTGACACCCTGTCGGCGCAGCCAGCGGCTGGCTGGCGCTGATGGCGAGCGACCGCCTGCAGCAGAAGGACTGCAGCCAGCGTGCTGACACACCCCAGCAGCAGTGAATAACGCAGGGACTCCGTGCCCAGCATGGGGGTGATCAGGTCGCTGAGTGCCCCCACCGCCAGCGGGCCTACGCCAACGCCGAACAGGGTCACCAGTACGGTCTGGCAGGCCATGGCGACTGCGCGGCTGTCGGGTGAAACCAGACGGGTAATCATGCTGAAACAGGGGCCTACCCACCAGACGGCAAAAAAGCCATTCAGGGCACACCAGACCATGGCGGTTGGTATGGTGTAACCCTGTATCACAAACGTACTGTTGGCAGGCCAGAGCAGGTAAGCCGTCATCGATAACAGGCCGATACCGTGACCGATCTGGGGAATCAGCAGTTGCCAGCGTTGATGGGCGCTCAGGAGCCGATCCGTCATCCAGCCGCTGAACAGCATGCCCAGAGCGGCGGTGCCACCGCCGATGAAACCGGCCAGAATCCCGGCCTGCTGCAGTTCAAGGCCGTGGGAGCGCACCAGAAAGGTCGCGTTCCACATGCCATAGGCGTTTGCGCCCAGCGTGCTCATGCCGGCGGCAAAAATCAGGTAACGATAGGGTTTCAGCGCCCACAGGGATGTCAGGGTGGCACCAAGCGACAGGGCCGGGCTGGACTGGGCATCCTGAGGAGGATCCCAGGCGCCTCGGACCGGTTCTTTCACCAGCAGAATCACCAGCGCAATCAGGCTGGTCGGCATGGCCACGGCCATAAAACCGGTGCGCCAGCCGTACTGTTCGACCAGCCAGGCCCCGACACTCATGGCGATGATTACGGCCAGCGTCGGGGCCGTACTGAAGCAGCTGATGGCAAAGGCACGCCGGTTGGGCGGGTAGAGGTCGGCGATCATGGAGATCGAGCTGGGGGTAACGGCGGATTCACCAATGGCCACCAGCATACGTGCCATTACCAGCACTACAAACCCGGTCGCAAAACCACACAGCAGGGTGGTAGCACTCCAGATGATGGCGCTGGCGGCCAGCACCCGGGTGCGTGGAAAACGGTCGGCAAGGCGGCCCGCTCCCAGTCCGAAGAAAGCATAGACGCCGGCGAAGGCCAACCCTGAGACCAGACCCATGGCGGTATCACTGGCATCGAATTCCTGTTTGATCGGCTCGATCATCACCGCCATGATCTGGCGGCCGATAAAGGTGTTGGTATAGAGCAGGGCCAGCAGCAGGAGCATGCCATGTCGACGCCATACCGGCGAAGAAACTCTTGGGTTGTGCGTCAACATGGGGGCTCCTTTTTACGCAGCAGTTGGCCAGCTGGGCCGCTTTAAATAAGGCCTTTCTCTTTCGCCATGGTCAATGCCAGGTCTTCAATCATGTCTTCCTGCCCGCCGACAGTGCCGCGGCGACCAAGCTCTACCAGAATGTCGCGCGCCGAAATGCCGTACTTCTTCTCCGCACGCTGGGCAAACAGCAGGAAGGAGGAGTACACACCGGCGTAGCCCAGCGTCAGCGCATCGCGGTCCACGCGGATCGGCTGATCCATGATCGGGAACACCCGGTCTTCGGCCACATCCATGATCTTGTACAGATCGATACCGGTCTCCACGCCCATGCGATCCAGCACGGCGCAGAACACCTCCAGCGGCGTATTGCCGGCACCGGCACCCAGGCCCGCAACCGAGCCGTCAATGCGTGAAGCGCCCGCTTCGATGGCCGCCAGGGAGTTGGCGATCGCCATGCCCATGTTGTGGTGGCCGTGGAAGCCGATCTCGACACTGCTCGGCAGTTCGGCACGCAGCAGGCCGATCTTGGCAGTGACCTCATCCGGCAGCATGTAACCGGCAGAGTCAGTGGCGTAGATGCAGTTGGCACCGTAGCTGACCATCAGCTTGGCCTGTTCCAGGATCTTCTCCGGGCTGACCATGTGCGCCATCATCAAAAAGCCGACGGTGTCCATTTCCATCTTGGCGGCCATGCCGATGTGCTGTTCGGACACATCCGCTTCGGTGCAGTGAGTCGCCACACGGATGGTGGAAACGCCGCAGTCCTTGGCCATCTTCAGGTGATCGACGGTACCGATCCCCGGCAGCAGTAGCGCGGAGATTTTGGCGTTTTTCATTTTCGGCACGACCGCGTTGAGGTATTCCTCGTCGCTGTGGGCCGGGAAGCCGTAGTTCACGGACGCACCACCGAGGCCATCCCCGTGGGTGACTTCGATCAGCGGCATGCCCGCTTCGTCCATGCCGGTGGCGATGTTGACCATTTCGTCCAGACTGATCTGGTGACGTTTGGCGTGCATGCCGTCACGCAGAGACATATCGTGCAGCGTGACTTTCTTACCGTTCAGGTTCATGTGTCTTTCCTCCGTTAGCCACGCTCAGGCAAAGTGATGGTGCCGTTGGCCGCTTCTTCCGCGAACATTTCAGCGGTGCGCAGACCGGCTGCAGTCATGATGTCCAGGTTGCCGGCGTACTTGGGCAGGAAATCGCCCAGCCCTTCCACTTCCATGAAGCAGGAGACGCGGTTGCCGTCGAACACCGGACCGTTCACCAGGCGATAACCCGGCACGTACTTCTGCACCTCTTTCACCATCTGGTGAACGGATTCGGTGATGGTGGCCTGATCCGGCTCGCCTTCGGTCAGGCAGTGGATGGTGTCACGCATGATCAGCGGCGGCTCGGCCGGGTTAATTATGATGATCGCCTTGCCGCGCTTGGCACCGCCAACCTTCTCCACGGCACCGGCGGTGGTGCGGGTGAACTCGTCGATGTTCTGGCGCGTGCCCGGACCGACCGAGCGGGACGAGACGGTGGCGATGATTTCGCCGTACTCAACCGGCTGTACACGGGAGACTGCCGCCACCATCGGGATGGTCGCCTGGCCACCGCAGGTCACCATGTTGACGTTCAGCTCCAGGTTCTTGGCGTGCGCTTCCAGATTGACCGGCGGTACGCAGTAGGGACCGATAGCCGCGGGGGTCAGGTCGACCATGATCACACCCAGCTCGTTCAGCTTGCGGCTGTTCTCGGCATGCACGTAGGCGGAGGTGGCATCGAAGGCGACGCGGATGGCGTCTTCGATTACGTGCGGCAGCAGACCGTCCACGCCGGTAGCGCAGGTCTTGATGCCCATCTGTTCAGCACGCTTGAGACCTTCGGACTCGGGGTCGATGCCGACCATCCAGACGGGCTCAATCCACTCGGAGCGCTGCATTTTCATCAGCAGGTCGGTGCCGATGTTGCCCGGGCCGATGATGGCCGCTTTCAGTTTCTTGGACATAGTGTGTTCCACTTATTCTTGTTTGAAGCCTTTGCTCGCAGAGCGCGCTCCGCGCGCGAAAGCATTACTCCACAAAACGGATTGAGCAGCTGCCCATCTCTTCGGCCTTCAGGCTGAAATGATCGCCGGCACTGACCGGAATCAGGGGCGCCAGTGCGCCGGACAGAATGATCTCACCCTTGCGGAAGGGAATGCCGTACTCACCCAGTGTATTGGCCAGCCAGGCAACGGCTGCTGCCGGGTGCCCCTGTACCGCCGAGCCCAGCCCGGAGCCCGCCGGCTCATCGTTCTTGCGGATCTGCATCGCCACGGCAGCGAGGTCGAGCGTGTTCGGATCGGTGTGGGTTTCGCCAATAACAAAGACGCCGCAAGAGGCGTTGTCGGCCACGGTATCGACAATGCTGATGCGCCAGTCGTCAATGCGCGAGTCCACTATCTCGAAGCAGGGCGCAACCCATTCGGTGGCGGCCAGCACGTCTTCGGCGGTAACACCGGGGCCGGTCAAATCGTGCTTGAGGCAGAAAGCGATCTCGCCCTCGGCTCGGGGCTGGATCAGGCCGGCGGCTGACAGGCTTACCTCAGCACCGTCGGCGAAGTGCATGCGGTCGGTCAGGAAGCCGAAGTCAGGCTGATGTACGTTCAGCATTTCCTGCACCGCTTTAGAGGTCACGCCGATCTTCTTGCCGATCACCCGTTCGCCGTCTGCTTCCCTCAATTGCAGTGTGTGCAGTGAAATGTGGTAGGCATCATCAATGCTCAGTTGTGGATGACGCTCGATCAGGGGCGACAGCGTACAGCCTTCTTTGAGCGCAACATGCAGCTCCCGGCCCAGCTTTTCAATCAGTGACGCATTCATGTGTGACTCCTTATCCCCAGACACTGCCTTCGGCACCACCGTCCACTTCGATCACCTTGCCGGTGACCCAGCTGGACGCCGGTGTGGCGAAGTAGAGTGCAGCCGCTGCAATATCCTCGGGCTCTCCAATACGCTGCAGAGGCGTGTTTTTCGCCATGGTCTCCAGCATCGCGGCAGGCGCTGCGTTTTCAAGTGCCGCCGTACGGATGGGGCCCGGCGCGATGGCGTTGACGCGTACCTCGGGCGAGAAGTCCTGCGCCAGCAGTTTGGTCAGGTGCGTCAGGGCGGCCTTGGCGGTGCCATAGGCGCTGAAATGCCTCTGGATATAACGTGCGGCCCCGGAGGTGATGTTGATCACGTTACCGCCGCCGGCTTCACGCATGTGTGGAACACACAGCTGGGTCAGTGAATAGGCGGAGGTCACGTTGAACTCGAGGACGCCGGCAAACTCTTCCGGGGTCATTTTCAGCGGGTCGTTGGGGCCGGAACCTCCGGCATTGTTGACCAGGTGCGTAATCCTGCCCATGCCCTCCATGGCCGCAGCCACGAGTGCTTCCCGCTGGGACTGATCATTGACATCACAACTGACGGCAAGGGCACGACGCCCCAGAGCACGCACCTCCTCGGCAACCGCCTCTACATCGGCGAGGGTGCGGGCCGAGCAGACCACATCGGCACCGGCTTCCGCGTAGGCCAGGGCAATGGCGCGCCCCAGACCGCGACCGGCGCCGGTAATGACGGCAACCTGACCGTCCAGCCTGAATCTGTTGATGATGGACATGGCAACTCCTTGTGTGTATTCGGTGGTCATAATCAGCTGGATACGGCCCAGAGGTCCGGCAGGCCGGGGTCCGTGCGCGCGATCAGGCGTTTGAGCAGCAGTTTCAGGGCCATGGCATCGCCGGGACCCAGGGCTTCCACAATCTCCTCCTCGATGGCCTTGGCCTGTGCAATCTGGTGAAGAGAGGCATCGCGCCCATCCGCGGTCATGCGGTAGCGGCCCTGCTCAATCACCACATGCCCGCACTGAATCAACACGTCCATGTCGTCCTGATCCACGGTATAACCGGTGTAGGCGATGTACTCGTTGATTTGCGCCAGCGTGAGTCCGTCTCGAATACAGAGCACCGATAAAATAAAGAATTGGGCCTGCTCCAGTTGCTGCTCATCCAGCAGGGCCTGCAGTCGGTTGACCATCTGGAAGTGGGCTCGGCCCAGCAGGTAGCCCAGCAGGTCTTCCGTGTAGCTGCATTCGGGAGGTGGCTCGGCCTGAGTCAGGCGTACCTCTTCACGTGGCTTACGTGCGGTCAGGGCATACTGTCCACTCTGGAACACCAGCGGTGGCAGGTCGCTCTGGTCAAACCCCAGTACTTCACCGATAAAGATGATGTGATCTCCGCCGTCGTGCATAAATGCCGTGCGGCACTGGAAACGGGCGGTGCAGTCCGGCAGCAGCGGAGCCTCCGTCATGCCTTCATCCAGCTCCAGACCGGCAAATTTGTCGTCTCCGCGAGACGCGAAGCGGCCGGACAGGGGTTCCTGCTCGACTGAAAGAACATGTACGTTCCAGTGCCTGGATTCTGAAAAGACCGGCAGGCTGTTGGCTGTCTTGGCCAGGCTCCAGAGCACCAGTGGAGGGTCCAGCGATACCGAGTTGAAACTGTTGGCGGTAATGCCGACACGGGTCCCATCGGCGGCAGTGGCCGTAATGATGGTGACACCGGTGGTGAAGGTGCCCAGTGCCGTACGAAAGGCTTTGGAATCGAAATTATTATTAGTCATGGTTGCCTCGGCTGGCCGGTGAGTCTGCATCGAGTATTGCAGTGGCCACAAGGGGCTTCATCGTCTTAATGGACTAAGACTCGGGCACAGGTGTCGTCCGTCTGGACGAGGTTTCCATGGACGTTTGGCGGTAGTAATGTGAGCCTCATAAAAATAAGACAGCCGTTTCTGCGGCTGGGATGATTCAAGGAGACAATGATGGCTGCAGCCGCAACGACACCCGCCGGTATCCAGACTTTGCTGGATGCTCAGCAGCAGGCTTTTAATCGTGAAGGTGCTGTCAGTGCCGACACCCGCAAGGCGCGCATCCAGCAGGTGATCGACCTGCTGGTGGATCACTGCGATGCGCTGGCTGATGCCATGGGGCGCGACTTTGGCGAAGGGGCTGACGGCGGTCGTCCTCGCGCTTTCTCGATCATGAATGACATCCTTGGCTCACTGGGCTCACTCAAACATGCCCGTGACCATCTTGAGGCCTGGATGGCGCCTGATCAGCGCACCCCTTTCCCGCCCTATGATCAGTTGGGAGGGGAAGCACAGGTGCTGCACCAGCCCAAGGGCAGTGTCGGGATCATCGGTACCTGGAATGCCCCCCTGTTTACCCTGTTCAGCCCATTGGCCTGTGCGCTGGGTGCAGGCAATCGCGCCATCCTCAAGCCTTCCGAGGTCGTGCCCGAAACAGCAGCTCTGGTTGCCGAGCTGGTCACTACCCACCTGGACCCGGAGGTGGTTGCTGTTGCCACGGGAGATGCCGAGATCGGCGCCGCTTTTGCCGGCTCTGCCTTTGATCATCTGGTGTTCACGGGCAGCACCGCCGTGGGGCGTAAGATCATGCAGGCAGCGGCACAGAACCTGGTGCCGGTCACTTTGGAACTGGGGGGCAAGTCTCCGGTCATTCTCGGCAAGGATGCTGACGTGGCCGAGAGCTGCCGTCGCCTGGCGATCGCCAAGGGCACTAACGGCGGGCAGATTTGTATCAGCCCGGACATTCTCTATGTGCCGGAGGCGGCGCTGGAGCAGGTGATCAGCGAGTTTACGCAGCAGTTTCGTGCCCTGTATCCGAGCGTAGAGGGCAATCCGGATCTGGTAGCAGCCGTTAACGCGTCGCATCTGGCTCGGGTGGAAGCCTGTCTGGATGATGCCCGAGAGCGGGGCGTTCGCCTGGTCTCAACGCACCCGGAAAGCACTGGCGCTACCCGCAAGCGTCCGGTCCGGCTGGTCATTAACCCCCCGGCCGAAAGCCGGATCATGCAGGAAGAGATTTTCGGCTCGGCCCTGATCGTCAAGACCTATTCAGCCATTGAGGATGTCATTGCGGATATCCAGAGCCGCTCCCGTCCGTTGGCGCTCTATTACTTTGGTCAGGATCGAGCGGAAGAGCAGAAAGTGCTCAGCCACACTCTGTCCGGTGGCGTCACTCTGAATGACATCATGATGCATGCCGCCATGCATGAGGCACCCTTTGGCGGTGTGGGTGGTTCCGGCATGGGGCATTACCACGGTTACGAGGGCTTTCTGGAGTTCAGCCATGCCCGAACCGTTTTCCGTGCCCCCGAATACGATCCCCGTGGCGAGTGGGGCATGCTGCCGCCTCACCACGACCAGTTTGAAGCGATGATGCGTGCACAGGTCACCAGGGATTGATTATGAGCATACTGGAACAGACTCAGGACCACGGTGTGCTGACACTGACGCTGAACCGAGCGCAGAAGCGTAACGCTTTTGATCGCACGCTTTATGCTGAACTGACGGCGGCCGTGCAGGCGGCAGACCAGAGTGCCGAGGTGCGCGTGGTGCATCTCAGAGCAACAGGGGATTGCTTCAGTGCAGGCAATGATATTGCGGACTTTCTGGCTGAGCCCGAATCCGGCCGGCGTACCGATCCGCCGCTGAAGCTCTTGCGCGCACTGCGAGCCAGCCGTAAACCGCTGGTGGCGGAAGTGGATGGCAAGGCCGTCGGCATCGGGGCGACCCTGCTGTTGCACTGTGACCTGGTGTACGCCAGTGAGCGTGCCGCGCTGATCTTTCCCTTTGTCGCGCTTGGGCTCTGTCCGGAAGGCGGCAGTACACAATTGCTGCCGCAGATGGCCGGCCATGTGAAGGCGTTCGAATGGCTGGTGCTGGGCGAGCCCTGCTCGGCGCAGGAGGCTGTCGAGGTTGGGCTGGTGAACCGTGTCTTGCCGCTGGCGGAGCTGGCAGCTGAGGCGGCCAGGGCGGTGAAACGGCTGGCGCAACTGGATGCGGAAGCGGTCCAGCAATCACGTCGGTGTTTGCAACGTGCCTCGGGCGAGCAGCTGGATGCGATCATGCAGGCCGAGATGGATCTGTTTGAGCAGTTGCTGGAGCGCGAACCGGCTCAGCAGGCATTGAATGCCTTTGTGAATCGCTGAGGCTGATCTTCCAGTAACACCAACGGCCGCTGAATGCGGCCGTTTTTGTGTGCGTATACGACAGTTTTTCAGCCAAAAAAAACCGGCCTCAATTGAGGCCGGAAAGAATGAAGAAATGTTGTCGTTCGCGTATTACGTGTTTAAAAAGCGTACTTCACCGACAGAGACAGATTGTCGCGGTCGGACAGGGTGCGCTGCTTGTATTTCTCATCATCACCCACATCGGGATCGCCCATATAGGTCAGATACTTGACCCCGACCTGAACACCCGTGCGGTGTGTAAAATCGGCACCAATACTGAAGCGGTGATCACCTTCGCCGCCTACACCACCGGTAATGGTACGGCCACTGATCTGACGGGAGTAGGCCACAGGGACACTCAGGTCCCAGTTCTCGGTAACACCCGGGTAGCTCAGGGACAGGCTGCTGGAGAACGCCATGCCATGGTTTTTCCACATCAGGTCTTCAGTGGTACTGACGGTACCGAAGGGTGAATCAATACCCCTGGCTTCGACATCCAGAATATCAACGTAAGACAGCTCAGCGGTCAGATTGACCGTGTCAGCCAGCCAGGAGCGGCCGAAGTTGACGATGGCATTCACGTTCGTCTGCAGAATATCGGAACGGGTTGGCATACCGTTGGACAGCAGGGAAGGGGCGCCCTTTTTGTAGGTCACTTCACCGGCAACCGAAGCCATGCCCAGACTGGTTGTCACTGTGGCACCGTAGAGTTCGACATCATCAAAGTAGCGAATGTTGTAATTGCCAGTGGTGGGGCCAAATCCCGTGATGTTGAACTCAGGCAGGGGAATCCTGTCATGGTAGTTCAGGTAATAGAGACCCCACTCGGTTTCAAGGCTGGTGCGGAAGCGTGTGCCCACACCCCACTGACCCATTTCATCAGGTTCCACGTCGCTGGTGCGGCTGTAAGAGCAGCTTGAGCCCGGCGGATTGGACAGGCAGGTCGCACCTTCACCGGTGGCTTCACCGGTTGCCAGATAAGTGCCGGGTTCGGATACCTGTGTCGGGTGCCAGTTGTATTGCGCGTGGGCCAGAATGGACCAGTTCGGATTCACTTCATACTGCATGGAGATCTGGTCTTCCGGCAGCAGAATATCCTTAACCTCTACGCCCGGAATGCCGGATTTGGTGCCATCTGACGGGCCCTGGGCCAGTGACATGCTGGGCATGAACAGCGCTTCGCCCCAGGCAACCACGTGCTTGCCGGCACGGATATCCAGGTAGCTGCCGTTGTCGAAGGCAAAGCTGGTGTAGCCGTATAAATCCAGCAGGCGGGTATAGCCGCCGTGATACTTCTCGGCTTCATCGGTGAACTTGTTATCGTCCTGATAGACATCGTCGTAGAAAGTACTGGCCGACATGACCAGGCCTGAGTTGCCCTTGTGCAGGCGGCCTTCCATCAACAGGTTCAGGCGGTTGTTGATCAGGTCGCCCTGATCAAAGTTGCCGTTGCCGCTGCTGTCCAGGGCGGCATCCTGATCTTCCAGACGCACACCGGCGCCGTAACTCAGGGTGCCTTTCCAGTCCAGAGTCAGGTCGTTACCCAGGTCGATGCTTTCGCCTGCCTGAGCGTGGGTAGCCAGGCCTGCACTGATTACAGCCAGGGCCAGCAGGTTCGGTTTAAATGTTTTCATGATGCATTCCTCGCTGGCTTAGTGGGCACGACGACGCAGTGCGGCCGGGGTGAACATTTCAGGGGTCAGGCCACCTGCATTGAGGATCGGGCCTGTGTCCAGATCCTGGAACAGGTTGTAGGCCACATAACCGCCAGTGGTCAGGTCATGGTAAAAGCTGTTGCCCGCGTGCCAGGCATTCATGTCGTAGGCGTAGTAGTAATTGACGAATGCATGGTTCACCAGCTCACCGCGGGTGTCGTAGTAGTCACTGATCACGCCATGCCAGGTGTCCTCATCGATGTAGAGGACACGCTTGCCATACTTGTGACGGTGGGTGTCTTTCAGCGTCCCTTCCAGTACCCACACACGGCGCAGTTCATAGCGCATCAGGTCCGGGTTGGGGTGGTTGGGTGTCAGGATGTCGTCATACGAGACGCTTTCCTCGTGCAAACGGTAGGGGTTTGCCGGGATGTAGATTTCTTTCTTGCCTTTCAGCTCCCAGTCGTAGCGTTCCGGCGAGCCGTTCATCAGGCGGTCCTGGTCGATGGTCATTTTGCCGGAGGTGCCTGCGGCCGGGGTGTCGAAACCGTACTCAGGCAGCTGACGCACGCGGCGTGTACCCGGGTTATAGGTCCAGGCCAGGCGCTGGCCCTGAGCGAAGTTGACCGGTTCGATGGACACGGTCCGCTTGCCCTTGTCACGGGTGGGCAGTCGGGTGCCGGTGTCGGAGTACGCCATGATCTCGCCGATCGGCTTACCCACATAGTCCGGGTGCGTCACGATGTTGAGACCGGAGTAGGTAGTACGTCCCCAGGTCTGGTCACCGCTGGTATTCACTTCAGCCAGGTCACGCGGGGCCATGACTTCGGTGTAGGCGCGATAGGGGAAGTTGTGGTTGGCCAGCACCTGCATCGCCTGGGTGCGGTTATCACCGGACGGGATCGGGAAGGGAATGGAGCCCATCAGGGCCTTGAAGCCCATGCCGTCATCCACCAGCTCTGCTTCAACGGCATTCTGCTTGGCCACTTCACAGATCTTGTCCGGATAACGGAAGTCACGGCGGCCCGGATAGACCGGGATTTCATAGGTATCCGGGAAGCGCTTGAGCAGCGCGATCTGGCCTTCGGTCAGCTTATCCTGATACTGCTCCCAGTTCTGGCCGTTGATTACCAGTCGTGGCGTGTCTTCCGGGTAGGGGTCAATCGGGTGCTGGCCCACGTTGGGCTCGTAGTCGATTCCCGGCGGGGTGCCCAGCCATTTGCCGGAAAAGGGCGGAATGGTGCCCGCTTCATTGCCGGCGGCGACAGCGCCCATGCAGGTGAGCTCATTGCCCAGCTTGGCGGCTTCTGCGGGGGAAACCTTCGCATGGGCTGATGCGGACAGGGTCAGTGCGATAGAAGCGGCGAGTGGCTTCCACAGTTGCTGCTTTCTCATCTTGCCTCCAGATGTTTACCCGGCGGTCAGCCAGAATGGCTTCAGCGGGCGGCAGTGGGTTTTATTGTTGTTGTCAGTGCATTGTTTGGGATGAGGCTGCGGGAGAAATCGTCTAAAGAGACTAGGCAGCAAATATTTTTGGACTACCGGTATAAAAAAGCGGCCCGAGCGCTGTGCACCGGGCCGCTTAAAGGTGTGGGGCCGTGTCGTATCAGTCCTGGGTGTAGGGCGGAATACCCTTGGGCACGTACACGCCTTCCACCTTGTCGAGGAACTCTGCCTTGCGGTCGCGCGGGTTGTAGAACTGCTTGTACCAGATGCGCGCCTTCATGAAGGGGCCGTCACTGGGAATAAACATGCCGTTCAGGCAGGGTGCCTTGTTGGTCCAGACCTCAAAGTCCTGAGCAAAGGCCAGGCGGCTGGCTTCCTGGAACTGGGCAGCAGCAATCCGGTCCTCTATGGTTACTTCGGCATTGCCGTTCGGAGACTTCACCAGCAGGGCGTGCCAGACGTGCACGGAGCCATCCTCCACCGGAGTGTGGTTGATCATCAGGATGGACTCGTAGTAACCGGTCAGGTGTGAAATCAGAACACCCGGGCCATGATACTTGGTAATCGTATGCAGGATGGGGCTGACGCCGTCATCGCCCACCAGCGTGCGGTGCGGGCCACACTGGCGCTGAATTGCCTGATGTCCCTTGAATTCGTTTTCGTAGCGCTGCACGGTGGAACCGTGGATCGGGCTCAGGTGGCCGTAGTCACAGATGTTGTCGACCACTTCCTGTTGGTGCTGTTCAAGAATGCCCAGATCATCGAATTTCCACTGCACCCAGGACGGATCGTCCCACTCCGGCAGGCTCGGGTGATCCCACTCCGGCTCGCCCCCTTCCGGGTCATGCCAGACCCAGATGGCGCCGAGGCTTTCCTTCACGGTCCAGGATTTCACACAGGCGGTCTTGGGGATCGGCCCTTCATGGTAGGGAATATCGTCACACTCGCCCTTATCGTTAAAACGCCAGGCGTGGTAGGGACAGCGGATGCTGTCGCCTTCGATATTGGTGCCACCCCCGTCGATGATGACATAGGAGGTGTCATTGGGAGCCGCCAGGTGGGTTTTCATGTGCGGGCAGTAAGCGTCCAGCAGCACAACCTTGCCGGTGGCCTGGCCGCGGTAAAGCGCAAAATCGCGACCGAAAAAGCGCACGGCCAGAGGCTTGTGCGTGTTGATCTGGTCAGCAGTCGCAATCATGAACCAGCCGCGCGGGAAGGTGTAATCGCCGAGCCGGTATTCCTGGGATGTAGCCATGGGAAACTCCTTGATCTTGTTGTTATCACCCGATTGATTCTGAATTTCGGGTCGGGCAGGGACATACCCTGTTTGGACGATATGGGTCGTAGAGCCTGATCTGCATCAATACAGGTGCTTCAGGCGATGTTGGCATCCAGTGCTTCAAGCCGATGCCGGTATGGGCCAATCGCCAGCGCGTACAGCAGGGTGGTAACCAGCAGCAGACAGAGCACGGTTACCAGTGCCCAGCGCAGGCCATCCGGCCCCATTGTGCGGGTGTAAACGTCACTCAGCGTGCCCGACAGGAAAGGTCCGAGGCCGGCTCCTACCAGGGTCATGAACAGATTGACGAAAGCAGCCCCCATGGCGCGCTGTGAGCTGGTCAGAAGGTGGCTGACGGCGGCAAAGGTGAGTGATGGCCACCAGCTCTGGAAAAAGGCGAAGCCGGCACAGAAGAGCATCGCCACGGGCACATCAAAGCGGCCGACAGCGAAGGTGGAACTGGTGGGCCAGAGCAGGAAGGCGATCCCCATGGGCAGGCTGATCAGAATGCCCAGCATCGGCAGAGCGATCTGCCAGCGAGTATCGCGCACGATCAACCGGTCGCAGAGCCAGCCACAGAACAGGGTGCCCAGTACGGCAAACAGACCGCTGGCAATGCCGAACATGAAACCGGCCTGAGCGAGCGGCATTTCGTAGCTGCGCAGCAGGAACGTAGGTGCCCAGATGCCAAAGCCATAGCCGACCACGCCGGTCAGCGCGACGCCAAGGCAGAGCAGAACAAAGGCGCGTACGCGAAAAATGGTTTTAATCTGAGGGCCGAATTTGATATCGCGAGCGGTTTGGGCCTGGCGGCGCTCCTCTTCACTGTCAAACACGCCCCGACCGGGGTCACGGGTGAACAGCCAGAGGGTGGCGGCGATGAACAGTCCCGGAATGCCGAACACCAGAAAGGTGGTGCGCCAGCCATAGGTTTGTGCGATGTAGCCACCCAGAACCATGGCGATCAGAATGCCCAGCTGAGGACCCAGCATGAAAATGCTCATCGCCATCGACCGACGATTCTTGGGGTAGAGGTCGGCCACCATGGAAACGGAAGGAGCCATGCCCCCCGCCTCACCGACGGCAACGGTCATACGGGCTACCAGCAGTTGCCAGAAGCTGGTGGCCATACCGCAGGCCATGGTCGCAAGGCTCCAGAGCCCGCAACAGATGGAGATCATCTTGCGGCGATCCGCGCCGCGATCAACCATCCGTCCCAGCGGAATGCCCAGTACTCCGTAAAGCACCGCGAACGCGAGGCCGGTCAGCAGGCCCATCAGGGTATCGGAAGCGCCAAACTCCTGCTTGATCGGCTCGATAACAATGGCGATGACATTGCGGTCGATGAAGGAAAAGATATACACCAGTGCCAGCAGGGCCAGCGTGAAGTGGCTCCGGATGGTCACCTTGGGCGGCATGATCGACATGATGGGCTCCGTTGAATTTATTCTTGTTGTGCACAGGTTACGCTCGGTGCAAGTGGCGGCATCGTCCTTTTGGACGTGGTCGGGCAGGGAGTGAATAACGTCAGATGGGAGCCTCGAAATACTCTGCCCCTGCCACCAATCAGGAGATCGTCATGGCCGCACGAGAAACCGATGCCGAGATCAGCCAGCGCAAGGCGCGCGAGCGTGATGCGTTGAAATACCCCTATGAGCGGCCTGCAGGTCCCGGTGAGGTGACACAACTGGCCAGAGGCGTTTATTGGGCGCGCATTCCCATGCCCATGGCGTTGAACCACATCAATGTGTATCTGCTGGACGATGAGGATGGGTGGTATCTGGTCGATACGGGGCTCAATACCGACGACTCCCGGGCGTGCTGGCGGCAACTGGCGCAGCGTCACTTTCCCGGCAAGCCACTGAAGGGCGTGATCTGCACCCATTTCCACTATGATCATGCAGGACTGGCGAGCTGGTTGATGCGGGAGTTCCATGCGCCGCTGTATATGACGCACGGCGAATACTTCACCATGCGCGCATTGGCCAGTACCAACGCAGAGGTCAAGGAAGATTCGCAGCGAGCCTTTTTCCTGCGTGCCGGCATGCCTGCAGAGCAGTTTGAGAAAATGCTGGGCTCCCATAAGCGGGACCCTTTCGTACCAGATTTTCCGCCCAGTTTTATCCGCTTGAGAGAAGGTGAAGCGCTCGATATCGGCAGCCGGAGCTGGACTGTGGTGGTGGGAGAAGGGCACTCGCCTGAGCACGCCTGCCTATACGCCGCGGAAGACCGCATTTTGCTGGCGGGTGATCAGGTACTGCCTGCCATCAGCTCCAACGTACTGGTAAGCGATGTAGAGCCGCGCGCCAACCCTTTGCGTTTGTGGCTCAAGTCTCTCGACAAGCTGCGCAGGCTTGCAGTGGATACGCTGGTACTGCCGGCACACGGTGATGTGTTCCGTGGCCTGCATGAGCGTGTGGATCAGCTGCATCAGCACCATCAACGTCAGTTGGACCTGATACTAACGCAAGCCTGTGGCGTAAAGGACTTTACGGCCTGGGACGCAATGGGTTGGCTGTTCCCGCGACGACTGAAGTCGATCGAGCTGATGCTGGCACAGGGCGAAACCCTGGCGCACCTGAATTATCTCTGCAGCCTGGACAAGTTGCAGGTAACGCCGGACGTGAACGGACTGGACCGATACCGGGCGCAATGATTGAATTGATTTCACAACAATAAGAGGAGAAACCCATGACCACCATTGCGGAACAGGCTGCCGCCATTCATGCGCAGCTGACCGCGCCGGGCGCGCCGTTTGAGCTGACTGAGGTCGAGACTGCCCGGGGCCGTTTTCCTGTTTACAAACATGCGCCAGCCAGCCTGGTTGACGTTATCAGGCAGTCGCGGCGTGAGGATGACGAGTGTTTTCTGGTCTATCGTGACGAACGCTGGAGCTTCCGCCGTTTCTATGCGCAGGTGGATGCGCTGGCCTCCTGGATGTTCTTTCAGGGGGTGAAACCCGGTGATCGTGTCGCGATCGCCATGCGCAACCGACCTGAATGGGTGGCGGTGTTTGTGGCGGCGGCCCGTCTGGGTGCGGTACCCGCGCCGCTGAACAGCTTTGGTCTGGGGGAAGAGCTGCGGGATGCCTTGAGTGGGCTGGATGCCAGCATTCTGGCGTGTGATACCGACCGCCTGAACCGTATCGATGTCAACGCGGTGGCTGATCAAACGCATATTCTGGTCGTCGGGCCGGAGCCCGAGTTCGGCGCGGGCCGCTGCCATGCCTACGATGACGTTATTTCACGTCCGGTGGGCGAGCTGCCGGAGGTTCAGCCCTCACCCGAAGATCCGGCACTAATACTGTTTACCTCGGGCGCAACCAGCCGTGCCAAGGCGGTGGTATCCAGTCAGCGCGCTGTCTGTCAGGCGCTGTATAACATCGACTACATCAGCGCCGTGTCGGCCATGTCTTCGCCCGAGGCGCTGGCGCGAATTCAGGCGATGCAGCGCGCGCCCGTCATTCTGACGGCGGTGCCGCTGTTTCACGTCAGTGGCCTTCACGCCCAGCTGCTGACCGCCGTGAGAACCGGTCGCCGGCTGGTGTTCATGCACAAATGGGATCCGGCAACCGCCGTGGGCATGATGAAGCAGGAGCAGGTCACCCAGTTCAACGGCGCACCGTCAATGGTGATGCAGCTGCTGCGAGAACCAGACTTTCATACTGACGAGGTCAAGGGTGGCCTCGCGGGCCTTGGTTTCGGCGGTGCCGGTCTGCCACAGGGACTGATCGACGAGGTGCTGGATGCCCTGCCTGACCAGCTGGTCGGTATCGGCTATGGCATGACGGAATCCAATGGCGTTGGCGCCGGTATCTCCGGGGATATCTTCCGCCTCGCACCCTCCGCTTCAGGCCTGATATCGCCGCTGATGCAGGTGCAGGTGAGAGCGCCCGACGGTTCGGTCCTGCCGGAGGGCGAAGATGGTGAAATCTGCCTGCGCTCCATCGCCTTGATGGACGGTTATCTCAACGATGCCGCTGCAACCGATACCGCACTGAGAGACGGTTGGCTGCATACGGGTGATCTTGGACACGTGGATGCCAACGGCCTGATTTTTATCGTGGACCGACTCAAGGATGTGATCAACCGTGCCGGTGAAAATATTGCGGCAGCGGAAGTGGAGTCCTGCCTGATGCGTCATCCTTTGGTGCGCGAAGCGGCTGTGCTGGGCGTACCGGACGAGGAGACCGGCGAGGCGGTGGTGGCGGTGGTTGCCATTCAACCGGGTGAAGAGCTGGAAGAGCCCGAGCTGCAGGCGTTTGTAGCCGAGCACCTGGCCGCCTACAAGGTGCCGTCGATGATCTCGGTGCAGCAGGAAAAGCTGCCACGCAATCCTGCCGGCAAGCTGCTGAAACAGCAGATCAAAAAGCAGCTGTTCCTCTAGGTCATCCCTGTCTGTGAACCACTTCCCGGCGGGCACCTTCTCAGGTGCCCGTTTCTGTTTCTCTCCCTGCATCTGTTTAGTCCGGTTTGACGATGCCCGGACCTCCCTGCCTTGCGCATGATGACCTTCAAGTACCAATGGCTGTGGTGTTTCGCCACGCCGGGGGCGTACGGGTGAACAATAATAAAATGGAGATTGCAGATGACTTCTCAGGCAACAGTCACCGATACCTATGACGTCGTGGTGGTCGGTTCCGGCGCTGGCGCCATGTCGGCCGCCATTTTTGCCGCCGACCAGGGCATGAGCGTACTGATCGTTGAAAAAGGGGCCAAGTATGGGGGCACCTCGGCGTTGTCAGGGGGCGGCATCTGGGTGCCCAATAACCATTTCTTCAAGGCCAGGGGCGGCGATGACAGCTATGAGAAGGCCTGGACCTATTTGAAAGCATCCGTGGGTGATGAGGTGGATGAGGCGCGCCTCAAAGCCTATCTGGATAACGCCCCCAAAATGATCAAATACCTGCAGGACAATACCCGGCTCAACTACACCGTTGCCGAAAAGTACCCGGACTACTATCAGCACCTGCCCGGCGCGGCAGTCGGCGGCCGTACACTGGACCCGGAACTGTTTGATACCACCGCGCTGGGGGATGAGGTGGACAACCTGATGCCGGCATCACCCACCACGCTGTTGATGGGCAAGATCGCCTGGACCGCCCGCCATGCGCACAAGGCGATGGCCCGCGAGCGGGGCTGGCGTCTGCTGCTGATCTGGCTGATGCTGCGCTACAAGCTCGACTTCAAGCAGCGCCGCAAGACCAAACGTGATCGCCGGGCGGCCCTCGGCAATGCCCTGATCGCTTCCTTGCGTGCCTCCCTGATGGACCGAAACGTGCCGCTGTGGCTGAACACCGATTTCCGTGAATTGATCGAAACCGATGGCCGCATCAGTGGCGTGATTGTCGAGCGAGAAGGGAAAGAGCAGCTGATTCAGGTGCGCAAGGGCGTGATTCTGGGGTCGGGTGGCTTTGAGCAGAACCAGGCACTGCGGGACAAGTACCTGCCCAAACCCACCCGGGTGGAGTGGAGTGCAACCCCACCGGGGCAGAATACCGGGGCTGCGCTGGAGGCCGGTCAGGCCATTGGTGCGGCTACGTCCCTGCTGGACTGGGGCTGGTGGGCTCCCACGATCAGCGTGCCCAAGGAAAACAAGGCACGCGGTGTGTTTGCCGAACGTGCCTTCCCGGGGGCCATCGTTGTGAATGGTGAGGGCAAGCGCTTTGTGAACGAAGCGGTGGGCTATCTCGAATTCGTTGACGAGATGTACAAGGACAACGCGAAGACCAACGGCAAGACCATCCCGGCCTGGGTGGTTTTCGACAGCAAGTTCCGTTTCAACTACGCCATGGGGCCACTGATGCCTTCACAGGTGATGCCGGACAGCCGCCTGCCCAAGGCCTGGCACAAAACGGTGTACTGGAAAGCGGACACGTTGGAGGGTCTGGCGAGTGAGATCGGTGTGGATGGCGCCGGCCTCAAACAGACCGTCGAGCGGGTCAACCGCTTTGCTGCCAGTGGTAACGATGAGGACTTCCAGCGCGGCGGCAACCCCTTCGACCGCTACTACGGCGACAGCAACGTCAAGCCAAACCCCTGTATGGCCCCGATCCAGAAAGGGCCTTTCTACGCCATGCGCATGGATGCCGGTGACATTGGCAGCAAAGGCGGCCTGCTGACCAACGAAAAGGGCTGTGTCGTGCGTGAGGATGGCAGCGAAATCAAGGGGTTGTATGCCATTGGCAACTGCTCCGCTTCGGTAATGGGCAAAACCTACCCCGGAGCCGGTGCCACGCTGGGGCCTGCCATGACATTTGGCTATATCGCGGTGAATGATCTGGCACGTCAATCAGAGACACAAGAGGTGACGCCATGAGCACCTCGACCATTACAGAGGTGTTTCCACCGCTGCGAGTCGACTCTGAGCAGGACGTACAGTGGGCCCAGCAGTGCGATGTGCTGGTGGTCGGCTGGGGCGCGGCCGGCGCCAGTACTGCAATTGAGGCACATGATCAGGGGCTTGATGTGCTGGTGACGGACCGCTTTGAAGGCGGTGGTGCCAGTGCCAAAAGTGGCGGCGTGGTGTACGCCGGCGGCGGGACGGAGCAGCAGCGCAAGGCGGGCTTCACCGATTCCCCCAAGGCGATGTTTGAGTACCTCAAGCACGAAACCCAAGGGGTGGTCAGTGATGCCACGCTGCGCCGGTTTTGCGACCAAAGCGCAGCCAACCTGCGCTGGCTCGAAGCCATGGGTACGCCCTACACCCATAGCATGCCGCCGGGGGGCAAAACATCCTACCCCCAGGATGGCTATTACCTCTACTACTCCGGCAATGAGTTGGTACCGGCCTATCGGGGAGCGGGCGAACCGCCACCCCGTGGGCATCGCACGGTAGGCAAGGGGCATGGCGGTGTGGTGCTGTATGGCCACTTGCAGGCGGCGTGTCGCAAGCGGGGTATCCGCAGCCTGACCCAGTCGGCCGTTCGCTGTCTGGTCATGGACTCCAGTGGCCGAGTGCTGGGAGCCGAAGTCTGGTCACTGCCGGCAGGCAAGGTCGCCAGGCAACATGCCCGGCTGGCGAGACGGGCAGAAAAACTGCAGAACCTGGCACCGGGGTACTGTAACCGCTTGCGTCAAAAACTGTCGGCACTGGAAAAGCAGCATGCTTCCCCGCAGTTGATACGTGCTCGCAAGGGCGTGGTACTGAGCACGGGCGGTTTCATTTTCAACAAGGAGCTGGTGAAGGAGCACGCCCCGAAATATCGCCGCAATTTCAAAATCGGTGCCACCGGCTGCGATGGCAGTGGCCTGCGACTGGGTCAGTCCGTAGGAGCGGCAACACAGCGTCTGGATACCGTATCGGCCTGGCGCTTTATCAACCCGCCGCAGAAATGGCCCAAGGGGATCGCGGTGAATGCAAAGGGTGAGCGCTTCAGCAATGAGGAGGTCTATGGCGCCACTCTGGGGCATGCCATTTGCGAGGAGCAGAACGGCAAGGCCTGGTTGATTCTGGACAAGCCGCTGCGTCGGCAGGCGATCAGGCAGTGTCTGCTGGGGCGTTACTGGTGGTTCCAGTCGGTGCCGGCGCTGGTGATGATGCTGCTGGGCGCGAAAAAAGGTCGCACTCCGGCAGAGCTGGCCCGCAAGACCGGTATGGATCCGGCGAGCCTGGATCTGGCTCTGAATGCCTACAACCGTGCCATCAGCGAGGGGCTGCCCGACCCGCAGGGCAAGTCGGACGACTCGCGTCAGCCGCTGCGTCAGGGACCCTTCTACGCGCTGGATATCTCGGTGAGCTCACCCGTGCTGCCGCTGGGTGCGCTGACGCTGGGCGGTCTCAAGGTGGACGAAACCAGCGGCAATGTACTCGGTGAACAGGGCGTACCGATCCCGGGATTGTATGCGGCGGGCCGTGCCGCCGTGGGAATTCCCTCCAACCTCTATGTCAGCGGACTTTCGCTGGCTGACTGTATCTTCTCCGGACGTCGCGCCGGTGCTGCGCTGGCGTCAGAGGCGCGGCAGCAGAGCGTGCATACAACCGGTGAGGCCCTTACTACCGCTTGAAGGAATCTGTATATGAGTTATTCGATGGACACCAGGGTTGCGCTCGTGACCGGAGCGGCCAGCGGCGTAGGCCTTGCCGTGGCAAAACAGCTGGTTGCGGCCGGTGCGCGCGTGGTGATGACCGATCTGCAGCAGGAAAAGGGTGAAGCCGTCGCGGCCGAGATGGGCGAACAGGCCCGGTTCCTGACCATGGACGTGGCCAGCCCCGACGACTGGGACAGGGTACTGACCCATATTCAGGAGCACGAAGGTCGATTGGACGTGCTGGTGAACAATGCCGGGATTCTCAAGACCGGCACCATTGAGTCAACCGAGCTTGAAGACTGGCAGCGACTGCACCGCGTCAATGCGGACAGCGTGTTTCTGGGCTGTCAGAAAAGCCTGCCACTGCTTAAGCAGCAGGGCGGTGCCATCGTCAACATTTCCTCCATTGCCGCGCTCGCCGGGCGCAATGACTACCTGGCCTACAGTGCGTCCAAGGGATCGGTGGCTGCACTGACACGGGCGGTTGCGGTGCATTGTCGACGCAAGAAATACCGTGTGCGTTGCAACTCAGTGCACCCGGACGGCGTACTGACCCCGATGACGCTGGCCGAGCTGCCTCAGGGCATTGACCCGAACCAGATCACTGTGGATGCCGACCCCATGAATCGCATGTGCCAGCCCGAGGATGTGGCGTCGGCCGTGCTCTACCTGGCATCCGATGAGGCGCGCGCCGTCAACGGTATCGAACTGCGCGTCGACAGTGGCCAATTCATCATGAGTATTTGAGATGACCCACATGCATTCACAGCTATCCGTACCCCTGAAAGCCGACACCATACCGGCGCTGGTATTTGAAGCATCACGCCGTTTTACCGGCAGCCCTGCCATCGAGGATCAGGGAGAAAAGATCGACTATGCCGACCTGTCCAGCCGGGCGCTGGAAGTGGCGCGCGGGCTGATGCAGCTGGGTGTAAAGCCCGGTGATCGCGTGGCCGTCTGGGCCCCCAATTCGGCACGCTGGATACTGGCGACCCTTGGGCTGCAGATGGCCGGTGCCGTGCTGGTGCCGATCAATACCCGCATGAAAGCGGCTGAGGCCTGCGACATCATCACCCGCAGTGGCAGCCGTGTTCTGTTCTCGGTGGGGGATTTTCTGGACACGGATTATCCGGCCATGCTGGCAGACAGCTGCGCGGAGCAGCTGGATATGACCATTGTCATGAGTCCGCGCAAAGGGGCGCCTCTTGCCAACAGTCTGGAGTGGGAGGCCTTTATCGAGCAGGGGCAGGCGGTCAGTGAATCCGCTGCTCGTGTGAGGGCCGGGGAGCTGACAGCCGACAGCCTGTCGGACCTGATGTTCACCTCGGGCACCACCGGCAAGCCCAAGGGGGTCATGAGTGCACATGGGGCGGCCCTGCGTGCCTTTTCGGAATTCGTGCGCATTCTGGGCCTGCGCCCGGGGGACCGCTTTCTGGTGGTGAACCCCTTTTTCCACACCTTCGGCTACAAGGCCGGCTGGTTGAGCTGCCTGCTCAGTGGGGCCACGATTTTGCCGCATCCGGTGTTTGATGCCGATGAAGTGCTGGATCGAATTGAGCAAGATCGGGTCAGCGTACTGCCGGGGCCGCCGACACTCTATCTGTCATTGCTGGCACACCCGGAGCTGCAGCGGCGTGACCTCAGTAGCCTGAGAGCGGCCTCCACCGGGGCCTCCACCATTCCGCCCGTATTGATCGAACGGATGCGCAATGAGCTGGGCTTTGATGTGGTGACGACCGCCTATGGCCTGACCGAATGTGGTGGCCTTGCGACCATCTGTGATCCGGACGATCCGGCTGAAACAGTCGCCGGCACCAGTGGCAAGGCGATTCCCGGTACCGAGGTCGCCATTCTGGATAAGGACGGTAACCGGTTGGGGGCGAATGAAAGCGGTGAAATCTGTATTCGCGGCTTTCATGTGATGCAGGGTTATTTCCAGAACCCCGAAGCGACGGCTGAAACCATTGATGCCGATAACTGGCTGCATACCGGTGATATCGGCACCCTCGATGAGCGGGGCTATCTGCGGATTACCGGTCGTCTGAAAGACATGTTCATCGTGGGCGGGTTCAACTGCTACCCGGCCGAAATCGAAGCGGCACTGGTCGAACATCCTGAGGTGGCGCAAGCCGCTGTCATTGGTGTGCCGGATGAGCGCATGGGAGAGGTCGGTTGTGCCTTCGTGGTCAAGCGTCACGGAAGCCAGCTGGATGCCGGCGGACTCATCCAGTGGTCACGCCAGAACATGGCCAATTATAAGGTGCCGCGCCAGGTACGCTTCGTGTCTGCACTGCCCGTCAACGCCTCCAATAAGGTCGACAAGCTGGTCCTCAAGCGGGACTTCACCAACACCTGAAAACAGCACTTCCGGAGGGCTTCGATGCCCTCCGGCGCAACCATCCCTTCCGAACAATCCGCACCGCGTGATCGCCACCGGCTGTCATGCTATCGTCCCGCCGACATCACCCGCGATTCCTGCCCGTGCACCCGAGTGCAGGTTCGTTCAGGGAGCAGTTTTAGCGTTTAACGGACAGCTGTGCATGAATCTACGTGAAGCAACGCCAGAGGACTGGGAACAGATCTGGCCCATTTTCCACGCCATCGTCAGTGCCGGCGATACCTATGCCTATGCGCGCGATACCACCTGTGAGCAGGGTGAAAGACTGTGGCTGGAACAGCCTCGTACCACCTGGGTGGTAGATGATGGCGGTCAGATTCTGGCCACCTACTACCTGAAGACAAACCAGGCGGGCCCGGGTAAGCATGTCTGCAACTGTGGTTACATGGTGTCGCCTCAGGCCCGAGGCAGAGGGCTGGCCACGCTGATGTGCGAACACTCTCAACAGCTGGCGCGTGAGCTGGGCTATCGGGCGATGCAGTTCAATTTCGTGGCTGCCAGCAACACGGGGGCGGTTCGACTGTGGCACAGGCTGGGGTTCGAGACGGTGGGGCGTTTACCCAAGGCCTTTAATCACCCCGAGCAGGGGTATGTGGATGCGCTGGTGATGTATAAGTGGCTGCAGGATGAGCCTCAGGCTTGAGGCCCGTTGAGACTGCTCCGATTCGGCTTTATTTCAGTACGAAGAAGCAGAACTGGCCAAAGAGATGAATATGAGAGCCTTTTTGCTATCGGTCGGTGCGGTGTTGTTGAGTGGCTGTACCCAACTGGGGTTGAGTCTTGCCAACCTGCCTGCCCGCTTCAGTGATACCGAGATCATCCGTGACCTGGCGTACGGGCCGGACCAGCAGCACCGTCTGGACATCTATCTCCCGGACGGGGCCAGTGCGAGCTATCCTGTGCTGGTGTTCTTTTACGGCGGGCGCTGGACCGAAGGCGATAAAGCCATGTATCCCTTTGTGGGCGAGGCTTTTGCCAGTCGCGGCTATATCACCGTGATTGCGGATTACCGCAAGTATCCGCAGGTACGCTTTCCTGCCTTCGTACAGGATGGCGCCCGCGCCCTGGCCTGGGTGCACGAGCATATTGATCGCTTTGGGGGTGATGCCGGCAGGCTGTTTCTGGCCGGGCACTCTTCAGGTGCCCATATAGCGTCTCTTTTGGTGGCAGACGAGCGCTATCTGCAAGAGCAGGGCAAACGGCCCGATATCGTGTCGGCCTTTGTCGGACTGGCAGGGCCGTATGACTTTATTCCCAACGAAGATGACCTGATTGATATCTTTGGCCCGCCAGAGCGCTATCCCCAAATGCAGACCACACAATTTATTGATGGCAGTGAGCCGCCCATGTTGCTGTTGTGGGGCGAAGCAGATGAGCTGGTGTGGCGGCGTAATATCGATTTGCTCAGTCAGCGGATTCGGGAAGCCTCGGGGCAGGTGACCACACGCACCTATGCCGGGATCGATCATATAGGCATTCTGGCCAGCCTGACCTGGTTTTTGCAGCAGCAACGACCGGTCATGACCGATGTGCTCAGCTTTCTGGAGCGTCACCGCGGCGATGACCCGGGGACTGATTCGGGCTAGAATTGCAGCCCCAATCGCCGGTATACAGTGACCGGCACATGTTAAGCCTGTTGCCTGATGAGGAACCGCATGAGTCTCGACTGGAATATTTGCGAGCAGACCCACCCCTTTGATGCAGAGGCGCCGACTGCGGCTGGTTACCGTTTTCATCATGCCGAGTCGGACGCAGCGGAAGATCCGGCCATCAAACAGGCTATGGAAGCCAGCCTTGAAAAGGCGGTTAGCCTGCTGGACAGTAATGTGAAAAACGAATCACTGTTCTTTATGGCGGAGTGGAATCCGGCGGGAGGCGTGTTACGTCTGTCGGTGACCGATGGTCAGAAAGCCAACGACGCGGAAGACATCGTCTGTACCCGCTTCAATGCGCTGGTTGGTGGTGAATCCGGCGGTGAGCTGACGGAGAAGGTGAGTTTCTGGGTGAAGGACTTCTTGTCCATCTGTGAACACTTCATGAATTTTTCGCTGGTTGCGCTGTTTACTGACACCAGCCGTGAGCGTGTGCAGATTCTGTAACAAGGAAACGGGTGGCGATGGCACTTTCGCCACCCGTTGAGATCAGCTGTCGCTGGTCGCCATTGCCTCTTTGCGCGGCGTGCCTGCAGCCGTTGCACGATTCGCTTTCACCTCACCAGTATCCCGGTTCGCTGCCGTTGCCGGCTGACGCGACAGAACAGGACTCGGTTTTACGTTCAGCCAGCAGGCCAGTGCCGGCAGCAGGAAGATGGCACCCAGCACATTCACCATGAACATGAAGGCCAGCAGAATGCCCATATCGGCCTGGAACTTGAGTGCCGAGAAGGCCCAGGTCCCCACACCGATGGTCATGGTTACGGCGGTGAACACCGCAGCCGTGCCGCGCTGGCGCATTGCCTCATAGAAAGAGGTGCGCAGATCCACGCCCCGTTTCAGCGAGTGCTGCATCTGTTCGTAGATATAGATGCCGTAGTCCACGCCCACACCCACACCCAGTGCAATGACCGGCAGGGTCGCCACTTTCAGGCCGATGCCGAGCGTGGCCATCAGGGCGTTACACAGAATGGTCACCAGCGTCAGCGGTACGATCACGCAGAGAACCCCGCGCCAGGAGCGGAAGGTTATCCAGCACAGCAGAGTGATGGCGCTGAAGATGGAGATCAGCATCTGCACTTCGGCGGTTTCCACCGCTTCGTTGGTGGCCGCGGCCACCCCGGCGTTACCGCCGGCCAGGCGGAATTCGACACCCTCTACATTCAGAGTGTCGATAAACCCTTCGATTTCACCGATCACATGCTTGAGCGTGTCGTTCTGGTGGTTATCCAGGTACACCATCATGTTGATGGTTTTGCATAGCTCATTGTTCAGGCCCAGCTCCGGGTTGGCTGCCTGGCTGCCCGAGCGCAACGCCATGGAGGAACGCTGCAGAGTGCGCCACAGCGGGTTGCCTTCGTTATTGCCGGACACGTACAGCTTGGCCATGCCGGCCACGGTACTGACCGACTGAACCCCCGGTACGCCCCGCATGTGGAAGTCGAAGCGATCAACGGCATTCATCACTTCCCAGTCCAGACAGGCTTCAGAGGCGCGGTCGGTTTCCACGTATACCGAGAGCACATCCATGCCGATGGAGTAGTCACTGATGATCTTGTCGTTATCCTGGTTGTAGCGGGAATCCGCCCGCAGCTCGGGTACCCCGGTGCCGATGTCCCCGGTCAGCAGGGAGCGGGACTGCCAGGTGCCCAGCGCCAGCAGGACCAGCATGATGCTGATGCTGGCCAGTGCCGGTCGTGGCTGAGACAGGGCGGAAATCTTCCACCACAGCGGGTGTTTTTCATGGGCACTGTCGTCGGCCTTCAGGGCCATTTTCTCCAGTCTCAGGTGCGACAGGATGATCGGCATGAACATCTTGTTGGTGAGGATCATCAGTGCCACGCCCAGACAGGCGGTGACGCCCAGTTCATGCACGATGGGGATATCGATCACCATGATCACCATAAAGCCCAGGGCGTTGGCCAGAAGCGCAACGGTACCGGGAATGGCCAGTTTGCGGATGGCGCTTTCGGCCGCTTCGATCGCACTCATGCCGGACAGGACATCCAGTTTCCAGGCGTTGGTCATCTGTACCGCGTGAGAGACTCCGATGGAGAAGATCAGGAAGGGAACCAGAACCGACATGGGGTCGATGCCATAGCCGATCAGCGGCAGGATGCCCAGCAGCCAGATGACGGGCAGCAGCGCCACCACAATGGCCAGCAGTGTCAGGCGCAAAGAGCGGGAGTAGAGCCACAGCAGGGCAAAGGTGATGGCAAAGGCGACCGCGAAAAACACGACGACAGTCATCAGGCCATCCATCACATCCCCCATCACCTTGGAAAAGCCGATGATGTGCACGTTGATATTGTCATCGCTCAACTGGCTGCGGATCTTTTCAAGGTGACGCGCCACGGCGGCATAGTCGGTTTTCTCGCCGGTTTCCGGATCCAGCTCCAGCAGCTCGGCCTGCACCATGGCGGACTTGAGGTCATTGGAGACCAGATTGCCCACCTGGCCGGACTTCTGCACGTTGGAACGGACCTGAGCCAGCCCCTCGGCATCTGCCGTAAACCGGGAGGGAATTACCACACCGCCGGTGAAGCCGTATTCGGTGACTTCGATGTAGCGCACTTCCGGCGTAAACAGCGAGCGGACGCTGGGGCGGCTGATACCGGGGGTAAAGAACACCTCGTCGGTGGCTTCACGCAGCTTGTCCATGAACTCGGCGTTGTAGATGTCGCCTTCGCCGGTCCACTCAAGGCTGACCATTACCCGGTTGGCTCCGGTGAACTCTGCAGAGTGTTCCAGAAAGGCCTGCATATACTCATGCTTGAGCGGGATCAGCTTGTTGAAGCCGGGGTCGAAGCGCGTCTGAACGGCCGAGAACCCCAGCAGAACGGTAATCAGAAGAAACATCAGGCCCAGCGGCTTGCGCGCGGTGATCAGGAACCGGGCCGAACTGTCGACAAAGCGTTGTACGAGTGAAGGCTGGTGCGGCATGATCAGGCTCCTTTCGACGTTTTCAGGTCTGCCAGCGACAGGGCCGGCAGCAGGCCACGATCACTGCTCATCAGCAGCTCCCCCGAGTCCAGCCGTGCCAGGTCGGTCACGGTCATGCGCCCGCCCTTGTGCAGAAAATTGAAACTGCGCCCGCCATCTTCACTGCGCAGCAGCACGCCGCCCTGACCCGCGAGCAGCAGGTCGCCGTTCTCGAGCTGTCGATGCGCAAATAAAGAAGCTTTCAGCTTGCCGCCCACGGATTCCCAGGTGGCGCCGTTGTCTTCACTGCGGAAGATGTTGCCGCGCATGCCGTAAATGACCCAGACATCACCGGCCAGGTTGAAGCCGCCGTAGAAGGAGCCGTTGTAAAACTCGGGAATCGGCTGCCAGTTCTGGCCGCTGTCGGTGGAGCGGAAGACGGTGCCTGCCTCACCCACGATGAGCCAGGTACGGTGATCTTCAGACGGCAAGAGGGCGTTCAGGTGCCAGTCCGTTCCATTGGGGGGCGGCATTTCGGACCAGCTGCGGCCATCGTCACTGGATACCAGTGCCTGACCGAATGCCCCGATCGCCATCCATACACCTGATGGCAACTGATTAACGCTCAGCAGCGGTTCACCGCCGGGGTTAAAGGCCACTTCCTGCCAGCTGTTGCCGCCATCGGTGGTGCGCAGAATCCAGCCTTCGTGGCCGATGGCCAGGCCGTTGTTCTGATCCGTGAAATGCAGGCGCGTAATCAGCGCATGGCGCTGATGCGACAGGGTTGCCCGGGTCCAGCTTTTGCCCTGATCGGTGGAGATCAGGATGTGGCCCAGTTCACCGGCGGACAGAAGCCCGGCCGAGGTTTGGGTGATGCTGGTGAGGTTCATGTTGGTCACCGGGATCTGACGGGGGCCGAGTGGATCGGTATCCCGGTGCGAGAACGCAAAGATTCCCGCCGCGGCGACGATCAGTGAGACGGCGATGCCAAGGGTCACACGCATGGCAAAACTCCTTATGTTGAGGCCTTCAGGCAGGGTTTGTTTTTGTACTACTGGCCTGGTGCTCGAACAGTACGGTTTCCATTATTCGCAGACAGGTGCGAGCGGCATCGTCCAAATGGGCTAGGGGTGGCTGACGGTGATAACTGGTGAGGGCTGTTAGTCCGAATTGACGATGAGTACGCACGAAGCGTGTGGAAATCTGCGAGTCGTAAGGAGAAGGTCGGTGCAGCCGGTCATGCCCGATCAACATAAATAATAATCGAGGAGACTCGTGCAATGGGCGTGTTGACGAACAACTTCATAGCAGCGACAGCCGATGAAGAATATATGACGCCGGAAGCGGTCCGCCTGGTCAAGGCAGCCGAAGAGCTGGCGCCCACCCTGAAAGAGCGTGCGCGCGATGCGGACAATGCGGGCATGGTGCCGCGTGAAACGGTTAAGCAGATGCAGGAAGCAGGTCTGTTTCGTGTCCTTCAGCCCAAGCGCTGGGGGGGATACGAGCTGGATCCGCGCGTGTTTTACCGTGTACAGATGGCACTGGCCAAGGGCTGCATGTCCACGGCCTGGATCTATGGCGTGATTGGGGTTCACAACTGGCAGCTGCCGCTGTTCCCGGAGCAGGCGCAGCAGGATGTCTGGGCTGACGGCAATGACGGCACCCTGATCGCATCCACCTATATGCCGGTCGGCAAGGCCGAGGCGGTCGACGGTGGATATCGCTTCTCCGGCCGCTGGGGCTTCTCCAGTGGTGTTGACCACTGCGACTGGATTTTCCTGGGCGGTCTGCTGCCGAAGAAAGACAACCCGGATGAGCTGGAGCACACCACCTTCCTGTTGCCGCGCAGTGACTTTGAAGTCGTCGAAAACTGGGATGTACATGGCCTGCGTGCCACCGGCAGTCATGACATTGTGGTGAAGGATGCCTTTGTTCCGACACACCGTACTCACCGTACCAACGACCACTCCGATGCGGGCTGCCCGGGTCGTGAAACCAATACGGGCTGGATCTACAGGATTCCGTTTACTCAGGTATTCCAGCGTGCCGTGTCCTCTGCCTGTTTGGGTGCCACCGATGGTGCGATTGAAGAGTTCCGTACCCGTGCCGGCGCGCATGTCGGCAAGCATGGCGCGAAGACGGCAGAAGACCCCAATGCCCAGCTGGCGGTTGCCGAAGCGATGATTGCGGTGGATCAGCTCAAACTGGTGCTGTTCCGCAACTATGCACGCATCGTGCACTGTGCCAAGACCGGCGAGAAAATGCCGGTTGAAGAGCGTCTGATGCAGCGGGCACAGGCATCGCTGGTGCCCAAGCTGTGTGCCGAAAGGGTGAGCGAGCTCCTGCGCGCCTGTGCCGCATCCGGGCTCTACCGTGACAATCCGATCGAGCGCATTTTCCGGGATATTCATCAGGCGCGCGGCCATATCGCCAACAATGCCGATGCCTACGCCCGTGCCAGCGGTGCCGTCATGCTGGGGCTGCCCAATACCGACCCGTACATCTAAGGAGTAAGCCATGAGCAGCACGTCCCGCTATCACAGCCTTCAGGTGGAGCAGGTGGTTCAGGAAACTGAGGATGCCGTCTCCTTGCAGTTTGTTGTCGGGGCCGATCTGGCCGATCGGTTCCAGTACCGTCCGGGTCAGTTCCTGACCCTACGCTTGCCCTGGCAGGGCGAGCACCTGTTGCGGTGTTACTCCATGTCGAGCGCGCCGCAGGTGGATACGCGCCTGCGCGTGACCATCAAGCGAGTGGTAGAGGGACGTGGTTCCAATTGGGTCTGTGACAACGTCAAGGCCGGCGATCACATTGAAGTGATGCCACCGGCCGGGGTGTTCACGCCCCAGTCACTGGATGGCGAGTTTCTGCTCTTTGCCGGTGGCAGCGGTATTACTCCGGTGTTTTCAATCTTGCGCTCGGTATTGCTGCGCGGACGAGGCCAGGTACGGTTGATTTATGCCAACCGTGACGAAGCGTCGATCATTTTCCGCGAGCCGCTCAAGGAGTTGCTGGAGCAGTATGCGGACCGGCTGGATGTGATTCATCTGCTGGACTCTGTGCAGGGGCGTCCGACGGTAGGGCTGCTGAAGCGACTGGCCAGAGGCATGGGCAAGGCACAGGCCTTTATCTGTGGTCCGGGCCCGTTCATGGATGCCGCTGAAACGGCACTGCAGGAGCTGAAGGTCGCGCAGCAGAACATTCACGTGGAACGTTTTGTTTCTCTGCCTTCGGAGGAGGCACGCGATCAGGAGTTGCGTGAGGCGCTCAGTGGTTCAGCCGAGGTTGAGCAATCGGTGGTGTCCATTGAGCTGGATGGTCAGGCCCATGAGCTTCAGTGCCAGGGTGATGAAACCATTCTGGAGGCCGCCATGCGTGCGGGGGTAGACCTGCCCTATTCCTGTGAAGCGGGCATGTGTGCGTCCTGTATGTGTGAAGTAACCGAAGGTGAGGTGAAACTGCTGCATAACGACGTGCTGGATGAACGAGATCTGGCCAATGGCATGACGCTGACCTGTCAGGCGGTGCCGCGAACCGGGCAGGTGCACCTGAAATACACCTGATCGGACGCTTTCGATTCAACCCCTTTCAAGACCGGCGGCTGCCGGTCTTTTCGGTTTAGTCTCATTGGACGATGGCAGCCATCGGTCACCCTCTTAATCTGAAATGACTGACTGCGCAGGTGTAAACGCCTGTCTGTCGGGCACCTGCAGGGTGTGCGGCAGCGAGTCTGTATCTCTGGATAACAACAACTCAGGAGACACATTATGCAGGGCTGTCTACAGGGCAAGGTCGCATTCATTACCGGTGGCGGCAGTGGTATTGGCGCGGCCACCGCCGAACGTTTTGCACAGGAAGGGGCGCATGTGGTGATCTGCGGTCGCCGACTAGAACCGCTGGAAGCGGTTGTCAGCCGTATTCGTGCCGGCGGCGGTGAGGCCGAAGCGGTGCAGGCGGATGTGAGCAACGAAGCGGCTTTTGTCGGAGCGCTTGAATCCGTAGCTGAGCGTCATGGCCAGCTGGATATTCTGGTCAACAATGCCATGGCCTTTAACTGGGGCAGCATCGAGGAGATGAGTACCGAAGACTGGCATGCCAACTTCACCACTTCGGTGGATGGCACCTTCTGGGGTACCCGTACCGCTCTTAAGCTGATGAAGCAGCAGGGTGGCTCCATCATCAACCTGTCCTCCATCTGCGGTGAGCTGGGAACCCCCTGGATGTCCGGTTACTCCGCCTCCAAGGCGGCGGTCACCAACTTTTCCCGTGCAGCAGCGGGGGAGGGGGCTCCCTATGGCATCCGCGTGAACGTGGTCATTCCGGCGGTTGTCGAAACCCCGGCAACCGAGGGCATGCTGTCGGACGAAAACGCACGCAAGAGCACTGAAAAGCTGATTCCCATGGGGCGTGTAGGACAGCCCGAAGAGCTGGCCAACGCCATCCTTTTCCTGGCCAGCGATCAGGCGTCCTATATCACCGGTGCCACTCTGCCGGTGGATGGTGGTCGTTCGGCCGTACTGGTGACCGCGCTGGATTGAGGAGCTTCACATGAAAGCAGCCAAACTGGATTCAGTGGTCGGGACTGAGCCCCTGTTCAAACCGGTCACCATGGGAGCGCTCTCGCTTGCCAACCGCATTGTGATGGCGCCCATGACACGCAACCGGGCCGATGCTGATGGTACGCCCAATGCGCTGATGGTGGAGCATTATGCCGCGCGTGCAGAGGCGGGCCTGATTGTGGCCGAAGGTACCTGGCCCAGCGTGACCGGGCAGGCTTATTGTCGTCAGCCCGGGATTGAAACCGCGCAGCAGGTTGCTGCCTGGCGCAAGGTGACGGACGCCGTACATGAGAAGGGCGGCAGAATCATTCTGCAGATCATGCATGCCGGGCGTATCGGCAGCAGCAAGATCAAGCCCGAAGGCGTAGAGAGCATAGCCCCCTCGGCGCTTCAGGCGCAGGGTGAGGTGTATACCGACGCGGCCGGCATGCAGCCCTTTGACGTCCCCCGTGCGCTCAGTACGAAAGAGGTGGAGGCGGTGGTCGAAGAGCACCGTCAGGCGGCCCTGAACGCACGTGAAGCGGGCTTTGACGGTGTGGAGCTGCATTGCACCAGTGGATATCTGCCGATGCAGTTCATGTGCACCGGTACCAATCAGCGCACCGACCGTTATGGCGGCAGCCTGGAAAACCGGGTGCGCTTTGCAGCGGAATGCCTGCAGGCGATGAGCGATGCCATCGGTGCGGATCGGGTGGGCTTTCGTATCAACCCGGGTAACACCTTCAATGACACCCGGGATGACGACAGTGCTGCCACCCATGCGGCGTTGATGGAGGTGGCCAGCCGGATCGGCGTCGCCTTTGTCCACATCATGCGCTCCCCCGACCCGTCGATTGATGCCTTTGCACTGGCCCGTCAGCACTTCACGGGCAGTCTGATTCTGAACGACAGTTTCCAGCCGGAAAGTGCGGCTGAAGCGATCAAAAACGGCGAGGGTGATGCGGTCTCTTTTGCCCGTCATTTCATTGCCAATCCGGATCTGGTGACACGCATCCGTCAGGGGCTGGCGCTGGCTCGCTTTGATCGCAAAACCATCTATACCCCGGGGCCGGCCGGTTATACCGACTATCCCACGGCGGCAGAATAATTCGAGGAAAGCAGTATGAAAGTATTGGTACCGGTAAAACGTGTCATCGATTACAACGTGAAAGTGCGCGTAAAGTCCGATGGCTCCGGCGTGGATTTGAACAACGTTAAAATGGCGATCAACCCCTTTGACGAGATTGCCATCGAGGAGGCCGTGCGTCTGAAAGAAGCCGGTACTGCCTCTGAAGTGGTCGTGGTCAGCATCGGCCCCAAGCAGAGTCAGGAAGTGCTGCGCACCGCACTGGCCGTAGGCGCTGACCGCGCGATTCATCTGGAAACCGATGATGAGCTGGAACCCCTGGCTGTTGCCAAGTGCCTCAAACAGGTGGTGGCGGATGAACAGCCGGAGCTGGTGATCTGTGGCAAGCAGGCGATCGATGACGATTCCAACCAGACCGGTCAGATGCTGGCGGCACTGTTGGGCTGGCCGCAGGGAACCTTTGCTTCAGAAGTTGCCCCGGAGGCAGGCGTGGTGAAGGTAACACGCGAAATTGATGGTGGTCTGGAAACCGTTCAGCTCAACCTGCCTGCCGTGGTCACCAGCGATTTGCGCCTGAACGAGCCGCGCTATGCATCCCTGCCCAACATTATGAAGGCGAAGAAAAAGCCGCTGGAAGCCAAAGCTGTGGCGGAGCTGGGTCTGGATGTGTCCCCTCGCCTGAAAGCGGTGAACTATGCGCCGCCGGCCGCCCGTCAGGGAGGCATTAAGGTGGAGTCCGTGGGTGAACTGGTTGAAAAGCTGCGTAACGAAGCGCGTGTGATCTGAGGGGTAGAATGATGAAAACACTGGTCATTGCAGAACATGATAATCAGCAGCTGAACGCCGTAACACAGAACGCGGTCACCGCTGCGGCCGGCCTGCAGGGTGAGGTCGATATTCTGGTAGCGGGCGAAAACGTCGCCGCGGTTGCCGAGCAGGCGGCCGGGGTGTCGGGCGTTGGCACCGTGCTGGTGGCTGATGCGGAGCAGTATGCGGCCCAGCTGGCCGAAGAACTCGCGCCGCTGGTTGTCGAGCAGGTTCAGTCCGGCGGCTATCAGGCGCTGGTGGCACCGAGCTCCACCTTCGGCAAAAATCTGACACCGCGTGTCGCAGCGCTGCTGGATGTTGCGCAAGTCTCTGATGTTATTGAGGTTAAGGGTGTTGGCAGCTACGTTCGCCCCATATATGCTGGCAACGTTATGCTGACGGTCGAGTCGGCTGAGCCGGTACAGGTTCTGACCGTGCGACCGACCGCATTCGATGCAGCCGAGCAAACCGGCAGCGCCGAGATTCGGTCCGTTGAAGCGACCGCAGCTGTCGGAGTCTCCACTCTGGTGGGGCGTGAGCTGAGCAAGTCGGACCGCCCGGAGCTGGGTTCTGCCGAGGTGGTGGTGTCCGGTGGCCGTGGTCTGGGAGATGGTGACAAGTACCGCGAAGTGCTGGAACCGCTGGCAGATCGTCTGGGAGCCGCGCTGGGGGCATCACGTGCCGCCGTCGACGCGGGCTTTGTGCCCAACGATTATCAGGTCGGGCAAACCGGCAAGATCGTTGCGCCTCAGCTGTATCTGGCGGTGGGTATCTCCGGTGCCATCCAGCATCTGGCGGGCATGAGCGACTCCAAGGTGATCGTGGCCATCAACAAGGACCCTGACGCGCCGATTTTCCAGGTAGCCGATTACGGGCTGGAGGGCGACCTGTTTGAACTGGTCCCCGAGCTGACACAGCAGCTGGCCTGACAGGTCGCTGACTGAGCCATGCCACCTGGCCTTGTGCAGGCTTGACAGAGGTGGCATGGCAGACCCTTAATGAAGACAACAATAAAGGGGCAATAATAATGAATCGTATGGACGTAGTGCAGCTGGATAGCTTGCTGTCCGCCCTCTATGAAGCCTCGCTTGATCACGAGTGCTGGGGTGATGCACTGGAACAGATCAAGGCGTTGTTTTCCGCCAACTATGTGACGCTGATTTTGAAAATGCCGGAGACCCAGGATGAAGACGACCTGGGGCTGATGGTCTCCGTGGGTGAGATGGAGAACTCCGGCCGTGTGGTTTACTTTCCCTACCGGCACAACCTGACACCGTTCGTTAACCAGAAACCGGATACCGTCTTCACACAGGAAGACCTGATGACCCCGGAAGAGTGGCATGACTGCCCCTATCGGATTCACTGGTGTGCCTGCAATGACGTCTACCATGTGATGGCGGTTGATATCTCGACGCCTGACTCCGGTACGCTGCGTTTTCGTATTACCCGTCCGGAAGATGCCACGCCCTTCAGTGACGAAGATCGCGAGCTGTGTCGCTTTCTGCTGCCGCATATCCGCCGTGCACTCAATATTCGCAATCTGCTGGATCGCAGCCAGACACTGGGTTCGCTCTACTCCAAGGCGATCAGCCGCCTGTCGATCGCGACCGTACTGATCGACGAAAACGGACAGATTTTGGATGAGAACGTGTTTGCGCGCGAAATTCTGGACAGTGGCGACGGCCTCAAGGTTGTGGGCGGGCGTCTGGAAGCCAGTTATCCGAGTGATAACCGCGAACTGCGCCGTGTCATCAAGGAGGCCTTTGAAGGCTCCCGTTCCGAGTCCGGCACCCGATTGCCCGAAGCGATGTCGGTGACACGCCCGTCCGGTGAGGTGAGTCTTGGTGTCGTCGTCGAGCCCATTCCCTCAACTGCCTGGGCCGAAGGCAAGGGCCAGCCGGCCGCGGTGGTCTATATCCGCGATGCGGTGGGCAAGTCTCAGGCCAGCAACGAAGTGGCCAAAAAGCTGTTTGGCCTGACTCCGGCAGAAACCGCGCTCTCCCTGCAGCTTGCCAACGGACTCTCGCTGGAAGAAGCGGCCGAGGCGCTGAATATTCGCCGCAATACGGCACGCGCCCACCTGCGTGCAATCTTCTCCAAAACCGGGGTGCGTCGCCAGACGGAACTGGTCCGTATCTTCCTCAACAGCGTGGCCGCGCTGGGGCAGGGTGATCAGGATCCCCGCGATTAAACCTCGTCTTGATGGAGTATGTCTCTTTGCCGTGGGTGTAGCACTCTGACTGAAACAGAGGAGCGACACCCATGGCAAACGTTGCATTTATCACCGGTGCGAGTCGAGGCATCGGCCGTGCCACGGCACTGGCCTTTGCCCGCGCCGGTTATGACCTGGCACTCAGTGCCCGTACCCTGGAGCAGGGTGACACCCACCAGCACAGCATTACCGATAAGGATGGCAAGCCGCTTGGCGGCAGCCTTGCGGAGACCGCTGAGGCGGCTCGTCGCTTCGGCGTTGAAGTGAAAGTGGTTCCGATGGACCTGCTGGATGCCGAGTCGGTTGATCGCGCCGTCGCCACCATTGTTGAGCATTTTGGCCATCTGGATGTGCTGATCAACAACGCCATCTACCAGGGGCCTGACCTCAACGCCCGTTTCCTGGACCTTTCCCCCGAGACTCTTGAGCGCATGGCGCGAGGTTACATTCTGGCACCGGTTCAGATTACGCAGAAAGTTCTGCCGGGCATGCTGGCCCGGGGGCAGGGCTGCATCATCAACCTGACCTCCGGGGCCGGCGAATCCGACCCGCCCGTCCCGGCTGATCAGGGGGGCTGGGGTTACGCCTACGGCGCCGGCAAGGCGGCCGTTTCTCGCCTGTCAGGCATTCTGGCCCGCGAGCACGGTCATGCCGGTATACGGGCGTTTACCGTAAACCCGGGTGTGGTCAACACGGAAACCCTCAGAGCCACCATCGGTGAGCGTGGCGTTCAGGCATTGGGCAAGGGCGTCGTCGAGCCCGAGCTGCCCGCTGCCGCTCTGCTCTGGCTGGCAACACGGGCTGAAGCAGACGCTTTCCAGTATCAAACCATTCACGCCCAGCCGTTTGCCCGCGAGCAGGGCATTGATGCTCAGCCGCTTGAACAGGAGTGATGGGCCATGGAATTTCGCTTTACCGAAGAGCAGCAGATGATTCGCGAAACGGCGGCCGGTTTCTTTGCCGACTGCTCGACCTCCGCCGCCGTGCGAGCGGCAATGGTCACGGAGCGGGGGTATGACCTGTCGCTGTGGCGGCAGATCTGTGACGACCTGTATCTGCACGCCATTACCCTGCCGGAGACCATTGGCGGTATGGGGCTGGGCTATGTGGAGCTGATCGCCGTGATGGAGCAGATGGGGCGCTACCTAGTGTGTGCGCCCTATTTTGCCACGGTTTGTCAGGCGGTTCCCGCGCTTCAACTGGCGGATGCCGCGTCCGTATCAGGCCCCTGGCTGGAACGGATATTGGGTGGTGAGACCGCAGCTCTGGCATGGATCGGACAGGAGCGGCCCGGTTGTGAGGCGGTGACAGCGACCTGTGAGGTGGTTGAGGGCGGCTTCCTGCTGTCCGGTGATTACCGTCTGGTTGTGGATGGTCACAGCGCCGATATTCTGGTGCTGGCGGCACGACAGGCCGGTACGGAAGGTCGTGAAGGCATCAGCCTGTTTGTGGTGGACGCGGCTGCCGAGGGTATTCGGCGTCAGTGGACACCTGCGCTGGATCAGACCCGGCATTTGGGGCGTGTTGAGGTCGATAGCCTGTTGTTGCCGGCCGAGGCCTGTTTGGGCAGCTGTGGAGAAGCCGGAACCGTGCTGGAGCAGGTGCTGCAGCTTGCAACCGTTGCTCTGGCTGCCGAGCAGATGGGGGTTGCTCAGCAGGTACAGGATCTGGCTGTTCAGTACACCCGTGAGCGTGAGCAGTTCAATCGCCCCATCGCCAGTTTTCAGGCGATCAAACACAAGGCCGCAGACATGATGCTGCGCACCGAAGTGGCGCGATCTGCCTGTTATTACGCCGCCTGCATCGCTGATGAGGCTTGGCAGGGAGGCGCCATGGCGGCCGAGTTGCCCGAGGCCGCAGCGGTGGCCAAGTCCTACTGCTCCGATGCCTGCTTCAGCAACGCCGGAGAAGCGCTGCAGATGCACGGTGGGGTCGGTTTTACCTGGGAGTACGACGTTCATCTGTATTTCAAGCGTGCCAAAGCGAGTGAACTGATGTTGGGCACGGCCAGCGAGCATCGTGAAACCCTGGCCAAGTTGTTACTGGATGGAGGAGCCAACGCATGAAACTGAGCTTCAGCGCCGAAGACGAGCGTTTCCGCACCGAGGTCGCCGACTGGCTGGCCGCCAATCTGACCGGCGAGTTCGCCAAACTGAAATTCCGTGGTGGTCCCGGTGATGAGCACAGCTTCCCTGAAGCGCGCAAACGCTGGGAGCAGAAACTGGCCGAAGGTGGCTGGACCTGTGTTGGCTGGCCGCAGGCGCACGGTGGCCGCGGCTGCAGTATCGAGCAGCAGGTGATCTTTTTTGAAGAGTACGCACGAGCCGGGGCGCCGGGGCGTGTGGGGCATATCGGCGAAGGGCTGGCCGGTCCCACAATCATTGCCTTTGGCACGCCGGAGCAGCAGGCCAAGTACCTGCCCGGCATTCTCAATGGCACCGAGCTCTGGTGTCAGGGCTACTCAGAACCGGGCGCGGGTTCCGATCTGGCCAACGTCAAGACCAGGGCCCGGTTCGATACCGAGCGCAACCAGTGGGTGATCAACGGCCAGAAGGTCTGGACCTCGCTGGCGCATGAGTCCGATTATTGCTTCGTGATTGCACGTACCGATCCTGATTCAGTGGGGCACAAGGGGCTTGGCTTCTTTCTGGTCAACATGGATCAGCCGGGGGTGGATGTGCGACCCATCGAGCAGATCACCGGCACCTCGGAATTCAACGAGGTGTTCTTCGACGACGCTGTTTGTGATGCCGGGGATATTGTTGGTGAGCCGGGCGATGGCTGGAAGGTGGCGATGGGGTTGTTGGGCTTCGAGCGCGGCGTTTCCACGCTGGGGCAGCAGATGCAATTCCAGAACGAACTGGACGAAGTGGTCCGGGTTGCCAGAGCAAATGGCAGGGACCGTGATCCGGTGATTCGACAGCGTATTGCACAGGCTCATGCCGAGCTGAAGATCATGCGCTATAACAGTTTGCGCATGCTGTCAGGTCAGAGCGGCAGTGACGGTAGCCTGCAGGGCGAAGCACTGATCTACAAGCTGTTCTGGTCCAGCTGGCACCGAAGTCTGGGTGAGCTGGCAATCGATGTGTGCGGTCAGGAAGGTCAGCTGCTGGAAGCGGCACCCTATGAACTGACGCGCCTGCAGTCGCTGTTCCTGTTCGTGCGTTCCGACACCATTTACGGTGGCAGCAACCAGATACAACGCAACATTATTGCCGAGCGCGGGCTGGAGATGCCACGTGAGCCCAAATGGCGCTAACAGGAGGTCCCATGTCAGAAGTACGTCAGCAGGCGTTTACTCCTTTTCAACTGGGCCCCATCACGCTCAGAAATCGGTTTATCCGTGCCGGTGCCAACGAGGCGATGAGCCTGAACGGCACCCCGACCCGCGCAATGGTCAAGCATCACCGCGATATGGCACGTGGCGGCGTGGCGTTGACCACCGTTGCCTACGGAGCGGTCTCCAAACGGGGGCGGACCCTGCCCAACCAGATCTGGCTGCGTGAAGAGATCATGCCTGACCTGCGAGCACTTACCGATGCGGTGCATGCTGAAGGGGGCAAGATCTCCATGCAGCTGACCCACGGCGGTTCCTTTGTTACCTCGATCAAGATAAAGGGGCGTACCATCAGCGCTTCCTCCGGCATCAACAAGGCAGGGCTCCTGTGTGGCAACCTCCTGCAGCGGGCGATGAAAGAGCAGGACATGGCGCAGGTGATCGACGAGTTCGTCGCGGCGGCCAGAGTCTGCCGTGACGCCGGCTTTGATGCCGTGGAACTGCACATGGGGCACGGGTATCTGCTGAATCAGTTCATCTCGCCCCTGTCCAACAAGCGCAAGGACGAATATGGCGGCAGTGCCGAGAATCGAGCCCGTTTTCCCGCTCGTGTACTCAAGGCGGTGAAAGAGGCGGTCGGACAGGACCTTGCCATTCTGGCCAAGATTAATGTGTCTGATGGTGTTCGGAAAGGTGCCACCGTTGAGGATGCCATTGTCACCGGCCGAATCCTGCAGGCGGCCGGTGCCGATATGCTGGTGCTGTCGGGTGGGCGCAACATCGAATCCGGCTGGTTCATGTTCGGCAGCAACATGAACCTGGACGAGATGAGCAAGGTGCTGGCCGATCAGAAGCTGACGCTGGCCATGATCAAGCTGTCTCAGAAGGGCGTGCCGAAGGTGAAATTCCGGCCCATGTATTTCCTCGATTATTCACGCAGGCTGCGCGCCGAGCTGGATATTCCGCTCGGTTACCTGGGCGGCGTTTCATCCATCGATGACGTGGAAAAGGCTATGGCTGAAGGCTTTGAAGCGGTGGTCATGGCCCGGCCGCTGCTGCACGATCCGGAGCTGGTGCGCAAGTTCCAGCAGGGGCTGGTCAACAGGAGTGGCTGTACCCATTGCAACGGTTGTGTGCCCTACATCTATCATCCCGGCGGCACCCGCTGCATCGAAAACCCGCCCAACGACGTGGCGTTGAATCAACAGCCGGCGCGAGTGGAAGTGGTATAGCCACTATAACGAACAAAAAAAGACCCCCGGGGTGTGCGGCCGCCGGGGGCAAAAAACCATGGTGAAATGGTTGGAACAACAGGAATAAGTCGTGTTCAGGCGGTCAGGCTGCCGCCGTTCAACGGGTGGATCTGGCCGGTCACCCAGCTGGCTTCCTCAGAGGCCAGATAGACGACACCTGCGCCCACATCCTCCGGCGAGCCCGCGCGCGGTACCATACAGCTCTTGGCCGCGATTCTCTCCGAGCCTTCCCAGTTATTCATGGTACCGAGGGATAGGCCGTTAACAGTGATGCCCTGTTTGCCGGTTTCGGCGGCCAGTTGGCGAATAAACCCTACCGCACCGGCCTTGGAGGCGGCATAGGCCGCAATCCCCATGGGCACGCCTGCCCGCCAGGACTCGGAGGTGATGCAGATGATGCGGCCCCAGCCCTGGGTCAGCATGCCGGGCAGCACTGCCTGAGTCGCGTGCATCAGCGCCATCAGGTTCAGGTCCAGAAACTGCCGCCACTGGGCCGGATCAGAGTCGATAAAACGGTCATAGCCCATACCATCAACCGGCACGCCCGCGTTGGCGACAAAAATATCAATGTGCCCGAAAGCCTCCTGCACTGACGCGACCATCCGTTTCAGTTGCGCAGGATCGGTAATATCGGCGGCCACGCCGATGGCGTCGAAACCTTCCTGATGCAGCTGTTCGGCTGCCTGATTGGCACGGTCCTGATAAAAGTCGTTAATGGCTACACGGGCACCCTGGCGGGCCAGTGCACGGGCCACACCGAGCCCCATGCCACGGCCGGCGCCGGTCACAAGAGCGGTTTTGCCCTTGAGCGAAAACATCGGTTCCATCTGCACACTCCTTTAATTGTGCTGTGCGGGTTTATTCACCCGTGAACTGCGGGTGCCGCTTGTCCAGAAATGCCTGCATCCCTTCCTGCTGGTCGCGTGAAGCGAACAGCATGGCGTTGGCCTTGCGCTCCAGTGAGAGGGCACTTTCAAGCGAAGCGTCCATGCCGTGCAGAATGCACTCCTTGATCTGTTCTGCCGCGAGCGGTGGCATGCGCGCGATGGTACGCGCGGTCTTGAGCGCTGTGTCCATCACTTCATCATCGGCACAGACTTCACTGACCAGCCCGGCTACCCAGGCTTCATGTGCGCTGATGGGACGACCTGTCAGGGCCATGCTCATCGCCTTGGCCTTGCCGATGGCTCGCACCAGCCGCTGGGTGCCGCCAATGCCCGGCATGATGCCGATGCGGATTTCCGGCTGGCAGAAACTGGCGCTTTCGCCGGCAATGAGAATGTCGGCATGCATGGCCAGCTCGCAGCCGCCACCAAAGGCATAGCCACTGATCGCCGCTACCACGGGTTTGGGGCAGTTCTGAATGGGTGCCCAGACGCGCTCGGTATGGCGCTTGTAGATCTCGATCGGGTCCGCATCGATCAGGCCGGTAATGTCACCGCCAGCTGCGAACACCTTGTCACCGCCGGTCAGGATGATGCAGCGCACGCTGTCGTCATCAGCCAGTTCCGTGAAGCGTCGATTGAGCTGCTGTTGCAATTCCAGACTGAGCGCATTGGTGGCCTGAGGGCGGTTGAGCCGCAGCACGGCGACCCCCTCAGCCGGTCGCTCCAGCAGCAGAGTATCTTCGGGAGGTTGTGAATCGGACACGGCACTCGCCTCGCTGACAATGGATAGTGATGGCGATTCTGTCAGCACGGGGCAAATAAACATCGTCCGTTCAGACGAAGAGTGAGCAACGGGCCGCTGATTAGACTGCATGCATCAAGAAACATAAGGAGGCGTGTATGACGCAGTTTGATTACAGCGGCCAGGTGGTGCTGGTGACCGGCGGCACCAAGGGAATCGGTGCCGGTATCGCCCGTGCGTTTCTGGCGGCAGGCGCCACCGTGATTGTATGTGGCCGCAATGCGCCGGAACAGCTGCCCTGTGCGCAGGATCGTGAAGCGGTCTTCATGCCGCTGGACGTACGCGACTACGAGGCGGCAGAACAGCTCATGCAGACCATTGTAAACGAATACGGTCGACTGGACGTGCTGGTCAACAATGCCGGAGGAGCGCCCCACGCGCTGGCTGGCGACGTGTCACCGCGCTTCCATGAGGGCATTTTGCGCCTGAACCTGATTGCACCGCTGAATATGGCCCAGCTGGCCAATCGTCACATGCAGCAGCAGGAGCAGGGCGGCAGCATCATTTTTATCGGCAGCATCAGTGCACTGCGCGCCTCGCCCGGTACCGCGGCCTACGGTGCTGCCAAGGCCGGCATTTTGTCCCTGACTGCCTCTCTGGCGGTGGAGTGGGCACCCAGGGTGCGCGTGGTCGCGGTGAGCCCGGGGCTGGTGGAAACCGAGCAATCGCATCTGCATTACGGCGATGAAGCCGGTATTGCCGCCGTGGCGGCCACCATCCCGGCCGGTCGCATGGCTACACCCGAAGACATTGGCAATGCCTGCCTGTACATGGCATCTCCCATCGCCTCCTATGCCGGGGGCAGCAACCTGCTGCTCAACGGTGGTGGCGAAAAACCCGCATTCTTGCAGGCCAAAGCGGCCGACAACTGAATACAACCCGGCGCCGCCCGCGACCGGGTGGCCCCATATCGTAAAGGAGACGTATCTTGGCTGATTACGAATGGTTATCGGAAGTGCGTTCCATGGTGGGGCGGGAATATGGCCGCATCTACGCATGGGATGAAGTGAACCCGGCGATGGTTCGGCAGTGGTGTGAAGTCATGGGCGTGGATAACCCGCTCTATACCGACCCCGAATATGCTGCAACGACCGAGTTCGGTGAGCTGGTAGCCCCGCCGGCCATGCTGCAGGCCTGGTGTCTGGAAGGTCTGCACATGAACAACTATCCGCCGGGGTCTACCGATGAAAACCCCTACGAAGTGCTGGGCCTGATTGAGGCTCAGGGCTATCCGGCAGTGGTTGCCGTGAACTCGGAGCTGACCTTCGATCGCTACGTTCGCATGGGTGAAAAGCTGTACTACACCACCCTGATCAAGGAAGTCAGCGAAGAGAAAACCACTGCTCTGGGCACCGGCTTCTTTGTCACTCAGGTGATGTCGTTCTTCTCTGAAAAGCCCGAGGGCGACGAGAAGGTGGGCGAACTGTTGTTCCGCGTGATCAAGTTCAAGCCGGCTCAGCAGCCCAAGCCGGTCGAGAAGAGCGAGTCGGCAGTGCCCAAGATCAAGCGTCCCAAACCGGGGATCAGCGACGATACCCGTTTCTTCTGGGAAGGCTGCGAAGCGGGCGAGCTGCGCATCCAGCAGTGCAACAGCTGCAACAAGCTGCAGCACCCGCCGGCACCGGTGTGCAGCCACTGTCATAGCTTCGAGTTGGGCTATCAGGTCAGCCCCGGCAAGGGCGAACTCTACTCTTTCGTGGTGATGCACTACCCGGAAGTACCGCCGTTTGATTACCCCAACCCGATCGGACTGATCCAGCTGGATGAAGGTGTTCGCATCCCGGCCGGTCTGGTGGGCGTGGAGCCCTCTGAACTGAAGATCGGCCAGCGCGTGCAGGTCGAATTCCAAACCTTTGACGACGAGTTGACCCTGCCGCTGTTTCGGCCGGTGTCTGCCTGAGGAGGACGCATGGATTTCTCATTGACTGAAGACCAGCGCGCCATTGCCGAGATGGCAGGCGGTCTGTTTACCGATTTTTGCACTGATGAGTCACTGCGTGACTTTGACGAGTCCGGCGCCACCCTGATGCAGGACCTCTGGCAGACCTGTATCGAAACCGGGCTGCACTCCCTGTATATCCCGGAAGCGGCCGGCGGCAGTGGTCTCGGCATGACCGAGCTGATGCTGGTGCTGGAAGCCCAGGGCAAGGGGCTGGGTCTGGTGCCGTTGTGGCGCCATCAGGTGGCGGCGGCCGCGCTGGCTGAGTTTGCGCCGCAGCATTTTGCCGGTGTGCTGGAAGCCGCAGCCAGCGCCGATCAGGTCCTGACACTCAATACAGCCGATCAGAGTCGGGCGACTGGTCTGGAGTTGACTGCTACTCAAAACGCCAATGGCTGGGAGCTCAACGGCATTGCCTATGCGGTCCCCGGTGTGGCTGAAGCAGCGGCAGCGCTGGTGCTGGTGCAGACCGAGCAGGGCGTGCGACCGGCCTGCGTCAATTTTGAGACCGCCGGATTGAAGCGCGTCGAGGGCGTGCTGACGCAGGGTGAAAGCGTTGCGGATCTGGAGTTCGACAACGTGCAACTGCCGGCAGAAGCGGTACTGCCGTCGGAAGCCACCGGTTGGCTGGAAACCCGTGCCATTGCGGCTCAGGCGGCACTTCAGCTGGGTGTCAGCGCCGAGCAGATTCGTCGCACCGTTGAATACGTGACCGAGCGTGTCCAGTTCGGTCGTCCCATCGGCCAGTTTCAGGCAGTGCAGATGAGCATGGCTGACTGTCAGGTGGCGCTGGAAGCGCTGCGTTCGGCGCTCTGGCAGCTCTGCTATCGCATTGACGCCGGCCTGCCGGCACCGTCCGAAGCGCTTGCTACGGCCTGGCTGGCCAGCGAAGCCGGTCACAAGATCGGTCACGTTGCCCAGCACGTGCACGGTGGTATCGGCGTGGACAAAACCTATCCGATTCACCGTTTTCTCTACTGGAGCCGCGCCCTGAGTCTGGGCCTGGGCGGCAGCCGAGCCACGCTTGAGCGTCTCGGTGACTGGTTGGCAACTCACGATACCCTGGGATGGAAATATGACCTCGAAGAAAACCATGCGATTTGAAGATGTCAGCCTCGGTGATCAGCTGCCGCCGCTGGAAATTCCGATTACCGTTGCGCTGATTACCGGCGGTGCCATCGCGACCCGTGACTACTTCCCGGGCCACCACGACAAGGATGCGGCACAGGAACTGGGGTCGCCGCACGTGTTCATGAACATTCTGACCACCAGCGGCCTGGTAGAACGGTTTGTCGAGCAGTGGTGCGGCCCGGAAGGACGTTTTCAGGATCTGAAAATCCGTCTGGGCGCGCCGAACTATCCCGGCGACACCATGACCTTCAAGGGCGAAATCACCGCGCTGGATGCGGACTCTCGCACCGCCGAGGTGACCCTGAAGGGCAAGAATTCCATGGGCAATCACGTCACCGGCACGGTGGCGGTGACCCTGCCCTGAGCCGGAGGAGAACAGACATGAGCGATAACATCAGCAACAAGGCTGCCATCGTTGGCCTTGGCGCCACCGAATTTTCCAAGAACTCCGGCCGAACCGAGCTGCGCCTGGCGATGGAAGCCACTCTGGCTGCGCTGGAAGATGCCGGTATCGATCCGTCCGAAGTGGATGGCTTCAGCAGCTACTCCGTGGACAAGGTGCCCGAGTACGAGATCGCCCGCCTGCTGGGTTGCAAGGACGTGAAGTTCTTCTCTCAGATCCCGCATGGTGGCGGTGCCGCCTGTGCGCCGATCATGCACGCGGCCATGGCCGTGGCCACCGGTGTCGCCAAGACCGTGGTGGTCTACCGTGCCATGAACGAGCGTTCCTGGTACCGCTTTGGCACCGGCAGCTACGGCTTTGCCGACACCCCGATCTTCGAGAACGTGAACTACGGCTGGTACATGCCGCACGGTTTTCATACCCCGGCGGCCTGGGTCGGCATGTTTGCCCAGCGTTATATGCACACCTACGGCGCTACCTCGGAAGATTTCGGCCGTGTGGCGGTGGCAGTGCGTGATTTCGCGGCCACCAACCCCAACGCCTTCTTCTACGAAAAGCCGATCACGCTGGAAGACCACCAGAACTCACGCTGGATCTGTGAGCCGCTGCACCTGCTGGACTGCTGTCAGGAATCCGACGGCGCCGTGGCCATGGTGATCACCAGCGCCGAGCGTGCCAGAGACATGAAGCAGAAGCCGGTCATGATCAAGGCCGGCTCCCAGGGCATCGCCGATGGCCAGCAGATCATGACCTCCTACTACCGAGAAGACATCACCGGCCTGCCGGAGATGGGTGTCGTTGCCCGTGAGCTGTACCGTCAATCCGGCCTGACACCGGATGATATCCATACCGCGGTGATCTACGACCACTTCACGCCGTTCGTGCTGCCGCAGCTGGAAGAGTTCGGTTTTGCCAAGCGGGGCGAGGCCAAGGACTTTATCCGCGCCGGGCATCATGCCCGTGGCGGCAAGCTGCCGATCAACACCCACGGCGGTCAGCTGGGTGAAGCCTATATCCATGGCATGAACGGGGTGGCCGAGGGCGTGCGCCAGGTGCGCGGCAGCTCCGTCAACCAGGTGGATGATGTGGAAAACGTACTGGTCACCGCCGGCACTGGCGTGCCGACCAGCGGTCTGATTCTGAGCGCAAGCTAAGGAGGTCACATGTTTGTCGATCTGACACCCGAGCAGCGTGCGCTGCGAGTGAAAATCCGTGATTACTTCACCAGCCTGATGACCCCGGAGCTGCGCAGCTCCCTGCGCGGCAAGGAAGGCGGTGACGAGTTCCGCAACACCATTCGCCAGATGGGCAAGGACGGCTGGCTGGCCGTGGGCTGGCCCAAGGAGCATGGCGGTCAGGGCTATGCCGCTACCGAGCAGCTGATCTTCTTTGAAGAAGCCAACATCGCCGGCGCACCGCTGCCGTTCGTGACGATCAGCACCGTGGGACCTGCCTTGATGGAATTCGGTACCGAACTGCAAAAGGAAAAGTTCCTGCCGGGGATCGCCAATGGCGAGATCAACTTTGCCATCGGCTACTCCGAGCCGGATGCCGGCTCCGATCTGGCCATGCTCAAGACCAGCGCCCGTGTGGAAGCGGACCACTTTGTCGTCAACGGCAACAAGCTCTGGACCTCCGGTGCGGAGTCGGCCGACTATGTCTGGCTGGCGGCACGTACCGATCCGGATCTGCCCCGTCACAAGGGCGTATCGATCCTGATCGTGGATACTCAGGATCCGGGTTTCTCCCATACGGTCATCCCGACCTGTTCCAACCCGACCGCGGCGACCTACTATGACAACGTCAAGGTGCCCCGCGACATGCTGGTGGGCGAACTGAATGGCGGCTGGAAGCTGATTACCTCCCAGCTCAACCATGAGCGCCTGGGGCTTGGCTCCTGGTCCGACAAGGTGGTGGGGCTGTTCAAGCGTGTCTACCTCTGGGCCAAGACAAAAGATGAGAACGGACGCTGTGCCATGGACAAGGCCTGGGTGCGCTCCGCTTTGGCGGAATGTTACTCGCGTCTGGAAGCGATGCGGCTGATCAATTTCCGCATTGCGGCTGACCTGGAAGCGGGGCAGATGGATGTGGCGCTGGCGTCCATCACCAAGGTATACGGTTCGGAGTCGGCCATCGAAATTCTGCGCCGTTTGGTGGACGTGGTGGGTGCCAACGGTATGATCCGTGAAGGCTCTGCGGCTTCCCTGTTAATGGGCGAGCTGGAATACGAGGTGCGTGCATCAGTCACCTTGACCTTCGGTGGCGGCACCAACGAGATTCAGCGTGAGTTGATCGCCCAGTTCGGTCTGGGCATGCCACGCGGTCGCTGAGCCTGCACGAGGAGATAACAACAATGAGTGCAATTGAAACCTTTCGCGCCGAGACCCGCGCCTGGCTGGAGGCCAACTGTCCCGAGTCGCTGCGCGGTCCGGCGGCAGCCGGTGAGCTGGTCTGGGGCGGCTCCAGCGTCGAGTTCGCGACTGAAGATCAGCGCCTCTGGTTTGAGCGCATGCGTGACAAGGGCTGGTTCTGCCCGGACTGGCCCACGGCCTATGGCGGTGGTGGCCTGAGTCCCGAAGAGGACGCGGTACTGCAGCAGGAGCTGAAGCGCCTCAAGTGCCGCCCGCCGCAGATCAATCTGGGGATCTGGATGCTGGGGCCGGTGCTGCTGGAGTTCGGCACCGAGGAACAGAAACAGCGTTTGCTGACGCCCATGGCGCGCGGTGAGGTGCGCTGGTGTCAGGGCTTCAGCGAACCCAACGCGGGCTCCGATCTGGCCAATATCCGCACCGCAGCGGTCGATGCGGGCGATCATTTCGTGGTCAACGGCAGCAAAATCTGGACCTCCTACGGCGACAAGTCCGACTGGATGTACTGTCTGGTGCGCACTGACAACAGCAGCGGCAAGAAGCAGGAAGGCATCAGCCTGGTGGTGCTGGACATGCATGCCGAAGGCGTGGAAGCGCGCCCGATCGACCTGATCAGCGGCAAGTCCACTTTCTGCGAAGTGTTCTTCGACAATGTGAAGGTTCCCAAGGAAAACCTGATCGGGCCACTGAATGGCGGCTGGACACTGGCCAAGCGGCTGCTGCAACACGAGCGCAGTGCCATGTCCAAGTTTGGCGAATTCAGCCTGCCGACCCATTTTGACCTGATGAGCATTCTGGGTGACTACCTGCCACAGGCCGAGACTCCGTCGGATATTGCCCTGCGTGCCCGGGCGCAGGCCGCGGCACTGGATGAGCACGCCTACAACCTGACCGTGCAGCGCATGGGCCAGCAGGCACGTGCCGGTCAGGATGTGAGCGGCATTGCTGCCATCATGAAGCTGGTGCACAGCGAGCAGGAAAAGCAGAAGTTTGAACTGCTGGTGGATGTGATGGGGCATCGCGCCCTGGGCTGGGATGGCGACGAATTCAGTGAACAGGAGCTGGCGATCAGCAAGGCCTGGCTGCTCAGCTACACCCAGACCATTGCGGGTGGTTCGTCTGAAGTGCAGCTGAACGTGATTGCCAAGCGGGTGCTGAACCTGCCGGATGCCCCCAAAGGAGGTGCCAAATGAGCCTGATCTACAACGAAGAGCAGCGCATGCTGCTGGACACGGCGCAGGAGTTCTTTGCCGAACGCAGCCCCGTTGCATCACTGCGCGCACTGCGTGACAGCGGCGATGAGCTGGGCTTTGAACCGGCAGTCTGGCAGGAGATGACCGAGTTGGGCTGGAGTGCCATCCCTTTTCCCGAAAGCCTCGGCGGTCTTGAGTTCGGGTATACCGGCATGGGGGCCGTATTCGAGTCGGCGGGGCGTCATCTGAGTGCCTCGCCGCTGCTCTCGTCCATCGTGCTCTGCGGCTCCATTCTGGAGCTGGGGGGCAGCGAAGCGCAGCAGTCCCGATGGCTGGCCGAACTGATTGCAGGCAGCAAACGCCTGGCGCTGGCGGTGGATGAGGGCGCCCGTCATGATCCTGCCCGCATCAGCCTGAGTGCCGTGCGTACCGATACCGGTTTTCAGCTGGATGGGGACAAGGTAATGGTCGTCGACGGCTTGCAGGCCGACGGCTGGATCGTCGCGGCACGCACCGGTGAGGCCGATGATGCCCTGAGCCTGTTCATCGTGCCAGCAGGTACGCCGGGCGTTGAGCTTAAACGTCAGAACCTGATCGACTCGCGCAACACGGCTCGCCTGTGCCTGCAGCATGTTCAGGTCGGACCGGAGCAGTTGATCGGTGAGCTGGACCGGGGGGCGCAGGTACTGGAGCAGGCGCTGGATCGGGGGCGAGCCTGTATCGCTGCCGAGCTGCAGGGGGCCTGTGAAGCACTGTTTCAGACCACGCTGGAATACCTGCGAACCCGTGTGCAGTTCGACGTGCCCATCGGCTCGTTCCAGGCGCTGCAGCACCGTGCGGCCTGGATGCATGTCGAGCTTGAACTGGCACGCTCCAGCCTGATGGCTGCACTGGACGCGATCGACTCCGGTAGTGATCAGGCACCGCGCCTGGTGAGTCTGGCCAAGTGGAAAGTGGGCCAGATGGCCGACAAGGTCAGCAGCGAGTCGATCCAGATGCACGGAGGCATCGGGGTGACCGACGAGCTGGACGTGGGCCTCTATTTCAAGCGGATTCGTGTCCTGCAGGCGCTGCTGGGTGATGCGGATTATCACCTTGAACGTGCAGCCTCCCTGCTGGACGCTGCCTGACCCTTTGGCAGGGGGCCTCCGCCCTCTGCCCATTCCCTTCCTCGAACGATGAATGCGCCCTGCGCGGTCCTGCGTATGTGCGCGGTGTAACCCATGAGAGATCGCGATGAAAATAAAAACAAAATTTCTCACCCTCTCGATAGTTCCCATGATGCTGGTGGTGCTGTCCGTCATGCTGGTGGTGCAGTGGCAACTGGAGACTCTGGAGCAGAGTGAGGTCGAGATTGTCCGTCAGGAAATGATCAAAACACGCCAGCAGGAGCTGCAGAACTATATCGACATGGCGATGGGTGCCATTCGTCCCCTGCAGCACCGTCTGGATATGCGGTACAACGAGAAGATCGCCCAGGCCAAGGAAGTGCTGAATGGCATGACTTTTGGCGAAAACGGCTTCGTGTATGGCTATGACCTGGATGGCAATATCGTCTTTCACTCCGGTAACCAGGAGATGGTCGGTAAATCGGTTATCGACCTTGAAGACCCCAATGGCGTGCCTTTTGTGCAGGAAATCATTGATACCGCGCTCGATGGGGGTGGCTTCGTGCGGTTTCACTGGCCACGCGAAGCAGGCGGTGAGCCATCGCCCCGACTGACCTACGCCAAGGAGATCGAAGTCTGGGGCTGGGTGATCGCCACGGGCTTCTACACGGACGATATCGATGCCGAAGTGGCCCGTCGCGAGGCGAGTATTGGCCATACCATCAACCAGATCATGATCTGGATTCTGCTCTCGGGGCTGGTGCTGGCGCTGCTGGTCAGTGCGGTCAATCTGCTGTTGTCGCGCCGTATTCTGGGGCCGCTGCAGCAGACCGCTCAGGCGCTGCTGGACATTGCCGAAGGAGAGGGCGACCTGACCCGGCGTCTGGCGGTACACAGCCGTGACGAAGTGGGTGATGTGGCGCGCGGTTTTAACGGATTCGTGGAGAAAATCCATCAACTGGTACAGGAAGTACAACATGCCGTTGCTTCGTTGAGTCGTTCCACAGAATCCATGACCGAGGTGGTCAGTCAGACCCAGTCGGATACCTGGCGTCAGCGGGAAAACACCGGCCGCACGGCGAATGCGATCAAGGAGATGGTCACGGCCGTGCAGGAGGTGGCGACCAGTGCAGCTCAGGCGGCCGAAGCGGCACAGCGGGCTGATACTGATGCCCGAGGTGGCGACAGAGTAGTGTCCGAAACCATCGAGTCGATCAACCGCCTTGCGGACGATGTGCACCGCTCGGCCGAGGTGATTCTGAAGCTGGGGCAGGATGCCGACAACATCGGCAGCGTCGTCTCGGTGATCAGCGATATTGCGGAGCAGACCAACCTGCTGGCACTGAACGCGGCCATTGAAGCGGCCCGGGCGGGGGATCAGGGACGTGGCTTTTCCGTGGTGGCTGATGAGGTACGCACCCTGGCCAGCCGCACTCAGCAGAGCACTGACGAGATTCAGCAGATGATCGAACGGCTGCAGAGTGGCGCGCGCGAAGCGGTGAACGTAATGGGCAACAGCCGTGAGCAGAGCAGTGCAACGACCGAGCGCGCAGCGGATGCCAGCCAGTCACTGCAACACATTACGACCTCGGTGGCGACCATCAACGAGATGAACACCCAGATCGCCGGTGCTGCCGAGCAACAGACGGCGGTGGCTGCCGAAATCGAAAGCAGCGTGAACCAGGTGGCGGAAATTGCCGACAAGGCCGAGCAGAACGCCCAGGTGTTGGCCGACACCACTCAGGGAATGAGCGAACTGGAGCAGCGGCTGAGCAAGCTGGTGATGGCGTTCAAGGTGTGAGGGTCGGTCAAGCAAGGTTCGCAATATCAAACCCGGCCTATTGGCCGGGTAGTGCAGCTGATCTTTGAGACAGGGAGCATTTCTTTACGGCGGTGTAAAGCGGTCGCCGATACAATGGTCAAATACCACTTTCATCGCTCGGAAGTCGCAGGTTGCCGAGTCGATGCTTGCCTTGAGCCAGAGGTCGGGTTCCACACTTTCCCAGTCAACTTCAAACCCTGCATTGATAATGATGAAATCACACCACATGCGCATGATTCGACCATTTCCCTCCCTGAATGGGTGAATCATGTTCAGGTCTCCGCAGGATTCAGCCATATTGCAAACCAGTTCTTCGCGAGAACAGTTTGACAGCCAGTCCTGGTGTTCAAGTGCATGGAACAGCTTGTCAGCTTCGGGCTTGATTCGGCTGACGGTACAGAAGCGAGTCGAACCTTTGGATATGTCCGTTGTGCGTATTTTGCCTGCCCATGTGTATACGTCAGAAAACAGGCATTCGTGCAGATTTTGTAGAAAGGTCAGATCCTAGGGTGGGCTTTTGAACTCAATTTTTTCACTGGCAATAGTGGTCAGGTCCCGTTCCGCTTGCTCCAAAGCGATTGCGTCCACTATGCCCAGCTTGTTGCTCAGTACCTGTGTTCCCGGAATGCAGTAAGGGTCATCCCCTGTGCCGTACTTTTCCAATATCAGCTCGCGGCCTTGGGTGTGTGATGACGAATGGCTTCCGCTTTGGATGTGGGGGCCTGATCCGTTTGAGTCATATCGAACCCTTCAAGACGCAGGCTCGCCTTGTAATTGCGGCGTCGTACCCTGGAAAAATAGGCAGCTTTGACAGCATGGGCATCTTGTTTCACGGTTTACTCCGTTTTCAGCGTTAATTGCCTGCCATTCAGTATAGCAAGTGTCTGTTGGGCACCATACTCGACCTTGCCCTTGGCATCATGCCATAGAAAAACCTCGGTTCCCAAGTGCCGCCTCAGGCGGTGTTCTGGCGTGTACTCCAGAAAAAAGAGCAGGGCCCGAAGGCCCTGTCATCAAAGCGTGATTGCTGCTTTCATCCCGGTTTTCAGGGCCCCTTCGATATAGGCCACTTCGTTGCCGTCACCGATGTTGATCACTTCGATGCCCTGCTGGGCCAGTGACTGACTGAAGCCTGGGTTGGGTTCGGCGCCAATGGCGAGAACGACAGAGTCGGCCGTGATCTCCTGAGCCGTGCCGTCGGCATCGATGTACTGGACGCTCTTTTTGCCGATGCCCTGTACTTGAACGTTTTTCTGCAGGCTGACCTGATGCGTGTCCAGGTTATGCAGCACTTTCCAGCGGCGCACGATCGACAGTTCGGCCCCCAAGTCCGGGCCGGGTTCGAGGACCTGCACCTTGCGGCCGCGCTCGACCAGGAACTCGGCCAGCTCCAGTCCGACCAGGCCGCCCCCGATGATGACCACGTTTTTGCCCAGCGGCATCCAGAGTTTGGACAGGCTCTGCATCGCTTCTGTGCTGTCCGTGACACCGACCAGTGAACCTGATTTCATCATCATGCGCTGGGTGACGCTGAGCTTGCGCTTGGCAATCTCATCGCCTTCACCGGTCATCAGCTTGCGCAGCTCGTCCCCTGACCAGACGTGTTTCTGGTCGGCACCCAGGATATCCGGCGCGTTGCGGCTGGCACCAACGGCTACGATCACCTGATCGGGTTGCAGTGCCTTAATCAGGGCGTCGTCAGCGCTGGTGTTGAGCCGCACATCTATCGGCAGGTCACGCACCTGCTTGATCAGGTAATCCAGCAGCGGCCCGTTCTCGGGGTAGGCCAGCGCGGCGAAGAAGAGGGTGCCACCCAGTCGACCGCTGCGCTCCACCAGCGTGACCTGATGACCGCGCAGGGCACTGACACGGGCGGCTTCCAGTCCGGCAGGGCCGCCGCCTACGACCAGCACTTTCCTGGGGCTGTCGCTGGCGATCAGCTGCAGTTCGGATTCGTGACCGGTCTGCGGGTTGACGGCACATTTGACGCGCTCGTTAACGAAAATCTGGCTGACACAGGCATAACAGTAGATGCAGGGAAGCACATCGGCTGCACGATTGTCTCTCAGCTTGTTGGGCAGTTCGGGGTCGGCAAGCAGCTTGCGGCCCATGGCCACGAAGTCGCACTTGCCCTCGGCAACTGCCTTGTCGGCAACATCCGGGTCGATACGTCCTGCTGCGGTGACCGGAATATCCAACGCCTTGCGCATGTGGGCGGCCCAGTCGAGGAACATGGCCCGGGTTTGTGGAATCGGGGCTTTGGTGAAGGCGTTACCGCTGCTCAGGTTGGCATAGGCCGACACGCTGACCAGATCGATACCTGCTTCCTGCGCCATCTGAGCGGTGCGGGTGGCGTCCTCAAGGCTGATCCCGCCGGGCAGGTCCAGCTCGATGGCATCCATACGCATCCAGACCGGGAAGTCTCGACCTACCCGCTCACGCACGGCGTGGATCACTTCCAGCAACAGGCGGGCGCGGTTTTCCAGCGGGCCGCCATATTCGTCGTCACGCCGGTTGTAATAGGGCGAGAGAAAACCGGCAATGATATAGGTGTGGCCGGCATGGATTTCGACCCCGTCAAAGCCGGCTTTTTTCGCGCGCTCCGCCGCATCGGCGAACCAGGTGACCATCTGCCGGATATCGTCCTTGTCCATCACACGGATGCGCACGCCGGATTTTTCCCGGCCCTTGGATGAGCTGATGAAGCGGCCCAACTCCGACTGGGTCAGCGAGGCAAACATGTCGGTATTGGCAGCCGGGGGCATTGAGGGCACCCAGAGCTCACGCCCTTCGGCCAGGTCGCGTACCGAGGTCTTGCCTGCATGCTGAAGCTGCATGGCGATCCTGGCGCCGTGCCTGTGCACTCGGTCGGTCAGCTGCTTGAGTCCGGGAATGAAATCGTCAGACGAAACGCCGACCTGAAACGGCTCGGCGGTACCGGCCGGATAAGCGATGGAACACACGCCCATGGTGAGCATGCCTGCACCACCCTTGGCACGGGCTTCATAGAACGCCTGAATACGCTCGCCACAGGTGCCATCCTGCTCGGCGTAGTTGGAGCCCATCGGGGCCATCAGAATGCGGTTCTTCAGCTCCATTGAGCCAATTTTGCCGGGTATGAAAAGATGCTGAAACGCGGCCATGGAGTTACTCCTGAATGAACATTGAGTGTGCAGTGACAGGGGACATGGCTTCAACCCTGTTGCAGGAAATCAAGGCAGGTGCGGTTGAACAGGTCAGTATGCTCGACCTGAACCCAGTGGCCGCAGCGGTTCAACATCAGAAAACGTGCCTCGGGTGCCTTGTCGAGAAACTTGAACACGCCTTCGACCGGGTTGAACCGGTCATTGTTGCCCCAGAAACCCAGGATCGGGCAGGTCAGCTCACTCAGGCGCTTGGTCATGTTGGGCACCATCATGGTCGAGAACAGGTTGGCCGGCTGAGTGACGGCCACTGCGGCGCGCTCTGCCAGCAGCTCGTCTTCGAGTTGAGAGGCGTCAAACAGCTGAAGCTGCATTACCTGACGCATCTCTTCCACCCCCATGGGGCCCTGACCATAGACTTCCACCATGCGCTGGATGCCTTCCATCTGGAAATAGGTTTCCCGCTCTTCGACGCCACCGGGTGCCATCAGGACAAGACGATCAACGGTCGTTGGGTGTGTCAGGGCCTGTCCCAGTGCAATGGCTCCGCCCAGTGAGTTGCCCAGCAACGTGCAGCGTTCAATGCCGGTGGCCTGCAGGAACTGGTTCAGGCACTCGACAAAAAATTCCAGATTGTAGTGGGCGTCTTCCGGCTTGCTTGAGCGGCCAAAGCCGGGCAGGTCGAGCACGATATTGCGGTACCCGGCCTCGGTAAATACGGGATAGTTGGTTTTGAAGTTGCTGTAGCCACTGGCACCGGGTCCGCTGCCGTGCAGCCAGAGTACGACCGGGCCTTCACCCACGTCCAGGTAGTGCAGTGTCAGGCCATTTTCGAGTTGGGCGTAATGGCCGATTGGCAGAGGCAGGTCCTGATGATCCATAGTGTTCTCCTTATTATGGGGCGGTGCGCTGTGCACCACTGACAGATCGGGTTGTGAACATCCTCTTACCCGGCCATGCAAGCGGCATCGTCCATTCAGACCAGTGCAGGCGGGAGGCGGGTTAGTCTTGATGGACGATGTCGCCTCTTTTCCCCTCGTTGAATATGCATCACACAACAAGAACCGAAACAGGATGTGCCGGACGGCACAGTGGAGGCATGTGTGATGAAACATCAGGACCAGGTGGTTTTCGTAACCGGCGCCGGGCAGGGTATGGGTCAAGCGATCGTCAAACACTTTGCGGCGCAGGGTGCCAGGGTAGCTGCCGTGGACATCAATCAGGAGGCGGCCGAGCAGACGGCGGCAGCGGCGGAAGGTGAAGTGATCGCCATCGCCTGTGATATCGCCAACAGCGAATCGGTCAAGGGTGCGATGACACAGGTGAAAGAGGCGTTCGGGCGTCTTGATGTGGTCGTCAACAATGCCGGTACCGGTGCCGTGGATGAGTTTCTGAACACGCCGGATGAAAACTGGGACCGAGTCATCGGTGTGAACCTCAAGGGCACCTTCCTGTGCTGCCGTGAAGGAGCACGCCTGATGCTGGAAAACGGCGGAGGGGCCATCATCAACGTGTCCAGCTCTGCAGCCGTTTCAGGTGAAGGCCCGAGCCACTATGTCGCCTCCAAGGCCGGTGTTATGGGCCTGACCCGCAGCATCGCGCGTGAGCTGGCGCCCAATGGCATTCGCGTGAATACCCTGGTGCCGGGCGCCACCAATACGCCGATGATGCAGGGCATCCCCGAGGAGTGGATGGAGCAGATGATCAGTGCCATTCCGCTGGGCCGCATGGCCGAGCCGGAAGATGTGGCCAAGGTGGCGTCTTTCCTGGCCAGTGATGATGCCGGCTTTGTGACCGGACAAAACATCGCTGTTAACGGCGGCATGGTATTCATCTGAGGTGCGTATGGCTGAGATGACACTGGAACAGCGCATCGACCGCCTGGAGTCCACCGAAGCGATCCGCCAGCTGGCGGGCAAATATTCGTTGTCGCTGGACATGCGCGACCTGGATGCACATGTGAACCTCTTCGCCCCGGACATCCGTGTGGGGCGCGACAAGGTTGGCCGCGAGCATCTGAAGGCCTGGGTCGATACTACGCTGCGTGATCAGTTCACGGGCACGTCCCACCATGTCGGGCAGCACATTATCGAGTTTATCGACGAAGACCACGCGATCGGTGTGGTGTACTCGAAGAACGAACATGAGACAGGCCCCGAGTGGGTGATCATGCAGATGCTCTACTGGGACGATTACGAGCGCATCGACGGCCAGTGGTATTTCCGCCGCCGCCTGCCCTGTTACTGGTACGCAACCGACCTGAACAAACCGCCCATTGGCGACATGAAAATGCGCTGGCCGGGACGCGAGCCTTATGAGGGTACATTCCACGGGCTCTTTCCCTCATGGGGGCAGTTCTGGCGCGAACGGCCGGCACAGAATGCGTTGCCGCAAGTGGCTGAACCCGCACCGATGAATCGCTTTCTGCAAACCATGCGCGGCGACACGCCGGCGCCAAAAATCCGAGTGCGCTGACAGGCGCGTCCGGACAAACAACAAGAAGGAATGAGCGCATGAGTTCCAATCTTTCTGAAGCGTCTCCCGCGGTTGTGCCGCGTGAAGAGACTCAGCGCAAGCTGGATCGCCGCTCCCGGGCTGCAGGGCTGATCAAGCCGCTGGATCACTACACTCTGGCAGACCGGCTTGAGGAGCAGGCCCGCACATTGGGTGAGCATGCCTTTCTGATTTACGGCGATACACGGCTCAGCTATGCCGAAGTCAACCGCCGTGCTGACCGCGTGGCTCAGGCTGCACTGGCATGCGGGCTCAAGCCCGGTGATGTCTGCGCCATGGCGATGGAAAACCGCCCCGAGTTCTTTACCACCTGGTTTGGCCTGACCAAAATCGGTGTGGTGGTCGCTTTCATCAATACACAGATCAATGGTCATCCGCTGGTGCATGCGCTGGAAACGACTGATGCAAAAGCGGCCATCGTGGGTGAAGAGTGTGCCCACAACTTCGCCCAGACCCCCGGTATCCAGGTTCCCCTGTGGTTGCAGCCGGATGCGGAAAAGCCGGCAAGTGCTGCAGACCTGGACGGGCTATCGGATGCCTACATAAAGGCGCTGGAGCAGGCCCCCGATACACCGGTTGACCGCTCGTTGCGGGCGGATATTACATCCGAAACCCCAACGCTGCTGATCTTCACCTCCGGCACGACAGGGCTGCCCAAGGCGGCGATTTACAGCCACATGCGCTGGCTCTGCTCAGGTGACGTGATGGAGGTAACCATTGATGCGACGCCTGAAGACGTTTTCTATTGCTGTCTGCCGCTCTACCACGGTGCGGCCGCAACCTCAGTAACGTCCACGGCGCTGCGGGCGGGGTCCAGTATTCTGGTTCGCCGCAAGTTCAGTGTGAGCCGGTTCTGGCAGGATGTGCGCAACAACGGCGTGACCGTCTGCCAGTATATTGGAGAGATCTGCCGTTACCTGTTGAATCAGGATGCAGAGGCCGGTGAGCACCGCTTGCGCTGCATGATGGGGGCTGGTCTGACGGCCGAGTCCTGGCGCAAGTGGGTTGAGCGTTTTGGCCAGATGGATATCTACGAAGGCTGGGGCTCTACCGAAGCCAATACCAACCTGATCAACGTGGATAACCGCATTGGCTCCTGTGGTCGGGTGCCGGACTGGAACAAGACCAACTTCCGTCTGATCCGCTACGATATCGAAAACGACGCTCACCTGCGCGACGCAAACGGGTTCTGCATCCAGTGCGAACCGGGTGAGGTCGGCGAGGGCATTGGCATGATCATCAACCACCCTGAAATCGGCGGTGGTCGCTTTGAGGGCTATACCAACCCGGAAGCGAGCGAGAAAAAGATTCTGCGCGATGTCTTCAGTGAAGGCGATGCCTGGTGGAGTTCCGGCGATCTGCTGCGCTATGACGAAGACGGCTATTTCTACTTTGTAGACCGGGTGGGCGACACCTTCCGCTGGAAGAGTGAGAACGTGTCCACACAGGAGGTTGCCAGTGCGCTGGCAGACTTCAAGGGTGCTGAGCTGATCAACATCTACGGGGTACAGGTGCCTCAACACGAAGGGCGTGCCGGCATGGCGGCTATCGTCATGCAGGAGGGGCAGAGCTTTGACCCCGAGGCCTTTTACGAGCTGACCGAGGCCCGTATTCCGCGCTATGCCGCGCCCCAGTTTGTACGGGTGAGCAAGGCAGCGGATATGACCACCACCTTCAAGCTGCGCAAGGTCGATCTGCAGCGTCAGGGCTACAGCCCCGAGCATTGTGCTGATCCGCTTTACGTGCGTGACGAGAAAGCGGGTACTTATCGCCCCTACTCGCCGGAAGCGCTGGCCGATGCGGGCCTGCCACCGTTTGAATATCACTGATCGCGTCAGGAGATGATGATGGGATTGAGAGGAGATGCCGCGATCGTAGGTGCGGCACAGTATAAACCGGAAAAATATGCCACGGCGCCGCAGATGTTCCACCTGGAGCAGGTGGCTGATCTGGCTTCACGGGCACTGGAGGATGCTGGTTTGAAGGCCAGCGACCTGGATGGCCTGGTGATCAACGGGCCCCAGTTTCATGAAGCCTCGGTATTTGTACCGGCGATGGCGGCCGAGTATCTGGGTATCGAACTGAACTTTGCTGAAGTGGTCGATCTGGGAGGATGCACCCCGGTCGGGATGATCTGGCGGGCGGCTGCGGCCATCGAGATGGGGCAATGTGAAGCCGTGCTCTGCGTCATTCCGATGCGCATGGCACCCTTTGGTCCCAGCGAAGACCCGGCCTGGATGGCCCGCGCCATGCGCTTTGGCGGCCACAGCACCGCCTACGGCGCACCCGAAGCCGAGTTTGACCTGCCTTATGGTCATATGGGGCAGAACACCGGCTACGCCATGATTGCCCAACGCTACGCGGCCCAGTATGGCTACGACCCTGAAGCCATGGCCAAGATCTGTGTCGATCAGCGTACCAATGCCCAGGCCAACCCGGATGCCATGTTCTACGGCAAGCCGCTGACCGTCGAAGACGTGCTTGGCTCCAAGATGGTCGCTGACCCGTTGCACGTGCTGGAGATCGTTATGCCTGTGGCCGGTGGCGCCGCTGTTATTGTCACGTCCAGGGATGTGGCCAAGCGCACCAAACACCGTCCGGCCTATGTGAAGGGCTTTGGTGAACGCCTGTCGTTCAAGTCGCCGTCCTATGCCAACGACATGACCGTCACCCCGGTGGCGGCTGCGGCCAAGCGCGCCTTCGAAATGGCCGGCGTCAAACCGCAGGATATGGACGCGGCGCAGATCTACGACTGCTACACCATCACCGTGTTGCTGTCGCTGGAGGATGCCGGTTTCTGTCCGAAAGGTGAGGGGATGCGCTTCATCAAGGAGAACGATCTCACCTTCAAGGGCAACTTCCCGCTGAACACCCACGGCGGTCAGCTCAGCTTCGGTCAGGCCGGCAGTGCCGGTGGTTTCTCTCAGGTGATCGAAGCCTACACCCAGATCGCCGGTCGTGCCGATGCACGTCAGCTCAAGCGTTGTGATCAGGTGTTTGTCTCCGGAACCGGCGGCGTGATGAGTGAACAGGGTGCATTGATTCTGCAGGGGGGCTAAGTCATGAGTCTGAAACCGATGCCAGAAATGACCGAGATCTCAAAGCCCTTCTGGCAGGGGCTGAACGAAGGCGAGATCCGTATTCAGCAATGTAACGCTTGTGAAGGCTGGGTGTTCTACCCGCGCCGTCACTGCACTCACTGCCTGTCTCATGATCTTGAGTGGAAGCCGGTGTCCGGCAAGGGCACGCTGTACAGCTACACCCTGACCCGCATTCCGACGTTGCCGGAGTTTGCCGACGAGATGCCTCAGGCGCTGGCAGTAGTCGAGCTGGAGCAGGGCGTACGCGTCAATACCACGCTGGTGGGGCTTGAGGAAGACGAGATCCAGGTTGGCATGGCGCTTAAACCTGTGCTGGATCAGGTGGATGCCAAGGGCAATACCCTGCTGCGCTTCACCGCTGCCGACAAGGCACTGGATAGCCTGCCGTATGAGAACCCGCTGGACAGCCTGCCGCGCAACGACAAGGGCCAGGTACAGGTTGGCGTCGACAACCCGGTCGCCCTGCAGGCACTGGTCAGTGATCAGTTCACCGACTGGAGCAACAGCATTGTGGTCGATCAGGAACTGATCAATGCGTTCGCTGAGCTGTCCGGAGACAACTACTGGATTCATACCGATCCGGAACGCGCTGCCAAGGACAGTCCTTTCGGCACCACCATCGCCCATGGTGCTCTCGTCCAGATTCTGCAGTCGCGCTTAACCTTCGCGCTGCCGTTTGAAATTACGGGATTCCAGACCATGGTCAATTACGGCTCTGACCGTCTGCGTTTCCCGTCACCCGTTCCGGCCGGATCCGAGATTCAGGCCCGGGCGCGGGTGAAGTCGGTGCAGCAGTCCCGCAAGGGCACTGCGCTGACCCTTGAGGTCAATATCCACGTGGTGGGTAATGACCGCCCTTCGGTTATCAACGATCTGGTTATCCTGTATCGCTGATCACCTTCATGTTCATGCTGTGTGCTTTGCTTGCCGCCCCTCGAAAGACGGGCGGCTTTTTTTGCTCTGGCATCTTCTTGTGGCTATCTGTGCAGAATTGCCCGGAGCCAGTATCTGAGTCGCTTTAACGGTGAATGGGAGTGCTATGATGTAAACAGATACCATCATCGGAAGCCGATACCTGATGCTCAAGATTGTATGGAACCGAATCCTGCAGAGTTTGATGTTTTCTGAAGACAAGGCTTCCGGCACGCCTGATGCTGTCCAAAACAGCCTGTCTTCTACCCTGAATGCCATCCCGGACCTGATGTTTGAGCTGGATGCCGAGGGCCGGCACTATGACTTTCGTGCCCTGCGTTCGGATTTGCTGGTAGCGCCTCCGGAACAGCTGCTCGGCTATACCGTCTCGGAAGTCATGCCGCCTGAAGCGGCTCAGGCGGTGATGCTGGCGATCAAGCAGACCAGTATCAGCGGCTATTCGAACGGGACTCAAATTCTGCTGCCCACGCCACTTGGGGAGCGCTGGTTTGAAGTATCAATGGCTAAAAAAGAGCCAGTGGTGGGCGAGCCGCTGCGGTTTATTGCGCTCTCAAGGGATATCACCGAGCGCAAGCAGGAACAGCTCGAAATCGAAAAGCTCGCCTATACCGACCCGCTCACATCCCTGCCCAATCGACTGTTATTGGAAAAGCGTCTCGAAATGACGCTCAAGTCCTGTCAGCAGACCCGTTTGCATGCAGCCGTGCTGTTTATGGACCTGGACAACTTCAAGCAGCTCAACGATCAAAATGGTCATGACATGGGCGATATGATGCTGAAACAGTTTGCCGATCGGCTGGGGTCCAGTGTGCGCTCACAGGACTTTGTGGCGCGCTGGGCGGGGGATGAGTTTGTCGTCGTCATCGAAGCTCTGGGGCCGGATGCTCGGAATGCAGAAGCACAGGCACAGCTGATCTGTCAGCAGATGGTTGAAAGGCTGAAGCGGCCTTATGACCTGGATGGTCGTGAGCATTTCTGCCATGTAAGCATTGGAGTCAGGCTTATCAATGGCGACAGTGACAGCCTTGAGCAGGTGCTCAAACATGCCGACTCAGCGATGTATGAGGCCAAAAGAAATGATCAATCTCAATACGAGCTGTATAGAATCGATTGATAAAAGCAGCCAGTATCCAAGAGGGGCTCGAACGCAGAATCTACTTCGTGAGGTCACGAAGTAAAATCTGAGCCAGGTTGGCTTTACTTTACGAGCCTTGGCAGTACAACCGATATCTTGCACCCTTTGTTCTCAGGGGGAGCAATGGTGATGCTGCCATCATGCGCCTCTACGATCGCCTTAACTAGACTCAAACCCAGACCCACGCCAGGCTCACTGCGGCTCTTGTTCCCGCGATATAACCGGTTGAAAACAAGTTCCATCTCACTGGGGTCTATGCCCGCACCCTCATCTGTAATTACCACTTCGGCAGACGCGGATAACTCATTGAGGGAGATATGTACGTCCCCTCCAGGCTTGTTGTACTTGATCGCATTATCAATCAAGTTGCATAAAACCTGGTGTACACGAACTCTGTCAGCATTGACTGTAACAGGCTGGCCTTCCACCTGTAGCCTGACACCCCGATCTTCCGCAGCATACCGATAGAGCTCCACACAATCCTTAACGGCTTCATACAGGTCTATCGGCTCAGGATGAAGCGTCAGAATCCCGCTTTCTGCCTCTGAGATATCCATGAGAGTCTTGAGCATACCCTCGATTCTTGCGTTTTCTTCCGCACAATCCAGCAAGGCTTCTCTCAAGGGTTTTACGTCATCGCACCCAACGGCTGACTCGATACTTAAACGCATGCGTGCCAAAGGGGTACGCAAGTCATGAGCAACGGCGTCCAACGAGTGCTGCATACCGCGAATCAGGCGACTAATCTGAATCAGCATGGTGTTGAATAACTGAGCCAATTCACCCAACTCAGTATGAGGGTTTCGGACAGGGACTCTTGCATCCAGATCGGTTGTCTTGAGGTTGCGCACTGTCTCTGCAAGGTCTTTCACCTGCCTGAGCGCCCTCCAGTTCATATAGTAGGCCAGTAACAAGCCGACCCCGAGCAGCGGCAGCATGACGATTAAAATGATTTTTCTGTACTCTGCTTGCTGCTCAGCCCGGTGTGCAAGCGATTTGCCAATGCGCAGGCGTGCATTGTCATCCAGGCTGATTTGGCCCACTAAAAACCTGGATCCTTCAGCACCGAAGGTCCCTTCAGCCCATTCACCGTCCTGCATGGCCGGCAGCAAGAGAGACTGCGTCGGGCTCCACTGCTCCGGTTGTACATGCAGCAACCGCTCGCCTTCATCGTCGGTCAGCTCCAGCCACATATCAGATCTTTGAAAGTAGGGGGTGTCGCGTTCTACTACTACGTCCAGTTTGTGCAGCCCTGCGGTCTGCTCAAGTCGTTGATAGCTCTCCAGAAAAGAGCTGATCAGTTGCTGATCCTTATCTTGCTGGGCTCGGTGGAGAAGAGAGTCCACGGTGATGAAGAGTACCAGTGCGGAAATAAAAAACAGCAGAGTAAACTTCAAGGTCAGTTCAAGCGCCGTATTGATGCGGCGTGCCTTAATCAGTCTTGAGAACATATCCCACTCCGCGGAGGGTGTGTAGGAGCTTTGTATTGAAGTCCTTATCGACCTTGGCACGCAGGCGACACACCAGCACATCTACAACATTGGTTTGGGGGTCAAAGCTGAACTCCCAGACATGCTCGAGTATCATGGTTTTTGACAGCACCTTTCCCGGGTTTCTCAACATGTATTCAAGCAGCTTGAATTCGCGTGGTTGCAGCGCAATTTTTTGGCCAGAACGCGTGACCGATTTGGTAACAGGGTCCAGGCACAGGTCTTGGAAACTGAGTTTGGACTGAATGCCGGTTTCTGGAAGCGAAGAGATGCGTCTCATAAGAGCCTGGGCACGGGCATGAAGTTCGCTGAATGAGAACGGCTTGGTAAGGTAATCATCACTGCCAGTCTCAAGGCCTCGGACACGGTCTTCAACCGAGCGTTTTGCACTGAGAATAATCATGGGAGCCGTGCACCCACCCCCCCGTAACTCCTCAATAACAGACAAACCATCGCGACCGGGCAGCATGACATCCACAATCACCAGGTCATAGTCGCCTTCCAGCGCCATGTGAAAGCCGTCATTGCCATCAGCCACCGTATCGACGGTGTCGCCATGTTCACGAAAGCCTTTAGCAACATAGCCTGCAATGGTGGCATCGTCTTCGATCACTAATATCTTCATAACGCATAAATTACCACTGCACCTGCTGTCTGGCACCTTAAAGGTTTCAACATTACAGCTTTGTAATGATGTGGAAAGTATCTGGAAACGCCGCGAGCGCTAGCCTGTAACTGTGTTCAACGACCTTGAAAGGATATCCACGATGAAAATGTTCAAAACCTGTCTCGCAGTTACCGCTCTTGGTGCCAGCCTGTCTGCTCAGGCAGCGGAACTAACGACTCAGCCCGTTCTGCCATTGGCAATGGCGCAGGAGCTGGCCAGTCATGCCGTGATGGCTTGTGCAAAAGACGGATACAACGTAAGCGTCGCTGTTGTGGACGCCTCAGGGGTGACGCGCACAATCTTGCGTGCAGATAAGGCAGGTCCTCATACGCTCGAAAGCAGCCGAAAGAAAGCGTATACATCTGCAAGCATGGGGCGCCCGACAGCCGATCTGGCTGCTCTTATCAAGAAGATGCCTGAAGTCGACGGGCTCAGGGATATGGATCCAAACATCCTGATTCTGGGAGGTGGCCTGCCCATTATGGTTAACGGTGAAAAGGTTGGGGGTATTGGTGTAGGCGGAGCTCCGGGTGGTCATCTGGATCAGGCATGTGCTCAGGCAGCCCTTAACGAAGTCGTGCAATAAGCTTCTGCAGGATGAGCCGGCACGAGAGTGTGGAGTTCTATTCTCTGCACTTGTGCCGGATCCGAAAGTCAGTTCCCCGGGGCCAGTTGATAGCGCCGTTCCGGCCGGCCAACGCTGCCGTAGCTCACACTGGCAACCAGCTCGCGTGTACTGACCAGATATTCCAGATAGCGCCGTGCCGTGGTGCGGCTGGCGCCGATGGCAGCGCCCACCGTCTCCGCGTTTTGAGGTTCGGCATCGGACTGAAAGACCTCTCTCACCTTTTCCAGTGTCAGACCATCGATCCCCTTGGGCAGGCGTTGAGTGCCGGGAGGTTCCGCACCCTCCGAGGCTCCGGCGCTGGTGCTGCCTCTTGGCAGCAGGCTGTCCACATCCGACTGGGCGAGGGAGTTCAGGCTGGTCAGACGCTCCAGGTGTTCGGCATATCCCTGCAGGGCGGCCTGAAGTCGCTCGAACACCAGAGGCTTGAGAATATAGTCGAACACGCCACCACGCAGGGCTTCACGCAGAGTGTCGACTTCGCGCGCGGCCGTAATCAGGATCACATCGGTGGTCTGGTTGCTGGTGCGCATCTCGCGCAGCAGCTCCAGTCCCGTGCCACCCGGGAACTGGATGTCCAGCAGCATCAGTTCCGGTTTCAATACCTCGATCAGGTCTCGTGCCGTGGTCAGGTCGTGGGCCACGCCGACCAGCTCGAAACCCTCGATGCGTTCGAGAAAACGCTGCTGTATTTCGGCGATTTGAGGGTCATCTTCGGCGATCACAACGCGAATGGGTTTACTCATCAGCAGCTCCATGCAGGTTGGTCGAGTGTGGCTGTTTGGGAATGTAGACGGTAAAGCGGCTGCCATCCGGCGTGCCGGGCTCAATCGTAATGGTACCGTTGAGCTGTTGCAGCAGGGAATGCACCAGGTGCAGGCCCAGTCCGTGCCCCTCGGCCTGCTTGCTGGTGACGCCCTTGTTGAAAATCAGCTGGTGCTGATCGTCCGGGATGCCCGGGCCCCGGTCTTCGATCTCAAAAATCAGATCATCCCCCAGGTCGGTCATGCTCATGCGCACAGCCTTGCCATGCCCGCCTTGATTGAGTGTGGCCTCAAAGGCGTTGTCGAGCAGGTTGCCGAGAATGCTCACCAGCTGCTCGCGCGGAATCCACTCGGGCAGGTCACTCATCTGGCTGTCAGGGTCGATCTCCAGCACCAGTCCCAGCTCGCGGGCACGGTTGTACTTGCCCAGCAGGCAGCCGGCGAGGACCGGGTCCGGCACGGCTTCTACCAGCAAATGGATCAGGGCCTGATGGTCCCGGGTTTCCTGCCCGATCAGGGCCAGTGCCTCGTCATTGGCGCCAATCTGGATCAGGCCGGCGATGGTGTGCAGCTTGTTGGAGTATTCATGGGCCTGACTGCGCAGGCTGTCCGCGTATTGCTGAATGCGGCTGAGCTTTTGCCCCAGCTGATGCAGCTCATCCTTGCGGCGAAAGCTGGATACCACGCCCACCACCTGTCCCGAATGGTGCAGGGGCACGCGGTTCACGATCAGGGCCTGCTCACCCAAGCGTACCTCCTGGTCAAACTGGGGCTGGTCACTGCTGAGCACCTCCGGCATGCGGGAATCTGGCAGCACTTCGGTGACCGGCTGTCCCAACAGGTCAGCATCCGATGGCAGCTCCAGAATGGAGCGGGCGGCTTCGTTCAGGGTGGTGATCTCGCCTCGGGTGTTGATGGCGATAATGCCCTCGCGAATCGATTGCAGGGTGGCGTTACGTTCCTGAAACAGCCGACCGATCTCTTCCGGCTCCAGCCCGAAAATGGCTTTCTTGAAGTGCCCGGCAAACCAGACGGCGGTCAGAATACTGAACGCCAGCGCGGCCAGAATTACCAGCGTCATGGTGAGACGGTAGCGGCTGATGTAGGTGTCGACACGGTCCAGCAGATAGCCGACGGATACCAGGCCAACGATCTGTTCTCCAGAGTTGTCGTATATGGGCGCGCGGGCACGCATGGAGAGGCCCAGGCTGCCTTCGGCACGGGTGACCTGTGCCAGCCCATAGGCCAGTGTGGGGGTCAGTTCGTCATCGTCATCTTCCGCCATGGAGCGGCCCAGTCGCTTCGCTACCGGATGCGCGAGCCGCAAGCCATCGCGGTCACCGATGACGACAAAGCGGGCCTCCGTCCGTTCGGCCAGGGTCAGGCTTAATGGCTGCAGCCGGGAGATGTCCCGCTCGGTCACGGCATCAATGACCTGAGGAATACTGGCAATGGTTTTGGCCACGTGCAGTGCACGTTCACCAATCTCTTCTTCCAGACTGGTGGTCAGGTAGTGCAGGGCAAACAGGCCCAGTGCGCCGGTCTGTAACAGGGCGATCAGCCCCAGAATCAGCACCATGCGTGTTTTGAGTGGAAAGCGGCGGAGTGACAGTCGCATAGATCAGCTCTTTTTATTATCTGATACTAATCGCAGTACGTTGAAAATGCCCGTGAACAAAATGCACAAAATGGCGTTTAAGCTCTAAAAACTCATTAAATTCATAAGCTTTTACTGCACCACAAGGCTGCATAGGCTTGCCTCAGGCTCATGCCAAAACAACAATAATGAGGTAATTGCTATGCTCTCCAAACTCTTCACACACCGTTCTACCGTGCTGGCCACAGCGTTGACCACCTGTCTGTCTGCGGGCGTGGTACAGGCGCAGGTCGATAGCGTTCATTTTCTGATTCCCGGTGGTGCCGGCGGTGGCTGGGACAGCACTGCGCGCGGTACCGGTGAAGCCCTGCAAAAATCCGGTCTGGTTGACACCGTTTCTTACGAAAACCTGTCTGGCGGCGGTGGCGGCAAGGCCATTGCACACCTGATCGAAGTGGCTGACCAGTCTGAAGATACTCTGATGGTCAATTCCACACCGATCGTGATCCGTTCACTGTCCAAGGTGTTTCCTCAATCCTTCCGTGATCTGACGCCGGTTGCAGCCACCATCGGTGATTTCGGTGCCTTTGTGGTGAAAGCGGATTCACAGTACACCAGCTTCAACGATCTGGCGGATGCCTATCTGGACAACCCGCGTTCGGTCACCGTAGTGGGCGGCTCGGCACGCGGCAGCATGGATCACCTGGTTGCGGCACAGGCCTTCAAGGCAGCCGGTGGTGACCCGCGCATGGTCAAGTATCTGGCCTATGATGCTGGCGGCAAGGCGATGGCTGGCCTCTTGTCCGGTGAAGCGGATGTACTGTCGACCGGCTTCAGCGAAGCGCTGGCACTGGCAGACGCCGGTGAGGTACGCATTCTGGCCATGACCGGTCCGGAGCGTTCCAAGGCCGCACCGGACGTACCCACGCTGAAAGAGCTGGGCTATGACGCAACCTTCGTGAACTGGCGCGGCTTCTTCGGCGCACCCGGCATGGCCGACGCCAAGCGTGACGAGTTTATCGCCGTGCTGGAAAAGATGTATGGCACCGAGGACTGGGCGCGCGTGCGTGACCGCAACGGTTGGGCCGAAGATTTCCGCCCGGGTGACGAGTTCGTCGCCTTCCTCGAGCAGCAGGAAAAGGAAGTGGGTGAGCTGATGCGCGAGCTGGGCTTCCTGCGCTAACCCCGACTGCTGTACGGCCCCGTACCTGCCCGGTGCGGGGCATGCCTGGTTCCCCCTCAGGTGTGTCACAACTCGTGTGAGGATTCCACTATGCCTTTATCCAAAGACCATATCGGTGGTCTGGTGTTTCTGTGCCTGTCGGTGGCCTATGGCTACTATGCCGGCGAGATCGCCTTGCTGCCGGGTGATGAATTTGCGCCCTTCAACGCCCAGTCGTTGCCCAGTGCGCTGGCTGTACTGGGCGGTATTCTGTCCATTGCGCTGATCGTAACTGCCGACCGCTCCAGTGCCGGTCGCCTTCAACTGGCCGGCTATGACTTCTGGCTGGTGGCCAAGCTCCTGCTGCTGGTTGTGCTGCTGGGCGTTGCGCTGCCCTGGATCGGTTTTCTGGCCTCCACCATTCTGTTTCTGATTGGGGGCTACTGGCTGCTGGGCGTACGCAGTATCAAAACGCTGCTGTTGGCGTCTGTTCCCTTCTCAGTCGTGCTCTGGTTCCTGCTGGCACAGTTGCTGGATATCTATCTGGCACCGGGCCGACTCTTTACCGCCATGTTGGGAGGTTGATGCCATGTGGGATGGAATTTTGACCGGGCTGGGAACAGCCGTGATGCCGTTCAACCTGCTGATGGTGGTCGTTGGGTGCTTTGCCGGGACCTTTATCGGCATGCTGCCGGGGCTGGGGCCCATTTCGGCGGTGGCGCTGATGATCCCGATCACCTACGGGCTTGATCCTGCTTCCGGCATCATTTTGATGGCCGGGGTCTACTACGGTGCCGTGTTCGGCGGCTCAACCTCCTCGATTCTGGTGAACGCCCCCGGGTGTGCCAGCACGGTGGTGACCGCCTTTGACGGCTTCCCGCTGGCGCAGAAAAACCAGGCAGGCAAGGCGCTGGCGCTGGCAGCCTATTCCTCGTTCACCGGCGGCACCATCGGTGCACTGATTCTGCTGTTTGCCGCTCCGGCACTGGCCTCGGTCTCACTGAGCTTTCAGTCGGGCGACTACTTTGCGCTCATGTTGCTGGGGCTGACGGCCGTGGCGGCGTTTTCCGGTAAGGGGCAGGTGATCAAGGCGCTGCTGATGACTGTGTTTGGCCTTATGATCGCCACCGTGGGCACGGATATCACCTCCGGCGCGACTCGCTTTACCTTTGGCAGCGTGGACTTGATCGACGGTGTCAGCTTCCTGCTGCTGGCGATGGCCACCTTTGCCCTGACCGAGGTGATCATGACGGTACTGCGCGGTCAGCACCGCGAGGCAGAGCCGGAGATGGATATGGCCGCGCTGGGCAGCATGAAGCTGAGCCGTGAGGAAGTGAAAGAGGTGGCGCCCACCATCGGTCGCTCTTCCGTATTCGGTTTTCTGGTGGGCGTGCTGCCGGGCGCCGGTGCCACCATCGCATCCTTCATGGCCTATGGGCTGGAACGTAACCTGGCTTCGGCCAAGGAAAAACTTAAGTTCGGCAAGGGCTCACTGCGTGGGCTGGCGGCGCCCGAATCGGCCAATAACGCGGCTTCAACTGGGTCGTTTGTACCACTGCTGACGTTGGGTATTCCGGGCTCCGGCACCACGGCCATTATGCTGGGTGCGTTGATTGCCTATGGTATTCAGCCGGGCCCACGCCTGTTCATGGATAACCCGGATGTGTTCTGGTCCGTCATCATCTCCATGTATTTCGGCAACCTGGTGCTGCTGATCCTGAATCTGCCGCTGATTCCCTATATCTCACGGCTGCTGGCGATTCCGCGTCCGATTCTGATCCCGCTGATCCTGTTTTTCTCCATTACCGGGGTGTATCTGGTCAGCTTCAACACTTTCGATATCCAGATGATGGTGTTGATCACGGTGATTGCCATTTTCCTGAAACTGCTGGCGTTTCCCATGGCGCCCATGCTGCTGGGCTTTATTCTTGGCGGCATTCTGGAGAAAAACCTGGCCCGCGCACTGACCATGTCGGATGGCAGTTTCTCCTTCCTGTGGGATCGACCGCTCACGCTGGTGATTACCCTGATCGCGGTAGCGGTACTGCTGTTCCCGTTGCTGGGGACGGTGCTTGGCAAGCTGCGTGGCAAGGGGCCTGAAGCGGCGGTAGCAGAAGGGGAAGGCTAGGCAAAAGCTGCATACAATGCGGTACTGGCATGCTGTCGGACCTGAGCCTGGCCGGGGGTGAGCCCGGTCAGGCGAGGAAAGGGGAGGCTTTTGAAACGTTTGCTGGACTATCCGGGCAATTGATAGCGGTTTTTACCCTTCTGCTTGGCTTCGTACATCAGCTGGTCGGCCTCGCGCAGCAGGTCTTCCGCATCGGCCGCCCGATGGTGGTCATAGAAGGACGCGCCGATGCTCGCGGATACGCTGACTTCCGTGTTGTGTATTCTGAGCGGGCTGGCGGTGGCATTGAGCAGGCGCTCGATGATCGTGATGCCCGCGTCTCGGTTTTGCAGGTCGGGCAGCAGTATGACGAACTCATCCCCGCCGATGCGAGCGACGGTATCGGTATCACGCACTGCATGATGCATGCGGCGTGACAAATGGATCAGCAATTGATCACCGGCTTCATGACCAAGGGAGTCGTTGACCTCCTTGAAACCGTCAAGATCAAGGAAAAGCACTGCCAGCAGGGCATCATATTCGCGTGCCTGCATCATGGCCTGATTCAGGCGGTCATACATGGTCAATCGATTGGGAAGGCCGGTTAACAGGTCAAACCGCGCCAGATGTTCCAGCTTTTGCTCGTGTGCCTTGAAGTCGGAGATATCCGACAGGATGGCAACATAGCTTTCGGTTGCACCATTCTGACCCTTGATGGCACTGATTTTCAGGTGCACCGGATAGGTGTCACCGGCTTTATGCCTGTTCCAAACCTCACCATCCCAGTTGCCTTCATTGAGCAGGTGGCTCCACATCGCCCGATAAAAATCGCAGTCATGGCGACCCGAGCTGAGAATGCTGGCGTTCCGGCCGGTGACCTCCGAGGGTTCAAAACCGGTCAGCGCAGAGAAGGCCGCGTTCACGTTTTGAATTACGCCCCGGGTGTCCGTGATCATGACGCCGTCATTAACGTGCTCAAAGACGCGGGCGGCCAGGCTCAGGCGCAACTCGGTTTCTTTCTGCCGGGTGATGTCCTGATGCGTGCCATACATCATCAAAGGCTCACCGGTCGGGGTGGTTTTTGACAGTTTGCCGCGGTCCAGTACCCACACCCAATGACCGTCCTTGTGCTTCATACGGGCCTCGCACTGGTAAAAGTCTGTTTCGCCGGCGAAGTGTCGTTGCAGCTGTTTTTCGGATTCTGCCAGGTCATCCGGGTGTGTCAGACGGGCCCAGGTGTCAATAGTGGTGGGCTGCAGCTCCTCCAGTGTATAGCCGACGATTTCGGCCCAGCGCTCGTTGAACACGGTTTCGCCGGTCTGGATATTCCACTCCCAGGTGCCCACATTGGTGCCTTCGATAACGGCCAGCAGGCGGTCACCTTCCTGCTTGATCTCGGCTCGGGAGGCGCGGATAAGGCCGATCATTCGGTTCAGCGTCTCGGAGAGCGAAGAGAACTCGCGGTATTTGAAGCCGGGCAGCGGGTTGACGGGAATGCCCTCGGCATCACGCTCGGACAGGGACGCCAGAAAGTCCTTGAGCGGTGATACGATTTGGTATCTGACGAACAGCCCCAACAACGCGACCAGCGTAATGGCCAGCAGCAGGCTGCTGCGCAGGCTGTCATACAGGATTTCGTTCAGCTTCTCTTCCACGGCTGTCTGGGGCATGTAAATGGAAATCCTGCCCAGAGGCTGGCCGTCAGACTCGAGGGTGCGTTCAAAGAGAAGATAGGGCTGCGCGGTTAACTGAGCCTGCTGCACGGTATCGGCCGGGTTATAGGGGGTAATGCCGGTGTCGGGCATCAGGATCGAGCCTGACACATAGCGAGGCTGGCCCAGGATTCTGGCCATTTGAAAATCGTCTACAAGGATGGCGATATACTGGCCCAGCGCCGCCTCGGTACTGACCAGCTTTTGATACTCTGCAATGGCATAGGATGCCATCAGCGGGGCCGTGTTTTTGGAGAGACTGGCCAGGCTTTCATCCGCCTGCTGCTTCATATCCGCAAGCAGCAGCTGTTTCTGTTCCAGAAAGCTCAGTGTGCCGTGGACAGGCACTACCAGCAGAATACTCAGCAGGGCCAGGAGTATAATCCTGCCCTGTAACGAGGGCTGACGTTGGTGCCTGTCAGTCATGCGTTATTTCGGTCCTGTGCCCAGTACGTTTTTTTCGATGGTGGGGAGCAAGTCGTCAATATTCTGGGGGGAAACAGCCAAAACGGGCAGTTTCTGTCGTTTGGGGACCGGTTCGGACTGGCGGTAAGCATGGAGGGTGGTGACGGCCTTTTCGCCGATCAGCCTTGGCTGCTGCATGCCGGCACCGACCAACTGCCCCGAGCGGATCATCTCAATAAACTCGGGTTCCGCATCAAAGCATACTAGCAGGACCTCACCTTCCTTGCCTGCGTCGCGAATGGCATCAAGAGCCCCCTGATAACGGTCAGACCCCTGCAGCCACAAGGCGCGAAGGTTCGGGTCGCTTTCGATCAGCTCACGGCTGAAGGTGTAGGTTTCCGTGTAGGAAAAGTCGACCTGCTGGCGAATACCGGCTGCCTGGAAACCGGATGAGGACAGGGCATCCACGAAGCCGCGCGTACGGGCCTTGCCGTTTTCACGCTTTTGCGGAATGGCCACGATACCGACCCCGCCTTCCGACCAGCCTCTGGCCTCCAGTGCCTTGACCAGCACCTGCCCAAGCTCACGGGCGCCCTGTTCGTTATCCGAGCCGATGTAGCTGACATATTCGCCACCCTGTGTCCCGATATCGGCTATCACAACAGGCACCCCGGCTTTTTCTGCCAGATCCAGCACCGTCACGGCAGCGGATGAATTGGTGGGAGAAAGAATGATACCGGCAACCTCGTCATGCAGGGCCCTGGCGGTATTTTCCAGCTCCTTGCGTGCACTGTTGTCTGCACTCAGCACCTCGACCGAGTACCCCAACTCTTTTGCCTGCTGCTCCACGCCACCGGCCATGATGCTCCAGAAAGGGATGCGTAGATCCGACACCAGATAGGCCAGACGAGGAGGTGCATCAGCTTCGCTGGCCGCTGCAAAAGGGGACACGAGCAGTAATATGCCCATGAGGCAGCAGAGCTTGAGACGGTGCAAACCTGATCTGAACATAACGGTTCCCTGTTTGGATAACGATTAGAGTTGGTGCGCCCAGTGTACCAGCTTGTTTGTGGGGGTGGGGCAGGGCAATACCATTGAATAAGCCAAAAAAAAACGGCACCTTGACCGGTGCCGCTTTTTGGCCTGTTTGAGGGGGCTGTCAGTCCAGCATGAACGCATCAAAGAAGGCGGATAACGCCTCATGTGCATCAAGAGGCAGGATGGTGGCGATGTGCTGGTCAGGGCGAACGACGACCATGCAGCCCTTATCCGTATCCACACCACGCTGCTGGAAGATGTCATGCTCGGCATCGGCGTGGAATACCTTCTCATAGTCTCTCAGGCCATACTTGCCTTTTGCCGGCCAGAGGTAGTCCGGCAGCGTCTCAATCTCGATGTCCTGCTGTTGAAAGACCGTATAGACGTCAATCAGCGCGTCGATATCCGCCGTGTCTGGCGTGTATTTTTTCACCGGTGAAGCGGCCGAGTCAGACAGGAACTGCACCAGCTGGTGTAGATCCGAGCTGGGTTCCAGCGGGTTTTGCGTGTTGCCGAAAATGAAGATCCGCCAGCGCCCATCCGCCTTGACCAAGTGCCCCAGATGAACCGGGCAGCCGTCTGCGATGCGAACGGCCTTGGCCGAGTGAAAACGCTGACCGATCGGGTAGCCGGTCGCCAGTGCCTGATGCTCATGGCCGGTACAGAGATAGGACGCATCGTAGCCTATGGACGTGCCGGCGATAAAACCGTTCTGGCGGGCGATAAAGGCTTCAATATCGGCCGTGCTTTTCTTCTCTTGCTGCGCCTTCTGTTCCGCCGTGGGGCGCGTTGCAACCAGCGCCGACATCTCGCGGTCAGCATTGATCAGCATGAAGGCCACCTTGCGGCGTTCATCCTCGTAGGTCTGCAGCAGTTTGGGATGGCTCTTGCCCTGAATAACCGCAGCCAGCTTCCAGCCCAGGTTGAACGTGTCCGGCAGCGAGGTGTTCAGGCCCCAGCCCCCCTTGGGGCTGTGGGTGTGACAGGCGTCTCCGGCCACAAACGCACGCGGGATCAGGTCTTCTGCGCCTTTTGCCGGGGTGTTGTCGAAACGCTCGGCAACGCGCTGGCCCACCTCGTAGATCGACCACCAGGCCACCTCTTTGACCTCAAACCGGTAGGGAGTCAGGATCTTCTGAGCCTTGGCGATCAGGTCGTCTGCGGTAAGCCCCAACTGGGCTGCACGCTGGTCTTTCTCCAGCAGCCCCAGTTCAACGTAGAGCCGGACCAGATAACCGCCTTCGCGCGGAACGATCATCACCGCCCCGTCTTCCCGGGACTGAATAAAGCTTTTGACCCGGATATCGGGGAAGTCGGTCACGACCAGCACGTCCATCACGCCCCAGGCCTTGTTGGCCGAATCGCCTTCAAGCTGGATGCCCAGATTCCGGCGCACCGCACTGCGTGCACCGTCACAGCCGACCACATAGCGTGCCTTGAGGGTTTCCACCTTGTTGGACTGATCTGCGGCGATGCACTCAAAGGTAGCGGTAATCGGGTGAGCAGTCAGGTCCTGAGTCAGGTCTTCATCCACCTCCAGTTCCAGCAGGCGGCGGCTGTAATGGGGCTCCAGATGGGTGACGGAGCGCTCCATGCCTTCCAGCAGCAGTTCATGCAGGCGGGCCTGGTTGACGACACCGTGCACAAACTCCGACAGCCCCAGACGGGCGTCGCGTACCTTGTGTGTGCGCTTGATGTGAGCGGGGTTGGCGCTGTCCGGTTCCCAGAAGGCGTTGCGGTGCAGCTGATAGCACTCTTTGACCATCATGTCGCTGCAGTTGAAGGCTTCCATGATCTCCAGGGTGCGGCAGGAGATGCCGTCGGCCTGACCAAACAGCAGCGGGCCGTCTTTCTGATCCACGATGCAGGTGCTGATGTCGGAAAACTCGGACAACTGACGTGCCAATGCCAGACCCGCCGGGCCGCAGCCCACAATCAGCACGTCCACTTCTTGTGGCAGATCTTTCAGGGGAGGGGGCGCTGCCGGCTCTCGCGCCGCGTCAGGAATTTCGTAGTTGCCGGGCTTGAAACCATTCAGATGATACTGCATCACCGTGTCCTCTTGGCTTTTTATCAGATTATTATGCGTGAGCTGTTTGCTTACTGATAACGCAGCCTACGTGGAGACACAGGGCTTGCCTGTCACCCGAAAATGGGGACAGGGGCAACAGGCAAGCAGTTACGACTGTTCTGCCGTAGCGGGTTTGCGCTTTTTCTTGCGCAACAGATAGGACTTGCCGGGGTCGACAAGGTAACGTCCTTTCATGGTCGTCCTGCCGATCAGCATGCGAAACCCCATGGAGTCCCTGTTGGTCAGCGTGACCTCTGCCGTGTGGGTGTCGGACCCGATCACAATGCGGGCTTCGATCACGTACCGCATTTCACTGTGGCCGCCGGAGTCACGCACCTCCCGTTCATCCAGCAGGGGCGCTTGGCATTCGACCACCGTATCCGTATCACGCTGATAGGGGTGGATCTTGAAGTGAACGATCTTGCCCGCGTCGGTTTCCTCCAGCTGAACGTCGAACGCGTGCAGGGCTGAGGTTCTTGCTCCGGTATCCACCTTGGCCTTGATCTTGTCGATGCCCAAATCGGGAAGGGATACCCATTCCCGCCATCCCAGGGTTTCAGTCATCTTGAGTCGGTCCGTTCTCGTCTGTGTTGTTGCCAACGTTTTCCGGCAGGTCCTTGATTTTGAAGCGACGTTTGCGCTGGGTCTTGGCCGGCACCATGCCGCGCATGGATTCCATCTTGCCGAAGCACAGCAGCTTGTCGCCGGGCTCCAGAATGCGATCTCCCTTCGGGTTGGGGATGATTTTGCTGCCCCGGTTAAGGGTCAGAACGTTCAGGTCCTTCGAGTACAGGTCCACGTCGCCGATGGTTCTGCCTACATACTCGGACCCTTCCGGAATCATCAGCTCGTTGACGCCGTAGCCCTTGCTGACCGTGAGGCGCTGGCGGATATCGATTTCGGGGAACTCCACCTGTGCAGCGATGAAATCGATGATGGCGCCGGCCACGTCGAGCTGAGTGCAGGTCTCGATGCCTTCCAGCCCCGGAGAGGAGTTCACCTCCATGATCTGTGGACCCTTGGCGCTTTCCAGCATGTCGACACCGGCAATCTTCAGGCCCAGGATCTGGGCTGCGCGGATCGCCGCTTCGGCATACTCTTCCGGCAGATCGACCGGCTCGGCAACGCCACCGCGGTGGACATTGCTTCTGAACTCCTGCCCCTGTGCCACGCGGCGCATGGCGGCGACCACGCGGTCCCCGACAACCAGGGCACGAATATCCTTGCCTCGGCTTTCGGCGACGAACTTCTGAATCAGAACGTTCTGCTTCTGGCTCTGCAGCAGCTCGATAATCGACTCGGCCGCTTTCACGGTATCAGCCAGCAATACGCCAATGCCCTGAGTACCCTCGATCAGTTTAATGATGACCGGCGCGCCGCCCACACGCTCAATGGCGGGCAACACATCCCGCTTGTCGCGTACAAAGGTGGTTTCCGGGATGCCGATATGGTGGCGTGCCAGAATCTGCAGGCTGCGCAGCTTGTCGCGGGAGTTGGCGATACCGTGCGATGAGTTGGCGCAAAACACATCCATCTCCTGAAACTGACGCACAACCGCCGTGCCGTAGTAGGTGATGGACGCGCCGATTCGGGGCAGTACGGCGTCGTAATCGCTGAGCTGCTTGCCGCGGAAAAACAGATCCGGTTCACCCTGCTTCAGGTCGATGGCAAATTTCAACGTGTCGAGCACCTTGACGTTGATCCCTCGGTCCAGCGCCGCTTCCTTCAATCGGCGGGTGCTGTAAGCGTTGGGTGCTCTTGAAAGTATGGCAAGTTTCATGGTCACTTCCTTGGTTGTCGTGTGGGCTGCCAAGGTTTGCAGATTACCTGAAATCAGCTTAGTTCAATATGCTTTCCGGGGGGCAGAACTCAAGGAAAGTGGCGTTGGTTTTTGCGGGGCAACGGACGTGCCATGCAGAGGTCAATCGGCACTCCAGTTGGCGCTCGCCAATGCATCAGCCGCAGCACCATTCGGGGTGAAGGGCCGATTGCATGCCGTATCTTTGCGCCAGATGCCTTGTGTGCTCACTTTGTCACTTGGCTGTGCTCATTTTTGACTGGAAACACGTACGAAAATCGGCCAGTATCAAGGTACTAAGGATTGGCCGTAGCGGAATACTGCGCACGGCAAAGCTGCAAAACGCGCATGCTCGTTTTCATCGGAAGAGAATGGCTGTGATATCTCGATTTATCATTTCTCTTCATGTCGTTAGATCAGCTCTACCAGTCGTTGGCTGTGAGCGGAAATGCGCATGCTCAGTATTATAATGTTAGGATTTCTCGGAGCAAGAGTTCGTACCAGTAAGGATTGATAATAATGAATATATTAGGGATTAGAGTCGAACCAAAGAAAACCAATTTTGTTGTTCTTGGAAAAGTTAATGGTCAGTTTGAAGTAATAAATAGTGAGGTGATAAAGGTTCCGTCAGCCCTAGACTTTCCGGAGAAGCTTAAGTATATAAGAAATTGCGTCCTTGATATATTGAGAGAGTACTCGATATTTTACGCGGGAATCCGGGTAGCTGAGGCTAATACTCAAAACCTAGATATAACAAGGCTTCATATTGAAGGTGTTGTTCAAGAAGCTTTTTCGAGCAGCAATGTAGGTGGTTACTTTACTGGTCGGAAGACATCAATAGCTGCGAGGCTTAATCTAAAGCCAAAACAGCTTGACGCGGTTTTCAAAGGCCAACGAGATTTCAATGGCATTGTAAACTGGAACATACTTTCCAGGAAAAATTCAAGGGAAGCTGCATTGGTAGCGATGGTGGCTGTCGCGTAATGTTTCCTTATCAAAAAGCACAGGTTTCATTCCAAAAAATAGAAGAAATTGGATTTGAGGGGAAAAACTCAAAAGTATACAGGGCGCATGATGAATATTTGGATGCGGAGCTGGTAATTAAAGAAGTTGAAAAGAAAGATGGTTTTAGCGTCTACGAGTATTTCTCGGAAGCACGGACTTTATATAAGAGTTCCCATCCTAATGTTGTTCAAGTTAGTTATGCCTGTGAAGATGAAAGAAAAATTTATGTCGCCTCTCCGTTTTATAGAAATGGATCTTTGAATAAGCGGATGCAAAATGGTTTCTTAACGGTAAGAGAGATTATACGTTACTCAACACATGCGCTTAATGGTCTGCACAACGTGCATTCTAAAGGCTTGATACATTTTGATGTGAAGCCCGACAACATTCTTATTTCAGATCGAAACGAAGCTCTATTGGCAGATTTTGGATTAACTCAGGTTATGGATGAAGAAGGCATAGCCAAGCAGCCTATGCTATATATCAAGCAGATGCCGCCAGAAGTTTTCGGCAATCGAGAGAAGGAATTCGACAATAGATTCGATATATACCAAGTTGGACTCACCATGTACCGTATGTGTGTGGGGAATAGCGCCTTCTATGAGCAATTCTCCGTATATAATGATGGGCGGAAATTCGCTGAAGATGTCAGAGGTGGAAAGTTCCCTGACAGAAGGGCTTACCCGCTACATATCCCCAAGAAACTTCAGCGTGTTATAAATAAATGTTTGAAGCCAAATCCTGGAGACAGATATGGCACTGCTGTTGAAGTGGTTAATGCCATAGCTGAAATTGATGGACCAATCCTTCATTGGAAGTATTTGCCCTCCGATCAGGGGGACAAATGGGAGCAAGAGCTTGACGGTACGTTAAAGTCTATTAGCATTGATAATATGCGCACATCTCTAGCATACCGTCATCGTGCAAACTCTCCGCCACGCAGAGTTCAGGCTTTTTGTAAGCCCAACATCACGGACGCTGAGATCATAGAGTTTCTTGAGCAATGAAGAAGATAAAAAGCAATCAAAATAAAGGGTTACTGACGAGATCAGAGCTCGTCAATAGACGGCGTTCGTCTTCACGTCGAGACAAACTCCCCCCCTTACGGAAAGGGATGTTTGATGAGATGAAGGGGGTTGACCTCCGTTCACGTCAGTTCATCGACTTTTCCGAAACACCGCAATCCTAACCAGTAGTTCCAGTTCGTTCCGGCCCTGACGGGCCTCCACCGGACCGGTTTTCCGTTGCACTCCAAACCGGCCGCTGAACATTGGCGTTATATGCAGAGGGGCTTGATATTGTGCCTGAAAAAAAGAATCAGCATTTAGTTCCTGCTTGCTACCTAAGGCGTTTCGAAGCCGATGTGTCAGAAATGCGGAAATCCAATCCAAATTACTCCAGTGGAATATATGTAAACGACAATAATCTATCCTCCGGATGGAAGCTTAGATCTGTAACACACAAATCGTTAACGAGGCCATATTTTTATAATCTCCCTGAAGACAATCCAAAAGATCCATTAATTGAAAATTTTCTATCCGTAATTGAAGGGAAATATAAAAAATATTCTGAAGAAATTATAAATGGAACCATAAATAACGAGAATATGTCTTTCATGTCATATTTTGTTACTCTTCAGTTCATGAGGGTCGAATCATTTCTTGAGTCAATTCAGAGCAGTTTCGATAAAGCTGGAGAGTGGATGGATTCTTTTAGCGGTGGGAATTATCATAGTTCAGCTATGAGGGATGTTGCAAAAAAGCAGCTGACAGAGATCGATCTAGGCCATGTTTTACACCCGAATGCCGCGATTATTTATAATAATGCCAACTTCCCTTTTGTTACCTCAGATAACCCTGTTATAAGACGGCATGTTAATATAGTTGATGCAAGGGAAATAATTCCTGAAAGATATCTACATATTGAAAATAATGAAAGTAGAGAGTTTTTATTTTTTTTAATGCCATTAAGCCCTGCAGTGGTTTACATTTCTTGCGAAGTGGTAAAATTCAAGGAAGGTTTAATTTATTCTGACAATGATTTGGAAAATATTTTCTATATCAATTTCTACTCTATAGTTAACTCTTACAAAAAAGTATATTCCTCAGTGATAGAACCTATAAAAGGTGAAAAGCAACTATCTGAATACCTTTCGTCAAAAAACGGAACCATCTTTAAAATATATACGCAATCAAAGCGGGTTATTTGTAAAGGCACTATGGTGAATAGTGATAACTATTCTGTTTCACTCCAACTTGCTGATCTTGATCAAGTAAGCTTCATTAAAAAAAATGAGCAAATTAGTCTAGTTGAAATAATAGAGGACGGCGTGAGTATTAGAGGAATGAGAGACTGCAAATTTTCGTCTGTAAACTACGCTAATGGGGTGGTTACAATTGAATCAAACGTTAAGCTTGGCATATAACAGGCTGTTACGTAGCCCCTGATGTTCCGTTGGTTTTGGAGATGGGTGAGTATGCTGCAGCCCCGTAAGCATACATAAAAGATAATCGAAACTAATAATACCATTCAGCCCCGATATGCCAATCTGGTACCCAAATTTCAGGCTTTGTTTGCGCCCAAACGCTGAATCTCATCAGCCACCTTTTCAGCCTCTGCCGTTAATTCGGAATATGTCCGGATATCTCCCTTTCTCTGAGCCTGCATCGCCTGTTCAAGCAGGATTGAGTGCCGTTTTTTGAGCTTCTTGGTTGGGTCGCTCTTCAGAAATGCAAACATTGCTGACTCCGTTTATGGTTTTCAATGGTACGGAAGGCAATCAGTTTCGGCTCAACTCATATTCAATGAGCCTAAGCGCGGCTGGGGCGTCCTGACTGAAATCCCCTCAACCCACTTGACTCTGCACGCTGTTAGCCATCATCCCGTCCAACACCAACAGTGGTCTAGCACTCTCCAGTCCACCAATCACCCCTAGGCGCTATCCATTCATATTTGCCAATTCTGTTTAGTCTTTATGGACGATGAGGCCCTGTACCACCCTCCTGATAATGGGCAAAACAACAAGACCCCGGAGGGATGTGATGATGGATATTCGCGAGTTGGGTTACTTTGTGGCCCAGGCTGAAAGCCTGAAGGAATGGCAGCACTATGCCGAGAATGTGCTCGGCATGATGACCACGGAAGCCCCCGAGGGTGGCCTTTACGTCAAGATGGACGAGCGCCCCTTCCGTATGCTGATTCTGGAAGGCAGCGAAAATTGCTATCTCGCCTCCGGTTGGGAGCTGGCATCGGAAGAAGCCTTTGCGGCAGCTATCGCCGAGCTGGACCAGAAGGGCATTGCCTGGGAAGCGGGCGATGCGAGGCTGTGCAACCAGCGCGGCGTTCAGCAGCTGGCGATTGTACGTGACCCGGCGGGTAATCGTCACGAGCTGTACTGGGGCCACCGTTCCGACTTCCTGCCGTTTGTTTCGCCGCAGGGGGTGCCGCGCTTTGTCACCGGTGACATGGGCCTGGGCCACATCGTTCTGCCGGCTCCCAACTTCGATGAAACCCGCGACTTCCTCAAGAACGTCCTCGGCTTCGGCCTCTCCGACATCATGAATCACAAGCCTGCGCCGGATGCCGACCTGCTGCGCATTCACTTCATGCACTGCAATAACGCCCGCCACCACAGTCTGGCCATTGCCGAGTTCCCGGTGCCGTCAGGTTGTGTGCACGCCATGGTGGAAGTGGACTCCATGACCGAAGTGGGCCGCGCCCATGACCGTATGGAAGCCAACGGCGTCAAGCTCTCCGCCACGCTGGGTGAGCACCTCAATGACCGCATGACCTCCTTCTACATGAAGACCCCGTCCGGCTTCGATATGGAGTACGGCTTTGGTGGCTTGCAGGTCGATTGGGACGAGCACAGTGCGTTCGAATTTACCCGCGTCAGTGTCTGGGGGCACGACTTCTCGATCGGTTTTAAATGAGCCCTGGTTTTTGAATAAGGAATGACAGATGAACAAGCAGATGACAACCGTGGAAGCGGTAGCCCAGCTGCGCGATGGCATGACCATCGGCTTTGGTGGCTGGGGCCCGCGGCGCAAGCCGATGGCGATCGTGCGCGAGATCCTGCGCTCTGACGTGAAAGACCTGACCGTGGTTGCCTATGGTGGGCCGGAAGTGGGCATGCTCTGTGCCGCTGGCAAGGTGAAAAAACTGATCTTCGGCTTTGCCACGCTGGATGCGATCCCGCTGGAGCCCTGGTTCCGCAAGGTGCGTCAGGCCGGTGAAATCGAGGTGATGGAGCTGGACGAAGGCATGTTCCAGTGGGGCCTGCGTGCTGCCGGCATGCGTCTGCCGTTCCTGCCCACTCGCTGTGGTCTGGCTACCGATGTAACCACCCATAACGACCTGCACACCATAAAGTCACCTTACGACGATGGCGAAGAGTTGCTGGCGATGCCGGCGCTGAATCTGGATATGGCGTTTGTTCACGTCAACAAGGCAGACAAGCTGGGCAACACCCTGATCACCGGCAGCGACCCGTACTTCGATCATCTGGTCGCACGTGCCGCCGAGCGCTGCATCGTCTCCGCCGAAGAAGTGGTCGACAAGCTGGAGCTGGACGCCGCCACGGCACGCTTCAGCACCTTTGAGCGCTATCTGGTGCAGGGCGTGATACATGCGCCCAAGGGTGCTCACCCGACCATGTGTGCGCCTGACTACGGCTGGGATCTGAGCCACATGAAGCGCTACGCCGCCAGTGCAAAGGAAGAGGGGGGCTGGCAGGTCTACCTCGATGAGTATGTAAACAGCGGTGAAGACGCCTACCAGGCCGCCAACGGTGGCGTTGACGCGATGGGCAAACTGCCCCTGCCGACATTCTGAGGAGAGTCACAACAATGACGACCAACTGTGAATTTACGCTGACCGAACTGATGATTGTGGCCGCTTCCGAAGCCTTCCGCGGTGATGGCGAAATCCTGGCCTCTGGTCTGGGCATCATCCCGCGTCTGGGGGCCAGTCTGGCGAAGATGACCCACACCCCTGAACTGTTGATGACCGACAGTGAATCCCTGCTGGTGGAAGAGCCGATTCCGGTCGGCCCGCGCGGCGATTATGTGCCCAAGTACTCTGGCTACATGTCGTTTGAGCGCGTGTTCGAGTGTGTCTGGGGTGGCAAGCGTCACGCCATGATCGGCCCGACTCAGATCGACCGTTTCGGCCAGACCAACCTGTCGGTGGTGGGTGATTACGACAAGCCGAAAGTGGCCATGCTGGGTGTGCGTGGTCTGCCGGGCAACAGTATCAACCACATCAACTCCCTGTTCGTGCCCAACCACAACACGCGCGCGTTCGTGGCGGGTGAGGTCGATATGGTCTCCGGCGTCGGCTACAACCCGGCCCGCTGGACCGAGGACATGCGACAGGACCTGATGGAGATCCGTCATATTGTGACCAACCTGTGCGTGATGGATTTCGGTGGCCCGGATCATGCGATCCGCGTGCGCTCTCTGCACCCCGGGGTGACCTTTGAAGAGGTGCAGGAAAACACCGGCTTTGAACTGCTGAAGGCACCGGATATGGGCGAAACCGCGCATCCGACCGCTGAGCAGTTGGCGATTATCGCCCAGCTGGATCCACACAACCTGCGTGCCCGTCAGCTCAAGGATAACCCGCCGGGTATCCGTGCCGCGTCCACCGAACAGTAAACAGGAGTCTGTCATGACTGCAGCCAATCAAGCCCAGGAATTCGTGCAGCGCGAAGACAAGGCTGTCTACGAGACCGAACAACCGGTGCTGTACAGCGTTGAGAACGGTATCGCGACCGTGACCATGAACCGCCCCGGTTTCAACAATGCGCAGAACTCGCAGATGACCTACGCGCTGGACGCCGCTTTCCGTCAGGCGGTCGATGACGACAGCGTCAAAGTGATCGTGCTGCGCGGTGAAGGCAAGCACTTCTCCGCCGGTCATGACATCGGCACTCCCGGGCGCGACATCAACAAGGAATTTGATCGCAGCACCCTCTGGTGGGACCACACCAACAAGCCGGGCGGCGAATACCTCTATGCCCGCGAACAGGAAGTCTATCTGGGCATGTGCCGCCGTTGGCGCGAACTGCCCAAACCGACCATCGCCATGGTGCAGGGCGCCTGTGTGGCCGGCGGCCTGATGCTGGCCTGGGTGTGTGACCTGATCATCGCCAGTGACGACGCCTTCTTCCAGGACCCGGTGGTCCGCATGGGGATTCCGGGGGTGGAATACTTTGCGCACCCCTACGAACTCAACCCGCGTATCGCCAAGGAGTTTCTGTTCCTGGGTGATCGCATGAGCGCCGAACGTGCCCGCGAAATGGGCATGGTCAACCGTGTGTTCAGCCGTGATGAGCTGGCCGATGCTACCTATGAGATCGCCGGCAAGATCGCACGTCAGCCGCGTATGGGGCTGGCGCTGACCAAGCAGGTGATCAATCACGTGGAAGATCTGGCCGGCAAGCGTACCGGCATGGAAGCGGCCTTTGCCTGGCACCACTTTGCTCATGTGCACAACGAACAGATCTCCGGTGACCTGCTGGGCGGCTTCGATGCGAAGGGCATGGTCAAGGCCAATAAGGCTGAGGCTGCTGAGAAGAACAGCGGAGAGAAGGCATGAGTCCGCTGTTGCAGACCGAGTTGACCCGCCGGCTGGGGTGCCAGTATCCGATCATCCAGACCGCCATGGGTTGGGTTTCGGACGCCAACCTGGTGATCGCTACGACCAAGGGGGGCGGCTTTGGCTTTTTGGCCGGTGCCACCATTGAAGCCTCCCGGCTGGAAGGCGAGATCCAGAAGGTGATCGACGCCACCGGCGGCAGCAATTTTGGCCTCAATTTCCACATGTTCCAGGAAAACGCCATGCAGTGCGTGGAACTGGCGATCAAGTATCGCCTGAAAGCCGTCAGTTACGGTCGTGGCCCGGATAAGAAAACCATCGCACGGCTGAAAGCCGCAGGCGTGCTCTGCATTCCCACCGTGGGCGCGGTGAAACACGCCATCAAGGCGGTGGAGCTGGGGGCGGACATGATCACCATTCAGGGCAGCGAAGGCGGCGGCCATACCGGCGGTGTGCCCACCACCATTCTGCTGCCACAGGTGCTGGATGCAGTCGATGTGCCCGTGATTGCGGCGGGTGGCTATTCCACCGGACGTGGTCTCGCTTCGGCACTGGCGGCCGGTGCCGCCGGTATCGCCATGGGCACCCGCTTCATGATGACCTCGGATTCGCCCACACCGCAGCTGACACTGGAGCGTTATCTGGCGGTGCAGGACCCACAAAAGATCCGCGTCACTCTGGCGGTGGATGGCATGCGCCACCGCATGGTGGAAAACGCTTTCATTCACAAGCTGGAAGGGGCGAGCCCCCTGCGCAAGCTGTGGATCGCACTGAGCAGCGCGCGTCAGTGGAAGCGCGAGACCGGCATGACCTTCGGTCACATGGTTTCCACGTTCTTCAAGGCTGTGAAAGAGGATCCGGCCCAGATGTCGCAGGTGGTGATGTCCGCCAACCAGCCGGTTCTGCTGCAGCGTTCCATGGTTCAGGGCTTCCCTGACGAGGGCATTCTGCCCAGCGGTCAGGTGGCCGCAGCCATCAATGAACTGATTAGCGCACCGGAGTTGATCGCATCGATCGCCGGTGACGCCGAAACCTGTCTGGAGGCGCTCTGTGCCCGCGCCAACGGTCAGGCTCTGGAGGAGGCTTCCTGATATGAGTACCGCTTTTACGACCCAAATTGAAAACGGTGTGGCCGAGCTGATCATTGCCAAGCCCCCGGTGAACGCGCTGGACAGCCGCGAGTGGTTTGAGCTGGCCGAGGGTATCGAAGCCCTGGGACGCAACCCCGAGGTGCGTGTGGTACTGATCCGTGCTGAAGGGCGCGGCTTCTGTGCCGGCGTGGATATCAAGGAGCTGGACCAGCACCCCGAGCGCATTGTCGCTGTGAATGGCGGCAACTATGCCACCTTCAAGGCGGTACACCGCTGTGAGGTGCCGGTGATTGTGGCCGTACACGGCTTCGTGCTGGGCGGTGGCATCGGCATTACCGGCGCGGCCGACATCGTTTTTGCGTCCGAGTGCGCCACCTTTGCGCTGCCGGAAGTGGACCGGGGGGCCATGGGTGGCGGTGCTCACCTGCAGCGACTGTTCCCGGTACAGAAAGTACGCCAGATGTTCTTTACCGGCGAAACCGTCACCGCGCAGGAAGCGGACCGCTACAACTTCATCGAAGCGATCGTGCCCAAGGACCAGTTGCGTGAAACCGCACTGGCCACCGCGGCCAAGATCGCGGCCAAGAGCCCGGCCATGATCCGTATCGCCAAAGAGGCGCTGAACGGTATCGAGGACGGCAATCTGGAAGACAAGTATCGCTGGGAGCAGGGCTTCACCCTGCAGGCCTATACCAGCCCCGATTCGGCGGAAACCCGTCGGGCCTTTGTCGAAAAACGTGACGCCAGTTTCTGAGGTTCGCCATGGATCTGAATTATACCCCCCGTCAGCAGGCCTTCCGTCAGGAAGTGCGTGCCTGGCTCAAGGACAATCTGCCGGCACAGAAGCTGGCCAGTTATGACACCCGTGAAGGCTTCGAACAGCACCGCGAGTGGGAGCGCAAACTCTTTGATGCGCGCCTGTCGATGGTGATGTGGCCGGAAGAGCTTGGCGGTCGCGGTTGCGACCTGACCGAGTGGCTGATCTTCGAAGAGGAATACTACGCGGCCGACGCGCCCATGCGCGTGAACCAGAACGGCCAGCTGTTGCTGGGGCCGACCCTGATGGAGTTCGGCACCGAGGCGCAGAAGAAGCGCTTCCTGCCGCGCATGGCTGCCAGTGACGACATGTGGGCCCAGGCCTGGTCCGAACCCAATGCCGGCTCCGATATGGCGGCGATCTCCTCCAAGGCGATCCGCGACGGTGATCATTACATCATCAACGGCCAGAAAACCTGGTCTACCCGCGCTATCTACGCCGACTGGGCCTTTGGCCTGTTCCGCTCCGATGCCGATTCCAAGCGTCACCACGGCCTGTCGTTCCTGATGGTGCCGCTGGATGCCGAAGGCGTGACCATTCGCCCGATCAAGGCACTGAACGGCAAGGATGCCTTCGCAGAAATTTTCTTCGACAACGTGCGGGTGCCGGTGGAGAACCGCATCGGGGAAGAGGGCAGCGGCTGGCATGTGGCCATGGCCACCGCGGGTTTCGAACGTGGCCTGTTGCTGCGTTCTCCGGCCCGTTTCCAGCAGCCGGTGCGCAAGTTGATCGAGCTGTACAAGGCCAATCAGGCGAGCGCCGACCGTGACCCGAGCATCCGTGATGCGGTGATGGAGGTTTGGGCTGGTGCCGAAGCCTACGCGCTGTCGGCCTATCAGTCAGTGGGCCGTCTGGCCCGTGGCGAAAAGATCGGTGCCGAATCCAGCATCAACAAGATCATCTGGTCTGAGCTGGATCTGAAGATCCACGAAACGGCGATGCGCATTCTGGGTGCCCGGGGCGAACTGCTCGCCAGCGCACCACAGAACGAGGATGACCACGGCTGGCTGGAGGGCTTCCTGTTTGCCCAGGCCGGTCCGATCTACGCCGGTGCCAACGAAATTCAACGCAACATCATCGCCGAGCGCATGCTCGGCCTGCCGAAAGCCTGAGGTGCGCCATGGACTTCACTTTTACTGATGACGAACGCGCCTTCCAGGATGCGATCAGCCGCTTCCTGATGACCGAGGCCGCCCCGGAAGCGCTGCGTGAAATCTGGGAAACCGATGCAGGCCGCTCGCCGGATCTGCGCAACAAGATGGCCGAGCAGGGCCTGACCGCCCTGTCCATTCCTGAAGAGGCCGGTGGCCTGGGGATGGGCGATGTGGTCTGGTCCCTGATGACTCAGGAGCTGGGGTACTACGGCATTCCTGACTCTCTGGCAGATACTGCCTATGTCAGTGCCGGTCTGATTGCGGCCCTGCCTGAGACTGTTGCGGACCGCAGCGGCTGGCTGGAGCAGATTGCCGAGGGCAGCATCCGCATTGCTGTCGGCCATCCGATCAACCCGCTGGTGGCGGATGCCCATCTGGCGGATTTCAGCCTGCTCAATCATGAGGGCGAGATCCATGCGGTGCCGCGTTCGCTGATCGATGTGGAACACAACGCCAGCATCGACTCTTCCCGTCGCCTGTGCCGGGTGATGTGGGAGCCGAGCAGTGCGACCCGTATCGCCGATGCCGAAACCGGTGCGCCGATCTGGGAAGAAGCGCTGAACCGTGGTGCGCTCTCGGTGGCCGGTCAGTTGCTGGGGTTGGCGCAGCGCATGCTGGATCTGTCGGTGGACTACGTGGCCCAGCGCAAGCAGTTCGGTAAACCGATCGGCAGCTTCCAGGCAGTCAAACACCATCTGGCAGACGTGGCGAGCAAGATCGAATTCGCCAAGCCGGTGCTCTATCGCGCGGGCTATTCACTGCAGCACGGCGATGCCGATGCCGCTCTGCACATTTCACAGGCGCATATCGCCTGTGCAGAAGCAGCCCACTTGGCGGCACGCCACGGCATTCAGGTGCACGGTGCCATGGGGTACACCTGGGAAGTGGATCTGCAGATGTTCATGAAACGCACCTGGGCACTGGAATCCTCCTGGGGTGACCGTGCCTTCCACAAGGCGCGCATCAGCGCCGCCATCTTTGCTGACGACGCGCCACTGGGCCCGGGTCAGACATTCGGGAGGTCATGATGGCTGAAGCCTATATTGTCGATTCCCTGCGCACGCCCACCGGGCGCCGCAAGGGCGGGTTGTCCCATGTTCACGCCATCGATCTGGGTGCGCATGTGCTCAAGGCGCTGGTGGAACGCAATGCCGTTCCGGCGGAAGACTATGACGACGTGATCTTCGGCTGCGTCGATACCATCGGCTCTCAGGCCGGTGATATCGCCCGCACCAGCTGGCTGGCCGCCGGTCTGCCACTGAACGTGGCGGGCACCACGGTGGATCGCCAGTGCGGTTCGTCACAGCAGGCGCTGCACTTCGCGGCTCAGGCGGTGATGAGCGGCACTCAGGATGTGATCGCCGTGGGCGGTGTTCAGACCATGACCCAGATCCCGATCTCGGCCGCCATGCTGGCTGGTCAGCCCTACGGCTTCACCACGCCTTTTGCCGAGAGCAAGGGCTGGCAGGCCCGTTTCGGTGATGCGCCGGTGAACCAGTTCTATGCCGCTCAGCGCATCGCCGATCACTGGGGCATCAGCCGCGCCGACATGGAAGCCTTCGCACTGGAAAGTCACCGCCGTGCCATCGCCGCGATTGAGGCCGGTCACTTCGACCGCGAGATCGTACCGCTGGAAGGTGTCACCCGCGATGAGACTCCGCGTCAGACCACGCTTGAAAAAATGGCCGAGCTGGAGCCTGTGGATCCGACCTATCCGTCGATCACGGCGGCTGTCTCGAGCCAGACCTGTGATGCTTCGGCCGCGCTGCTGGTGGTGTCGGAAGCTGCGCTCAAGCGTTACAACCTGAAGCCGCGTGCCCGCATCCATCACATCAGTGTCTGCGGTGACGATCCCATCTGGCATCTGCGGGCGCCCATTCCGGCCACGGAAGCCGCGCTGAAGAAAGCCGGCATGACGATGGATCAGATCGACCTGGTCGAGATCAACGAAGCCTTCGCCTCGGTGGTGATGTCCTGGCTGCAGGAAACCGGTTACAGCCATGACAAGACCAATGTGAACGGCGGTGCCATCGCACTGGGTCATCCGCTGGGGGCTACCGGTGCACGCCTGATGACCGGTCTGCTGCATGAGCTGGAGCGACGTGGTGGGCGATATGGTTTGCAGACCATGTGTGAGGGTGGCGGACAAGCGAACGTGACGATCATCGAAAGGTTGGGTTAACCCTCTAGCCTCAAAGTATCCATTCAAAAGATTTCTGGCCCGCTGCGGCGGGCCCATGGGGGAGTTATGTCTATTCTTCAGGGCCGAGTGGCCATCATTACCGGTGCCGGCGGTGGTTTGGGCGCTGCGCACGCCAAAGTATTTGCCGCCGAAGGCTGCGCTGTTGTCGTCAACGATATCAATGAAGCGGCGGCTCAGGCTGTGGTCGACGAGATCACCGCAGCTGGTGGCAAGGCCGTGGTGAATACCTCCGATATTACCAATTACGAAGACAGCGCCAATGCCATCCAGCAAGCCATCGAGAGCTTCGGTGATCTGCATATCGTGCTGAACAACGCCGGTGTGAACCGCGACCGCATGTTCGCGTCCATGACCGAGCAGGAGTGGGACACCATCATGGCGGTGCACCTGAAAGGGCACTTCTGCATCTCTTCCCATGCCGTTCACTACTGGCGTGATCAGGCCAAGGCGGGCAAGCCGGTGGCGGCTCGCATCATCAATACCACCTCTGGTGCGGGTCTGCAGGGCTCCATCGGTCAGTCCAACTACGCCGCAGCCAAGGGCGGTATCGCCGCGCTGACATTGAACCAGGCCGCCGAGCTGGGCCGTTACGGCATCACCGCCAACGCGGTGGCGCCGGCGGCGCGTACCGGCATGACGACCGCAGTGGAAGCCATGGCGACCCGCATGGCCAAGCCGGAAGACGGCAGCTTCGACTACTGGGCACCGGAAAACGTCTCTTCGCTGCTGGCCTGGCTGGCATCCGAGGAAGCGGGCGATGTCACCGGCAAGGTGTTCGAGTCCGAAGGCGGTCGCATCTGTATCTGTGACGGCTGGCGCACCACCGAAGGTGTGGACAAGGGTGACCGTTGGGAACCGTCCGAGCTGGGTGAAGTGGTCCACAAACTGATCAAGGACGCCGTTCCGGCGCAGAAAGTCTGGGGCAGCTGAGGAGCGCTGAAATGAGCAAGATTCCGACATATGTTGAAGGTCACGGCCTGCTCAAGGGCAAGTCCGTATTGATTACTGCGGCAGCCGGGGCGGGCATTGGCTTTTCCGCCGCCAAGCGTGCCGCCGAGGAGGGTTGCCGTGCGCTGATGATCTCCGACATTCATCCGCGTCGCTTGGAAGAAGCGGTGGCCGCGCTGAAGCAGGAAACCGGTCTGGACGCCATCTACGGCCAGCTCTGCAATGTGACTGTGGAAGAAGAAGTCCAGGCACTGGTTGCCGCTGCCGAGGAGCAGCTGGGCGGTGTCGATGTACTGATCAACAACGCGGGCCTTGGCGGTCAGAAAACCGTGGTCGAGATGAGCGACGAGGAGTGGCACCGGGTGCTGGATATCACCCTGACCGGCACCTTCCGCATGACCCGTGCCATGCTGCCGCACATGCAGGCGCGTGGTGCCGGTGCCATCGTCAACAACGCCTCGGTACTGGGCTGGCGTGCGCAGAAAGAGCAGGCACATTACGCGGCGGCCAAGGCCGGCGTGATGGCACTGACCCGCTGCAGCGCACTGGAAGCCGCCGAGCATGGCGTGCGCATCAATGCGGTGTCGCCGTCCATCGCACTGCATGACTTCCTCAAGAAAGCCTCCAGCGAAGAGCTGCTGGCGCAGCTGGCCAGCCGCGAAGCCTTTGGTCGTGCGGCCGAGGTGTGGGAAGTGGCCAATGTGATGATGTTCCTGGCCAGTGATTATTCGTCCTATATGACCGGTGAAGTGCTCTCGGTCAGCTCGCAGCACGCCTAAGGAGATTAAGGATGGCAAACCAGACGTTTGGCAGCGCCGAGGCGCTGCTGGCCGCCGAAGGGATGGATCTGGGCTGCAGCGAGTGGCTGGAGATCACCCAGGAGCGAATTAACCTCTTTGCCGAAGCCACCGGTGACCACCAGTGGATCCACGTGGATCCGGTAAAGGCGGTCGATGGCCCCTTCGGCAAGTGTATTGCCCACGGTTATCTGACCCTGTCGCTGGTGAATCTCTTCCTGCCTCAGCTGATGGAAGTGGAAAACCTGCAGATGGGTGTCAACTATGGCTGCGACAAGGTGCGCTTCCCGGCGGCGGTGCCGGTGGGCAGTCGCATCCGTGGCCGCGGTGAAGTGATCGCCGTTGAACAGATCAAGCAGGCGGTGCAGGCCACCGTGCGCGTGACCGTCGAGATCGAAGGCAGTGACCGCCCCGGTTGCGTCATCGACACCATCAGCCGTTACACCTTCAATCCGGCTCAGTCAGGAGAATCGAGATGAGCGAAGCAGTCATTGTATCCACGGCGCGTACCGCGCTGACCAAGTCGTTCCGCGGCTCCTTCAACGATACCGAAGCGCCGGTGCTGGGCGGCCATGTGGTCCGTGCCGTGGTCGAGCGTGCCGGTATCGAGCCGGACGCGGTGGAAGACGTGATCATGGGCGCAGCGGTGCAGCAGGGCACCCAGGCCTACAACATCGGTCGTCTCTGCGCCTACACCGGCGGTCTGCCGGACAGTGTGCCGGGCATGGCGCTGGACCGCATGTGTGCCTCCGGTCTGATGACCATCGGGGTGGCGGCCAAGAGCATCATCGCTGGTGAAATGAACGTGGCTATCGCCGGTGGCGTTGAATCGCTGTCACTGACTCAGACCAAGCACAAGAACACCTATCGCGCCCAGTCCGAGGCGGTAAAAGAAGTAGTCCCCAGCGCCTACATTCCGATGATCGAAACCGCCGAGATCGTAGCCGAGCGCTATGGCATCAGCCGTGAAGAGCAGGACCGTTACGCCCTGCAGAGCCAGCAGCGCACCGCTGCCGCGCAGGAAGCGGGTCTGTTCGATGACGAGATCGTGCCGCTGACGGCGCAAAAACTGGTGTTTGACGAAGAGCGCAAGCCGGCCGGTCACAAGGAAGTGGTGGCGGACCGTGACGAGTGCAACCGTCCGCAGACCACCTACGAAAGCCTGGCTGGTCTGGCGCCGGTGTGGAAAGACGGTCAGTGGATTGCCGAAGGCAAGCATGTCACCGCCGGTAACGCCTCTCAGTTCTCCGACGGGGCCGCTGCGACCTTGCTGATGAGTCGTGAAGAAGCGGATCGTCGCGGCATTGCGCCGCTGGGTATCTACAAGGGCATCGCCGTGGCTGGCTGCAAGCCTGAAGAGATGGGCATTGGCCCGGTCTATGCCATTCCCAAGTTGCTGGAGCGCTTCAACCTTAAAGTGGACGATGTGGGTCTGTGGGAGATCAACGAAGCTTTTGCCAGTCAGGTGCTGTACTGCCGTGACAAGCTGGGTATCCCCAATGACCGCCTGAACGTGAACGGTGGTGCCATCTCCATCGGCCATCCGTTTGGCATGTCCGGCGCACGGATGGTGGGGCATGCCCTGATCGAAGGCCGTCGCCGTGGCGTGAAGTATGTCGTCATCGCCATGTGTATCGGCGGTGGCATGGGCGCAGCGGGGCTGTTTGAAGTCTGCCCCTGATCGACGGTAAAGGCGTCCTGCGGGGCGCCTTGTCTTGAGAAACGCTCTAATACAAGGACAAGAAGATGAGCCGGAAACTGTTTGAACTTGAGGGGCTGGTCGCACTGGTGACCGGTGCCGGTCAGGGCATGGGGCTGGGCGTTGCGCGTGCGCTGGCGACTCAGGGTGCCAGGGTCGTGATCAACGACTACTACCCGGAGCGTGCCGAGGGTGCCGCTGCTCAGCTGCGTGAAGAAGGCTTTGAGGTCTGCGCCGCGCCGGGCGATATCACCGATGCCGAGGTGCGTGAAAGCATCGTGGCCACCGCTGAACGCGAGTACGGCCCGGTCAATATTCTGGTCAACAACGCCGGTGTTCCTCCCGGCATGCCCAACTCTCTGAGTCACTTTGAAAACCTGGCGGATGAGGACTTTGAACGCCAGCTGGATCTTAATCTGCGTGCCATTCTGGGGTTGACCCGCCTTGTGATGGACGGGATGGTGGAGCAGGGCTTCGGTCGCATCATCATTATCAGTTCCGAGTCCTGGCGTCAGGGCCTGCAGTTTGGCCTGACCAACTATGCGGCAGCAAAATCGGCCGCATTGGGCTTCATGCGGCATCTGGCCCATGAGGTCGGTCGCAAGGGCATCACCGCCAACGCGGTGTCGCTGGGCACCATGAACAACTTCGGCGACTATGCCGAATACGCCAAGGCCACTGCCGTTGGGCGTACCGGTACGCCGGAAGACGTGGGAGCTGCGGTGGCCTATCTGGCGTCCCGCGAGGCGTCCTGGATGTCGGGTCAGGTGCTGCCGCTCAACGGCGGCTCCATTACATCCTGAGACTCGAAACCGATGCGCCGCACGCGAGCCGAAGCCGAGAGCACCCGCCTTGCCATCATGCAAAAGGGGCTGGAGCTCTTTGCTGATCAGGGCGTGGCGGCCACGCGCCTGAGTGATATCGCCAAGGCCGCGGGGTTTACCCGCGGTGCCATCTATTGGCACTTTCGCAACAAATGGCATCTGTTCGATGCGATCTGTGAGCACTATTCAAAGCCGTTCAAGCAGCTGAGTGATGCCTGCCTGTCAGATCAGGAGGCAGATCCGCTGGGCAAGCTGCGTCAGTTGCTGGTCGAGCTGTTGAGCCGGGTCGAGACGGATATGGCCTTTCGCCGCATGATGCTGATGTTTATTCGAGAAAGCTCGGTGAGCTGTGCAGAAGAAGTCGCCGAGCCAGTTGCCCGCTTCATGCAGTACCAACATCAGCGCCGGCTGGGCGTGATTCGAAATGCCATTCGCCGTTGCCAATTACCGGCTTCAACCGACCCTGAAGCCGCCTCCTGGCTGATCAAGGCGATGATTGACGGCTTTGTCACCAGCTGGCTGCAGCGGGCAGACTATTTTTCAATTTCAAGTAATGCAGACGTGTTTGTGGATACGGTAATCGCCAGCCTGAGTGCGTTACAGCCTGTTCCGGACTCTGTCGATGATGAGGTATGTGTGTAATGAGTCGTGAATCGATGGAATTTGATGTGGTCATCGTGGGTGCAGGCCCTGCCGGTCTGTCGGCGGCCTGCCGCCTGATGCAGCAGGCTCAGTCCGCCGAGCAGGAGTTGACGGTCTGTGTGGTAGAAAAAGGCTCTGAAGTTGGTGCTCATATTCTGTCCGGCGCGGTGATGGAAACCCGGGCGCTGGATGAACTCTTTCCCGACTGGAAAGAGCAGGGGGCTCCGCTCAATACGCCAGTGACCGCCGACCGGGTAGTGATGCTCAAGGATGCCGAGCGCGTGACGGCACTGCCCAATGCATTGGTACCCAAGCCCATGCACAACGAGGGCAACTATATCGTCAGCCTGGGCAATGTTTGTCGCTGGCTGGGTGAGCAGGCCGAAGTATTGGGTGTGGAAGTGTTCCCCGGCTTTGCTGCGGCCGAGATCCTCTACAACGATGATGGCAGCGTAAAGGGCATTGCCACCGGCGATATGGGGGTGACCGCTGCGGGCGAGCAGGGCCCCAACTACATGCCGGGGATGGAGCTGCATGCCAAATACACATTATTTACCGAGGGCTGCCGGGGGCATTTGGGCAAGCAGCTGATCAACCGCTTCAAGCTGGATCAGGATGCGGACCCCCAGCACTATGGTATCGGCATCAAGGAGCTATGGGACATTGACCCGGCGAAGCATCAGCCCGGCCTGGTGGTGCACGGCTCCGGCTGGCCGCTGAGCGAATCCGGTGCCAGTGGCGGTTTTTTCCTTTACCACACCGATGACAACCAGGTAGTGGTCGGCCTGATCACCGACCTCAACTACGACAATCCCTGGCTGAGCCCCTTCGATGAATTCCAGCGCATGAAGCACCATCCCGAGATCGGCCAGGTGCTGGAGGGCGGCAAGCGCGTGTCTTATGGCGCCCGTGCCATCACCAAGGGCGGCTTCAATGCACTGCCGAAGATGACCATGCCCGGCGCGCTCCTGCTGGGGTGTGATGCCGGTACGCTGAACTTCAGCAAGATCAAGGGGACCCATACGGCGATGAAATCCGGCATGCTGGCGGCGGAAGCGGTGGCCGAAGCCCTGCTGGCCGGTGACGAGGGCGGGCGTGACCTGACCGCGTTCACCGATGCATTCAAGGCGTCCTGGCTGTATGACGAGCTTTATCGCTCGCGCAACTTTGGCCCTGCGATGCACAAACTGGGTACCTGGTTGGGCGGTGCCTTTAACTATGTGGATCAGAACTGGTTCGGCGGCAAGATCCCGGTCACCCTGCATGACACCGAACATGATCACGCCCAGCTGAAACCGGCGGATCAGTCCCCGAAAATCGACTATCCCAAGCCGGATGGTGTGTTGTCCTTCGACAAGCCCTCGTCCGTGTTCCTGTCCAACACCAACCACGAGGAAGACCAGCCCTGTCATCTGCAACTGAAGGATGCCGGCATTCCGATCAGCCAGAACCTGCCCAGGTTCGCCGAGCCGGCGCAGCGTTTCTGCCCGGCTGGGGTGTACGAAGTGGTGGAGGGCGGCAATGGGCCTCAGTTCCAGATCAACGGTCAGAATTGCGTCCACTGCAAGACCTGCGACATCAAGGATCCGGCCCAGAATATCACCTGGGTGGTGCCGGAAGGGGCCGGCGGGCCGAACTACCCGAATATGTAGCCTTGACGGGCAGTTGCTGTTGAATGTCGGTAACTGCTCAAAAATGATCGTCAAACGCCTCCTTTGTCTTTCGATCTACTTGTGAAACCTGTACGTAGTAACTCGCATTTGTGCTCTATAGTGCTGTGACAGCAGTTTCGTTGAGCGAGCGTAGTGGCCTGACTCGTTGCAGGTTGCGACGTACTGTTAGTTGTTCACCCGGAAACGCAAACGAGGAGAAAACATGACCGATCTATTTGCCTCTGGTCAGTTTGGCGCCGTTACACTCAAGAACCGAGTTCTCATGGCACCACTTACCCGTTGTCGTGCAGACGCTGATCATGTGCCAACGCCCATGATGGCAGAGCACTATGCGCAGCGGGCTTCCGCGGGGCTGATCATTGCCGAGGCGACCATGGCAATGGAAGGCTGTTCCGCCTTCTGGCGTGAGCCCGGCATCTATTCCGAGGCTCAAGTGGCTGGCTGGAAGAAGGTTACTGATGCCGTGCATGCCAGGGGGGGCAAGATTTTCCTGCAGATCTGGCATGGTGGTCGCGCCTGTCATCCACTGCTGAATGATGGCCGTGATCCGGTTGCGCCCAGTGCAATGGCCATCACAAACGATGAGGTGCACACACCGGAAGGCAAGAAGCCCTACACGGTTCCCCGTGCACTGAGGGACGATGAGATTCCCGCCATCATCGAGGGGTTCAGAGTAGCGGCCGAAAATGCGAAACGAGCCGGTTTTGATGGCGTCGAAGTGCATGGCGCCAACGGCTACCTGCTGGATCAGTTCTTGCGTGATGGTTCCAACCACCGTGAGGGGCCCTATGGTGGTTCTGTTGAAAACCGGGCTCGCCTGTTACTGGAAGTGCTGGATGCTGTTACCTCGGTCTGGGGCGGAGATCGCGTAGGGCTGCGCCTGTCGCCGCTGAACAGCTTTAACAGCATGAAAGACAGCGATCCGGTAGGGTTGGTCACCTGGTTGTCCAAACGACTGAATGAGTATGGTCTGGCGTACGTCCACTTAATGCGTGGCGACTTCTTTGGCGAGCAGCAAGCGGATGTGATCACGCCCGTGCGTGAGCATTTCAACGGAAACCTCATTCTGAATATGGGGTACAGCGGCGAAGAGGCCAATGCGGCCATTGAGGCAGGGCAGGCTGATGCCGTCGCGTTCGGGGTGCCTTTCCTGGCCAACCCGGACCTGCCGGAGCGTTTGAAACAGGGTGCGGAATTGAACAAGCCGGATCCCAAAACCTTTTATACCCAGACGGAAGAGGGCTACACGGATTATCCAACGTTGAATGCTGCCGGGTGATTGTAAGACCTTGGATTTCTGGCTGTTTTGGGGTTGCCGATATCAGGTTGGTGTCGATATCAATCGGCTTGTAACGTGTATCGGTCACCCCCGTGAAGACATGATCTGTGTTAATGCAACTGACACCAATGACGAGAGCTCATTGGCTCAGTCAAACTCCACCATTATTCTAGTGTTGGTTATGTGAGGGATTTCTGCCCACGGAGGGTTGTTTGGCATTTCATGCGCTGACGAGGCGACTGCTACTGTGGAGCTGAAGTATTGGACTCTAAACCGCACATCGTAATTGTCGAAGACGATATTAGTCAGGCCAAGATAACAGCAAGAATTCTCCAATCTGAGCAGTATGACGTCACCCTGCTTTATTCCGGAGAACAGCTCGAGGAGCTGCTACGCAAGCGAAATATCGACTTGATCCTGATGGACTGGGTTTTGCCTGGCAAAAATGGATTTGAAACCCTTGAACTCATGCGACGATCTAATGTGGCGGTTCCTGTCATTTTTCTCACTGGTAACAGTGACGAACATCAGATTGCCAAGGCGCTTGATGCAGGCGCAGAAGACTATGTAGTCAAGCCCGTCAGGATTGCTGAGCTACTGGCTCGAATCAGAAAGGTCATCGGGCGAGCGGGTATTGGAAACTCGCCCGCTCAGGCGGTGGAAGGTTTTTTACGAGTCGTTAATGGTGATCTTGTCTCCGGAAACAGTCGACAGCATTTGACTGAATCAGAACGAAAACTGATGTCCCTCTTTCTGAACAATCAAGATGTTCTTCTAAGCCGGAATGATATAGCGGTGAGCTTGTGGGGGACGGATACCAGCAGTGATTCAGGACGTGCCGTCGATGTGACTGTGAGTCGCCTGCGTAAAAAACTCAGCCAGGTTGGGGGGACCCATCTTAAAATTCGAAGCCGCTACGGCGTGGGATACGTGATGGAAAAGGCTACGACTTAAAAACGGCAGGCCGTGAGAGCGTCTGGTTCTGTTTCCTTCCTTCTTGGCTAATCAAAAGCCTGCGCCATCCCTGGCCCTCTTTATTGCGTCAGTTTTTTTGCTTTGACCAGAACTGTTGAGCCAATTCACTGAAGCTCGTGGCAACGCCCAGAACCTTGCTGCTTGTTAGCGCGCTGGTGTTAACGGTTTCAAGGTTTTGCTCAGACATGTCTCTGATCGAGACGACACTGCGGCTGATCTCATCAGCGACTGAGCTTTGCTGCTCTACCGCGGCCGCGATCTGAGTACTCATGTCATTGATACGCTCGATCGCCACCCAGATGGCTTCCAGTGATGAAGCAGCTTCACCGCCCTGGCCGACACAGCTCTGAGTTCTGGCTTCGCCTGCATGCATGGCTTCTACTGCCGAAGCTGAGCTGCGCTGGAGATGGCCGATCATGCTCCTGATCTCTTCCGTTGAGGTGGCAGTTCGGCTGGCAAGCGAGCGCACCTCGTCCGCGACCACTGAAAAGCCACGGCCGGCTTCGCCTGCTCGCGCAGCTTCAATAGCAGCGTTCAGTGCCAGCAGGTTAGTCTGTTCAGCAATCTCGTTGATCACATCCAGTACTCTGGATATGTCATTACTGCGGCTCTTCACATCGTCAATGACCCGTGCCGCTTCACTTATCTCATGTTGCAGCTCTCGAATAGAGGTCACCGTATCTTCAACAACACCCCGCCCGGTCCCTGCCTGGCGTCGACCTTCCTCAGCTGAGCTGGAGGTATGCTGGGCATTATCGGACACTTCCTGGATGCTGGCTGACATTTCATTGACGGCCGCGGCTACCTGGTCTGCTTCGGCAAACTGCTTTTCAACTCCCGCCTTGGAGCGCACGATGGCCTGATCCATCTGATGGGAGCTGTCCATCATCTGTTTGGAGGAGTCGGCAATGCGGCCAATCAAGCCAGCTGTTTCGGACTCCAGTGATTTAAAGGCCAACAGGATTTGCCCCCAGTCATCATTTCTGCCCGTGTAGACATAGCGGCCAACCGGATTGTTAATAACGTCCTGAGCCCTCTTTGTGACGGCTTTCAAGGGGCGCAAACTATAGTGTTGTCCGGCCAATGCGATCACAACGCCCACACCCGCAAGGAGCATTCGAAAGGCATCATCGATGGAAAGCGTAAAGGCCAGGCCAATCGTCATCAGCGGTACCAGCCACCAGAGAAGGATCTGAGTAGTGGCCGACATTTTTGACTTGAGCTGCCTGGGCTGTTTGCCCTCCAGTAGCTTGGGATAGATCTCTTCAGCCCGCTTGACGTATTCACGGCTTGGCTTGCGACGGACGGACTGATACTCGGCGACCGCTCCATTTTTTTCAATCGGCGTTACATAGGCATCCACCCAGTAATGGTTGCCATTTTTGCATCGGTTTTTCACCATACCCATCCAGGACTCGCCCTGACGGACCGATGACCACAAATGCCCGAAAGCGGCCGGGGGCATGTCCGGGTGGCGCACCATGTTATGGTTCTTGCCGATGAGCTCACTCTGTTCAAAACCGCTGACCTTGATGAAGTCATCATTGACGTAGGTAATGGCACCCTTCAGGTCTGTCGTTGAGAGAATGTTGGCGTTACTGGAGTAGTCTTCTTCCACCTGAGAGACGGGCAGGTTCTTTTTCATTGGCCTTTGGCTCCGTTGTTCGATAGGGCAACACGTTCTGCCCTTGTACGCCTGATACTAATGTTAAGGTCAGGGCCGACAATCAAAGTGTTTCCAAAGTGTTACGTTCCATAAGGGCTTATTGGTTCAGCCCTATATTAGAGGTCAATTAAAGCGACAGTCGTTGCTATCTCGTCACTCTGCCTGGCATACCCGGTTTGATGGTTTCCAACCGGTTCCATGGTTATATTGGGCGTTTGCAAGTTGGGTGTGTCTGCGAATCTGAGCAGGGGATTGTTACTTATGAGCCGGTTATGGGCGCTGCTGGTCTTTGGCATCTTGACCGGATGCATGCTGTTGTTAAGTACGCACTGGATGGTCAGCAGTGAGATTCGGCAAGAAATGTTGCTGCATGCTCAAAGGCAGCACGCGTTGGTGCAGGATACGATCCGGCGTTTCAAGTCTAGTCAGGAGAGCCTGATTGGGGCATTGACTCAACACTCTGCGGTAAAAAACTTCGCCAGCGCTGAAGATGATGCTAACGAGCTGCTGCTCCACACAACACATGCACATCAGTCGATAATGCAGTTGCGTGTTCTTGATACCGATGGTCATGAACGATACAGGGTTGATCGAAGTTTAACTGGAACAGTGAAGCTTGTTCCGCAAGAGGAACTTCAGAGCAAGAGCCATCGCTATTATACCCGCTCATTTATGACGCTTGAGAAAGGCGAGATTGGCTACTCGCAGTTTGACCTTAACATGGAGCATGGAAAGCTTGAGCAGCCGTTTAATCCGACCTTGCGAATAGGCACTCCAATCATCCGTGAGGACCGAGTCGTTGGCTATCTGGTTATCAACTATTACATGGAAGGTTGGGACGATTATTTCGGCAGCTTCGCCGACACTGATGTGTTTATCGTGGACCAGGATGATCATTTCCTGCATCACCCCGAAGGTGAATGGGCCTGGTCAGGGTATAGTGAACCTCCGCGTACGGCTGGTCAGTATTTCAAAGGGTTGAATGCAGGTGACGTGTTGCAGGGTCGAGATGCTGTCAGCTGGATTGACGATTCGACAATAGCGCTGCCTCTGGATCTCTTTGGCCAATCCGTATTGGCTCTCTACCGTCAGCGCACGCCTGTTGATTCACTGGTATTTGAAAAGCTTTATCAGTTTGGGGGCATTTCACTGGTCGCGCTACTGCTGGTGATGGTGCCTGCAGGCCGATTGATATATGTGGGGTTTCGGCAGGTTCAGGAAGAGCGAGATAAAGAGCAGGAGCAGGCTTACTTCATTCAGCAGGTGTTTGAAAATACGTTTGATGGTCTGGTGGTGCTCAGTCCTCAGGGGACGATAGTGCGCGCAAACAGAGCCGTATCGGAGGTGTTTGGTTACTCATGCGAAGAACTGTTGCGCCAGAATATCAATGAACTGGTGGCGCTGCCTCACCGGATGCAGCGCGATGCCGGGCTGAATGGGTTCTTAGCCCACTCAAGGTCCTTGGCCGGTGAGGACCGAGAAGTAGAGGGATTTCATGCTGATGGCTCTACCTTGCCGGTATCCATCGCCTTCACCCAGGTCAGCATTGGGCGGGCACCTCATTTTATTGGCACCATCCGCGACCTTTCATTGATCAGAAGCCTTGAGCAGGAAGCGCGCCAGAAAGAGAGCATGATGACTCATCAGGCCAAGCTTGCGGCCTTGGGTGAAATGCTGGTCGCCATTGCACATCAGTGGCGTCAGCCGTTACATGGAATTGGGCTGATTGTTCAGGATGTTGTTCTGGCTCATGAGAAGGACAGGTTGACGCCTGATTATCTTCACGAGGCCCAGGATGAGGTGATGGGGCAGCTTGAATACCTGTCCGATACGATCGATGAGTTCAGGCGCTTCTTCGGAGACGAGGGGCGCGTGCAGTCGTGCAATCTTGCTGGAGTCGTGGCTCAAATTCAGCGCTTATTCAGTCCCCAGCTAAAAGCACATAGCCTGGGCCTGGCGTATCGGCTTGCGTCCGATGCAGCGTGCAGCAAGGAGGTTGAGCTAACTGACCTGGTAAGGCTCGATGAACTCACCATTACCAACCGGCCGGCCGAAATCAAGCAGCTCTTGCTCAACCTGATTGCCAATGCACGAGAAGCAATAGAGCAGCTCGAACGTCCTGCCGCATCTCAGCAGGTCATCACCATTGAGTTTTCGGCATCGGGCAGTCACGTTTTCATTTCGGTGATGGACAGAGCGGGCGGAGTTGATACCGACCTGGCATCGCGAATGTTTGAGCCTTATGTCACGAGCAAGCGAAATGGCACCGGGCTTGGTCTGTTCATTGCCAGAGCGCTGGCAGAGCGGCGTTTGAATGGTGAGCTCAGCTATACACGCTTAAAAGCAGATGAAAGCCAGCCACACTCTGGAAGCTGTTTTACGCTCAGCTTGCCCAGGTTGCTGGAAACGCCTTTCGAAGGTGGAACCTCCTGATAATGCATCCGTTTCAGTCTCCCCAGACAGGGTGTTTTGCAAGCATGCGACAGAGCTTTTCTCAGAAGTAAGCCAAGGTTGTTGGTACGGATCGAAGCCGTTTACGAATGCGACCCAAATGATATTCAATCGCGGCATGTAACAGTATGGCTGCTATTGTAAAACGTATGAACACCTTCATACGCCTTTTGCTTCAGTAGCGAGTGACGATCATGAAATGGCCAGCGTGGGTAACTGTGTGGCTGGGCCTTTGCTTGCTGGCGGTACCTTTGACAAGCTGGTCGCTGGAGTCTGAGCCGCAAGCCTACAGGTATTTGACCGAAGATGAGCAGGCTTGGCTTGAACAGCATCCGGTCATACGAATAGGCGTGGACCCGGACTGGCGGCCATTTGAGTTCGTTGACCCGCGGGCCGGATACCAGGGCATTATCGCTGACTACGTAGGGCTGTTATCGGAGCGACTTGGGGTTCAGTTTGAACCTCAGCAGGCAGCAACCTGGAGCGAGGTGCTCGCTAAATACGACCGTGGCGAGATCGACTTGATTCCCGGGTTGTCTTCAACCTTCGAACGCCGTAAGCGTTTTCTGTTTACACAGCCGTACATGAATATACCCACGGTTGTGATTACACGCCGTGAAACGCAGGTTTTACCGAGTCTGCTGGCATTTCAAAGTCTCAAACTGGGCGCTGTTGAAGGTTATGCCGTAACGGACTGGTTGTCAGAAAACTACCCGGATGTCAGCCCGGTTCTGGTCCGGTCGATCAGCCAGGGGTTGCGGCAAGTTTCAGATGGCGAACTGGACGGTATGCTGGTCAACCGGTTTTCAGCGCTTGAGCGGGCCGATGCTCTGGGAATAACCAACCTCAAAATCAATTCGACAACCAGCTTTACCTATTCGTTATCGCTCGGGGTTCGTCAAGACTGGCCTGAGCTGGTGCGTATTCTCGATAAAGCACTTGCCAGTATCGAACCTTCCACAAAGGATGCCATTCGTAACGATTGGATCGGCGTCAGGCTGGATTTGACAGCAGGCCTGGGGCTTGAAGACAAGGAGTCGGTACCGCTTCTGCTGTTGGCCTCCATAACGCTAAGCATTTTGCTTGGCGTTGTTGTATTGAGCGGGTTTTTGGTCCGTCACAAGGCGGATGCGCTCGCATTATACCAGTCGGGCAAACTCCGCCTGTTCGGGGTGCTGGGTATCGGCTCCGTACTAATGCTGGTGCTTGCCCTGGCGTGGTATTCGCTTCAGCGTGAGGAGGCGATTGCACGCCAACGTGCTGCTGAAGGCATCAGCAGTGTGCTCCAGTCAACACATGATGCGCTCAGGTACTGGGTGGCAGGGCAGTTAAGGATGGTTGCACTGATCGCAAATGAAGTGGACGCGGGTGCTTTCCTCGTTTCTGAAACTGCAACGGCTTCTGTAGAAAGAAGGAGTGCGCCCGGCAGGTCTGAGCTCGGCATTCCCGAAAGTATTCCAAACGGCTGGGAACTGACGCTGGCTTTACGTGATGAGACCCTTGTACTGGATGGTGGTGCACCTGTTGGCCAGCTTATGAAACAGGGTCTGAAAACCGCTCTTGATGATGGAATTCCTGTTTTTATTCCGCCGCAAAGGGAACCTGGCACAGATAGGGTTCGCCTCTACTTTGCGGCCCCCGTCAAGGATGAGCAAGGGAGGGTGGTAGCAGCCGTTATTGCAAGTGTGCCCCCTCGGAGCGAGTTTGCGCGTATTCTGCTCAATGGTCAGATTGGCTCTAAAGGGGAGACCTATGCACTGAATGCCCAGGGTTACATGATCTCTGAAACACGTTTTGGCAAGGCGCTTGAGAGGGCGGGCCTGCTTGAAGATGGGCAATCCAGCATTTTGAATCTCAGGTTGGCTAATCCTGCGTTTTTGGTGGATGGAGAAAGTGGGTATTCAGGGAGGCAGGAGTCAGTAGTGCTGACCCGTGTTGGCCAGGCTCTGGCCACTGGCGGGACCGGCATGCTGCTTTCGGGAAGTGAGAGCTATCGCGGGGTGCCGGTGCTCAGTGCCTGGCGCTGGGATGCGGATCTGGGGCTGGGGTTGATTACGGAGATGGATGAGGCGGAAGCCCTGGCGGGCTATCGAGTGTCACGAAACACTCTCTACTCGGTTGTTGGCGTAACGCTTTTCCTGACGATCTGGCTGATGGCCTTCAGTGCGTGGATTGGGGACAGGGCAAACCGAGCTTTGGCTCGGTCCAGAGATGAGCTGGAAAGCAAGGTGGAGGCGCGCACTTGCGAGCTGAAAAAAAGCCGGGAGCAGTTTCATGCGCTAATGGAATCCGCTCCTGATGCGATGATTGTGACGAGCGAATCAGGAGAAATCCTGATGATTAATCGTGAGGCAGAGCGCCTGTTTGGTTATGAGCGCAACGAGATGATAGGCCAGCCTGTTGAGATGCTGTTGCCCAGTGAGGTGCGGTATAAGCACGTAATTCATCGTCACAAGTTTTCTGGTGAGTCCCGGGCAAGTCCATCGGGGCAGACGCCGGTGCTGAAGGCTGAAACAAAAAATGGCACGCTGGTGCCGGTTGAAATCAGTTTAAGTCCGATAGAAACCGATGATGGCCTGGTGGTGGACATCGCGTTAAGGGACGTAACGAAACGCCACAAGGCGGAGATGGAGCTGGCCAGGGCCAAGGAAGTGGCTGAAGAAGCTACCCGGGCGAAATCCCGTTTTCTGGCGAATATGTCACACGAAATTCGCACCCCGATGAATGCAATCATGGGGATGTCATACCTGGCACTTCAAACCAGCCTTGATCCTCAGCAGCGGAGCTATATTCAGAAAGTCCATCGTTCGGCCGAAGCGTTGCTGGGCATCCTGAATGACATTCTGGATTTTTCAAAAATCGAAGCCGGCAAGTTGCAACTTGAGCAGACCGGTTTTCGTCTTGAGGACGTTCTGGACAACCTTGCCAGCCTTATAGGCCTGAAGGCCGATGAAAAAGGCCTCGAGCTGGTGTTCGATTATCCTCCCGACTTACCCAGCGCGCTTGTGGGAGACCCGCTGAGGCTTGGACAGATCTTGATCAACCTGGGTAACAATGCCGTCAAGTTTACCGAAGCCGGTGAGATCGTGGTCAGAGCCCGGGTAGCCGAGGAGTTTGATGAGAGCCTGGTGCTGCAATTTGATGTGCAGGACACGGGTATTGGTATGACGGCTGAACAGCAGGCAAGACTATTCGCCTCTTTTTCACAAGCCGATTCATCCACGACGCGCAAGTATGGTGGCACAGGCCTGGGACTGGCAATCAGTAAAGGCCTCATTGAACGTATGGGGGGCAGGGTTTGGCTCGAGAGTGAGCTTGGGAAGGGCAGTTGCTTCCGTTTTACGGTACGACTTGGCAAACAGAAGCCTGCAGTCATCACCCGGCAATCAGAATGCTCAGCGCTGGGAGATATTCATGTGCTTCTAGTGGATGACAACGAGGCTTCCAGAGATGTTTTGACAGCGATGTTGACATCCTTTGGCATGCGCGTTGATCGGGCTGAGAATGGTGATGCGGCGCTTGACAAGCTTGAGGCTAACCTCGAGCACGACTCTTATCAATTGCTGCTGCTGGACTGGAAAATGCCCGGAATGAATGGCGTAGAGCTTGCAAAAACAATGCAGGAAAGGGCCTGCGCTGTCAGGGTGCCAGTCATCATTATGACTACCGCCTATGGGCGGGAAGAAGCGCGGCAAGCAGCAGCGGGAGTCGATATAAGCGGTTTTATCAGCAAACCGGTAACGCCCTCAAGTTTACTGGACGGGATCATGGTGAGCCTGGGGCACCAGGAGGCTGCCTCCAGTACCCGGTACACTCACCGTGATGATGTCAGCACCTTGAGCAAAGGCCTTCAGGGAGCCCATCTCCTTGTCGTTGAAGATAACGACTTGAATCAGGAGTTGGTACTTGAATTGCTCAATACACACGGAATTACTGCAGAGCTGGCAAAGAACGGGAAGGAAGCGCTGGACTGGTTGTCCAAAGAGGCCTTTGATGGCGTGCTAATGGACTGCCAAATGCCGGTTATGGATGGTTATGAGGCGACTCGGCAGATTCGCCAGAATCCTGCATGGGAGGCGTTGCCTGTACTGGCCATGACCGCGAACGCAATGGCCGGGGATCGTGAAAAGGTGCTGGCAGTGGGCATGAATGACCACATCAGCAAGCCAATCAATGTACGAAACATGTTTGAAACCCTGGCGAAGTGGGTACGCCCGCTTCACCCGGACGCACGACCCGTTCAGAGCAGGGGGGATGCTCGGTCTGAGAACCCCGGTGACAGTCTCCCTGATTTGCCAGGTATTGATCTGGCCGCGGGACTGGCAACCTGTGAGGGGAATAGGGCGCTTTATCGCAAGCTGCTGTTGAAGTTCAAAACCGGACAGAGCGCGTTTGCTGCCAATTTCAGAGATGCCTGGGGCTCTGGTGACACTGTGGAAGCTGAGCGTTTGGCCCACACTCTCAAAGCAGGTGCCGGAAGTGTGGGGGCGCTCCATGTGCACGCAGCAGCGGAGTCTCTTGAGAGGGCGTGCCAAGCAGATGCTCGACATGACAAGGTTGAAGGCCTCTTGTTGGCGCTGGAACCAGAGCTCAAAACTGTCTTGAATGGGTTGAGCGGGCTGAGTATTACCTCGCAGGGACAGGCAGTGGATCAGCAGGCGTTTGATCGCGGGCGGGTGCTCGAGCTGCTGGCTGAGATGACTTATTTCGCCGAGATGTCCGATACTCGAGCGAAGGATATGCTCAAGGCGCTGAAGGCACTTCGCGGTAGTCGAGCCTATGGCAAAGCACTTGATGAAATATCATCCAGGCTGGATGAATATCATTTCGACGATGTTGTTCAGTTGTCCAGAAAGCTCAAGCAAGGCCTGGAGAAAAGACGGGTTTGATTATGCAAAAGCTACGGGCTCGATCTTCGGCTATTATTCAAGCGTGATAAGGAAATTGAGAGGTGCTCTGACTTGCCACACTGCCAGAGGAAAGGTGCCTGGTATGGCATGCTGTCCATGTTTCAGCAGCACCTAAGGGCAGCCCGTGGTGTAGAAGAGGTGCCAGCTCATGGCCGAAGAAAATACTAGTGCGACGATTTTGATCGTTGATGATACACCGGAAAATATCGATATCCTCAACGACATTCTGAGGCCCTCCTATCGGGTAACAGTAGCTCTGAACGGCATGAAAGCCATTGCCATTGCAGCAAGCAGCCCTCCGCCCGACCTGATTTTGCTCGATATCATGATGCCCGAAATGGATGGCTATGAAGTGATTCGACGGCTGAAGAGCAACCCTGCCACTGCCCGGATCCCCGTGATTTTTGTCACAGCCAAGACAGACGTAAGCGATGAGGAAAAAGGCTTGCAGCTGGGAGCTGTTGACTACATCAGCAAGCCAATAAGTCCGCCAATCGTCAAAGCCCGCATAAAGACGCACCTTGCGTTGTATGACCAGAACCGTGCGCTTGAAAGCAAAGTCCGGGCTCGAACTGCAGCGCTGAGGGACTCCCGGCTCCAGATCATCAGGCGCCTTGGAAGGGCCGCAGAGTTCAAGGATAACGAGACCGGCCAGCATGTGATGAGAATGAGTCATTACGCACACATTCTCGCTGCTGCGAGGGGCATGGATGAGGCCTGGTGCAGTCTGATTCTGGAAGCGGCACCCATGCATGATATTGGCAAAATCGGTGTGCCAGACCAGATTCTGTTAAAGCCTGGCAAGCTGACTCAAGAGGAGTGGAGCATCATGAAGCGGCACCCGGAGTTCGGAGCCGAAATCCTGGGGCGCCATGACTCGGACCTGCTCCGGATGGCGCGCAGTATAGCCCAAAACCATCATGAGAAATGGGATGGCAGCGGTTACCCCGGAGGCCTGAAAGGGCAGGATATCCCGATTGAAGGGCGTATTGTAGCTGTGGCCGATGTGTTTGATGCGCTAACCACGGAGCGCCCTTACAAGCATGCCTGGCCGGTGGATGAGGCTCTTGATTACCTGCGGCAGGAGGCCGGACGCCATTTTGATCCGGACCTTATTCCTCTATTCATGGACTCTCTGCCATCCATCCTGGAAGTGAAGGCCCGTTATGCCGAGCACGTTCCTCTTGATGATGTGAATTGATCAGGCATTGGTGACATCTGCTTTTTGGCAACAGCTCGAAGCCCTGACAGTGGACTCGCCAGTTAATGCTTATCAGCATGCAGTTATTTCTCACTCTGCGGTACAGGGCTTTTGAGTCCGTTCAAGGGAATAACTAAACAGTTTTTCCAAGATTAGTATTTTGCATTTACCACGCGCACCAGTATCCCGCCGAACGCAATCTCACCAATAGAAATTCCAATGATTTTAAGGGCCTGCCCTGGTTGCCAAGTCTCGCTTCACGTTTCCCCTTTAGCGCTTTTCACGTTGAGCCTGCTCTGGCTCAAAACCACCCGCATACCACCGCCCCAAGTGCCCTTGAGCGCCTTGCATCCACTGGTCTTACTACCTATAGTGTCGCTTAGTGGGAAAAAGTGGATCAATGTGGGGAATTTTGGGTGCTGCGGTGGGAATAATGTTCCGCGGAGTGAATCCGATCAATCTGGACGCCAAGGGTCGTATGGCATTGCCGTCTCGCTATCGCGAGTCGGTGCGAAGCCATTGCGAGGGCCGCATGGTGGTGACGATTGATACCGAAGACCCTTGCCTGCTGCTGTATCCACAGCCTGAGTGGGATGAAATCCAGGCAAAAATCGACAGCCTGCCCAGTTTCAACAAGTCGGTTCGGCGCATTCAGCGTCTGCTGACCGGGCATGCGACGGATCTGGAGCTGGACGCCAACGGGCGAATGCTCCTGCCGGCGCCGCTGCGGGATTATGCCCAACTGGATAAAAAAATCATCCTGCTGGGGCAGGGCAACAAGTTTGAAATCTGGAGCGAAGCGCTCTGGAACAGCACTCGGGACGAGTATCTGCAGGCGGAAGACAGCGAAGACATTCCGGCTGAATTGCAGACTCTGTCGCTTTAACTGACGGACTGGAAATACGATGAGTCAGACATTCAGCCATATCACCGTGCTGTTGGACGAAGCTGTACGCGAGCTGGTGCATGATCCGGACGGGTTCTATATCGACGGAACCTTCGGCCGTGGTGGCCACAGCGCGAAGGTGCTTGAACAGCTGTCCGATCAGGGGCGGCTGATGGCGATTGACAAGGACCCCGAGGCAATCGCGCACGCCCATCAGCGTTTTGGGGATGATGCGCGTTTCAGTATCGAGCATGGTTCCTTTGCCGACCTGCAATCTTTTGTTGAGCAGCGGGGCTTGATGGGACAGGTCAGCGGTGTACTGCTTGATCTGGGCGTAAGCTCGCCGCAGCTTGATGACCCCGAGCGCGGGTTCAGTTTTCTGCACGATGGGCCGCTGGATATGCGGATGGACACCACCTCGGGGGAGAGTGCAGCGGACTGGATCAACCGCGCACCTGAAACCGAAATCGCCGATGTGTTGTTCCAATACGGTGAAGAGCGGTTCTCACGCCGGATGGCCCGTGCCATTGTCGAGCAGCGAGCTGAAGAGCCCATCACCACCACGGCGCGACTGGCCCGGATTATCTCCGAAGCAAATCCGCGCTGGGAAAAGGGCAAGCACCCGGCGACTCGTGCCTTTCAGGGTATCCGCATCCATATCAACCGTGAGTTGGCTGACGTCGAGGCCTGTCTGGACCAGGCGCTGGAGGTGCTGGCACCCGGCGGCAAGCTGGTCGTGATCAGCTTCCATTCACTGGAAGACCGTTTGGTGAAACGCTTTATCCGTCGTCATGTGAAGGGCGACGAGCACCTGCCGCCCGGCGTGCCGGTAACGGACGACATGCTCAAGCGCCGTCTGAAGTCAGCCGGCAAGGCAGTCCGTGCCGGCAAGGATGAACTCAATGTGAACCCGCGTGCACGCAGTGCCGTGATGCGAGCAGCTACCAAGTTGACATGAAGGTGTTGGCAAGGCTGAAACAGCGACTGAACCCTGCCCGTCTCTGGGCGCCTGTCGGTGAACGGCTGGGTCGGCTGAAGCGGGACAAGCCGCAACAGGCTGAGGAAAAGGGCGAAGAGCTGCCGATGTTGTCCGGTGGCGAGCTGCTGGCGCCGGTCTCACTGGTCGCAGGGCTGACGCTGCTGGTGATGATCAGTGCCATGATGGTGATTTTTTCAGCCTACGAGTATCGCCGCTTGTTCAACCAGCATCAGGTGTTGGTCAGTCAGTGGGACGAGCTGCAAGTGGAATGGGGGCAGTACCTGCTTGAGCAGAGTGTCTGGTCCTCGCACAACCGAATTGAAACCCTGGCGGCCGACCAGTTGAACATGGTCGTGCCGGACACAGAAACCATCGAGATCGTACGCCATGAGCAACGCTGAAGATCCGATCATGCAGACACACGCAGCACGCAGCTGGCGTATCTGGCTGGTCGTCTTCCTGCTGGTGCTGATTGTGGCGGGGATCACCTCCAAGCTGTTTTCGCTGTACGGTGACGATCAGGAATTCCTGCGCAGTCAGGGGGATGCCCGTACCCTGCGTACCATGCTCATCCCGGCCCACCGAGGCCTGATTACGGACCGCAATGGCGAGCCGCTGGCTGTCAGTGCGCCAGTTGCTACGGTGTGGGCGGATCCGCTGAGAACAGATCTGCAGAATGCGGGGCTGGAACGTCTGGCTCGGCTGCTCGATCTGCCGCCGCGAGCACTGATGCAGGATCTGAAAGCCAACCATGAACGCCGCTTCATGTACCTCAAGCGTCAGGTTACGCCGGAGCTGGCTGAAGCGGTTGAGGCGCTGGATATTGCCGGTATTCATGTGGATCGTGAGTACAAGCGTTATTACCCGGCAGGGGAAGTCACAACCCACCTGGTCGGCTTCACCAACGTTGATGGTGAGGGCCAGGAAGGGCTGGAACTCGCCTACAACCAGAGCCTGCGGGGGGAACCGGGACGCAAGCTGGTGCTCAAGGACCGGGTGGGGCGCACCATCAAGCACATCCGCTCCCTGGAAGCCGCCGACCCCGGTGAAGACCTGCAGTTGAGCATTGATCTGCGCGTACAATACATGGCCTACCGTGAACTGAAAGCGGCGGTCGAAGTCCATCAGGCCGACTCGGGCTCGGCCGTGGTACTGGATACACGTACCGGAGAGGTGCTGGCGCTGGTTAACCAGCCGTCCTACAACCCGAATGACCGTGCCAGTCTCGATACGTCTGCGCTGCGCAACCGGGCGCTCACCGACCTGTTTGAACCCGGCTCTACCATCAAGCCCTTTACCGTGGCAGCCGCCATGATGAGCGGTGATTACACCCGTGAATCCATTGTCGATACTTCACCGGGATACATCCGAGTCGCCGGGGCCAGTATCAAGGATCACCGCAATTACGGCGAGCTGGATCTGACCGGTATCATTACCAAGTCGAGCAACGTGGGTGTGACCAAACTGGCCCTGTCGATGGAGCCGGATGCCGTGCGCAACCTGTTGCAGAACGTAGGTCTGGGTCGGGATACCGGTACCGGCTTCCCGGGTGAGCGTACCGGTGTGCTGCCGTTCCTGCAGGAGCGTCAGCGCGTGGAACGGGCCACCATGTCTTACGGCTATGGTCTGTCGACCACGCTTTTGCAGCTGGCGCAGGCCTATGTGCCGCTGGCGGCTGACGGCATGATGCGCCCGGTCACCCTGCTTAAACAGGATCAGTCACCCGCGGGCAAACGTGTGATGCCGCCGGGTATCGGGCCTCAGGTATTGGAGATGATGGAAACCGTCATCGGTCCCCGGGGGACAGGGCGTCGTGCAGCCGTTGATGGCTACCGCGTGGGTGGCAAGACCGGTACCGTCCACAAGGCCAGTGCCGGCGGCTATGCAGAAGATAAATATGTAGCGGTGTTTTCCGGTGTGGCTCCGATCAGTAACCCGCGGCTGGTGATCGCGGTGATGGTGGATAACCCCAAGGGACAGGAATATTACGGTGGTCTGGTGGCGGCGCCAGTGTTTTCGCGCATCGCATCCGGAGCACTGCGGCTGTTGAACGTGGCGCCGGACAAGTGGCCTGAGCCGGCAGAAGACCAGGTGGCGATGCAATGAGCACAGAACCCAAGCGCTTGAACCAACTGTTGGCCGATATTGAGTGTCAGGAAGGTGGCCTCTACGCCGAGGCACCGCTGATCAGCAGTCTTGCGCTCGACAGTCGTCAGGTTGAGCCGGGGTGTCTGTTTTTCGCCCGTCAGGGCAGCCGGGTAAAAGGCTCGGACTTTATTCCGGACGCGCTTGAGCGCGGCGCTGCAGCGATCATGGTTGCAGCCGGTGAGCTTGATTCAGAGGCACGTCAGGCGATCAAGGTTCCCGTGCTTGAAGTGGAGGACCTGGATCGGTGTATCGGTCAGGTGGCAAGCCGCTTTTATGATTCGCCCAGTGACAGTCTCAAGGTCATTGGCGTAACCGGCACCAACGGCAAAACCTCCTGCGCCTGTTTTCTGGTGCAGGCGCTTGAGCAGTTGGGGCACCGTGCCGCTTTGATCGGCACCCTGGGTAACGGTTTCTGGGGCGAGCTGGATACGGCCACCCACACCACGCCTGACCCGATCAGTCTGCAGCGGCTCATGGCCCGGCTGAGAGATGGCGGTGCCGAGTACATTGTGATGGAAGTGTCCAGCCATGCGCTCGATCAACAGCGCGTCAGCGGCATCCAATTTGCGGCGGGTGCGTTCACCAACCTGACGCGGGATCACCTGGATTACCACGGCGATATGAACGCCTATGGTGATGCCAAGGCCCGACTGTTTACCGACTATCAGCCGCCGGTTCAGCTACTCAATCTGGATGATGTTTTTGGTCGCACGCTCTGGGAACGGCTGGAGCCGGCCCCCGGTCGTGTGCTCGGATTTGCACTCTCCGAGCCCGGCGCGGATCTGACACTTGAGGGGCTTGAGTTCAACCCCTCAGGCATCGCCTTTACCTACAAGGGCGTGACCGGTGAGGCACGCGTTCAGGCACCGGTCATGGGCAGCTTTAATGCCAGTAACCTGCTGCTGTGTGCTGGTTTGCTGGAAGCACTGGGCTTTGAGGTGGCGTCCATCGCGGCAGCCCTGTCAGGGATCGAGCCGGTGCCGGGGCGCATGCAGCCTCTGCCGAAAGTGGAGGGCAAACCGGCCGTTGTCGTGGATTTCGCCCACACGCCCGACGCCCTTGCGCAGGCACTGCAGGCGCTTCGTCTGCACAGTGGCCCCAAGGGGCATCTTGTGTGCGTATTTGGCTGCGGCGGCGATCGCGACACCGGCAAGCGCAGCGAAATGGGTGAGCTGGCGGCGAAGCTGGCCGACCGGGTGCTGGTAACCAGCGACAACCCGCGCTCGGAAGCACCGGAAGCGATCATCGCGGACATTCTGGCGGGCGTCCCCACGGGGGTGGATGTTGAAGTGGAAGTTGACCGCGCCGTTGCCATCCGTCGGGCCGTTGCGACCTCAGGCCCCGAGGATGTTGTTCTGCTGGCAGGGAAAGGACATGAGCCCTACCAGGAAATTCAGGGTGTGCGTCACCCGTTCAATGATTTCGACCACGCCTGGCATGTATTGAAAGAAGGAGCTGAGGTATGATGCGCGCCCTTGAGTTGAGTGAGCTGGAAGCGCCGTTACAGGCACAACGGCTGGGGGGCGACTGCCAGGTTGAGCGTGTGGTAACAGACAGCCGTCAGTTGGCGGCAGGTGATCTGTTTGTGGCGCTCAAGGGCCCGAACTTTGACGGGCACGATTTTGTCGGTGCTGCCGCAATGAAGGGGGCTGCTGCCGTGCTGGTTGACCATGCGGTCGAGACCAGTCTGCCGCAGTTGGTTGTCACCGACACCTTAAAAGCTCTGGGACAGCTGGGCGCTTACAATCGCTCACTGTTCCGGGGTGCCGTGTTTGCCGTTACCGGAAGCGGCGGCAAAACCACAGTGAAGGAGATGCTGGCCGGCCTGCTGTCTACGCGTGGAGACGTGCTGGCCACCCGAGGCAACCTCAACAATGAAATCGGGGCGCCGCTGACGCTGCTGGAACTGGCACCCGGGCACACGGCTGGCGTGATTGAGCTGGGCGCGAATGCTCAGGGCGAGATCGCACGCACGGTGTCTTATACGCAGCCGGATGTGGCCATTCTGAACAACGCCATGGGGGCTCACCTTGAGGGCTTTGGTGGCATTGAAGGCGTGGTGAAGGCCAAGGCCGAAATCTTTACCGGCCTGAAAGAAGGCGGCGTTGGTGTGGTCAATCTGGACTCGCCCTACGCAGCGGTCTGGATGGAAGGGCTGGCGCGACTGAAACGCCGTGTATTTACCTTCGGCGTGGAGAACGGGGCTGCTGATCTGAGTGCCAGCAAGCTCGAGATGAACGCTGATGGCAGCTGGCGTTTTGAACTGGATGACGGCACCGAGCGCCTGCCGGTCAGCCTTCAGGTGCTGGGCCGACATAACGTGGCCAATGCCACGGCGGCTGCTGCAGCCTGGGTTGCGGCGGGTCAGCCACTGTCCGCAATCAAGGGCGTGCTGGACCAATTCAAGCCGGTGTCGGGCCGGTTGAGTCCGCACCGACTGGCCGGTGGCGCGCTGGTGATTGATGACAGCTACAACGCCAACGCGGATGCGATCAAGGCAGCGACGGACCTGCTGGCACAACTGCCCGGTCAGCGCGTGCTGGTGCTGGGTGATATGGCCGAGCTGGGTCAGGAATCGGAGCGCCTGCATGCCGAAGTCGGCCGTTACGCCGCTGAGCGTGGCGTCGAACAGCTACTGGCGACCGGCCCGCAGATGGCAGGCGCCGTGGCGGCGTTCAACAATATAAAAACGGGGGCGCAGCATTTTGCTGCGCAAGAGACATTGATCGAGCGCTTGCGCACGCTGCTGACACCGGAGACCTGCGTTCTGGTGAAAGGGTCCAGAAGCGCAGCGATGGACAGGGTGGTAGACGCCCTGTTGAAAGGGGAAGACTGACACATGCTTTTGTTGCTGGCCGATTATCTGGCTCAATTCCACAGCGGATTCGGCGTATTTCGCTATATCACCCTGCGCGGGATCATGGGAATCCTGACCGCACTGGGGCTGTCCCTGTTTCTGGGGCCCTGGCTGATTACGCGTCTGAAGGAAAAGCAGATCGGTCAGGCCGTGCGTGATGACGGCCCCCAGTCACACCTGAGCAAGGCTGGCACTCCCACCATGGGGGGAGCACTGATTCTCCTGTCCATTGCGATCAGCACCCTGCTGTGGAGTGACCTGAGCAGTCACTACGTCTGGGTGACATTGATCGTGACACTGATTTTCGGTGCCGTTGGCTGGGTAGACGACTGGCGCAAGGTGGTGGAAAAGAACCCGCGAGGTCTGCCGGCGCGCTGGAAGTATTTCTGGCAGTCACTGGGCGGCATTGGTGCCGCCATTGTGCTGTACATGACCGCTGCAACCCCGATTGAAACGCAGCTGATCGTGCCCTTCTTCAAGGATGTGGCGATCGATCTGGGGCTGTTCTTTATCGTGTTCACCTATTTCGTCATCGTCGGCAGCTCCAATGCGGTCAACCTGACAGACGGGCTGGATGGCCTGGCGATCATGCCGACCGTTATGGTGTCTGCCGCACTGGCGGTGTTTGCCTACCTGAGTGGCCACGTTCAGTTCGCCAACTACTTGAATATTCCATACGTTGCCGGCTCCGGCGAGTTGATCATTTTCTGCGGGGCCATCGTGGGTGCGGGGCTTGGCTTCCTCTGGTTCAACACCTACCCGGCACAGGTGTTCATGGGCGATGTGGGCGCACTTTCACTGGGGGCAGCGCTGGGCGTGATCGCCGTCATTGTGCGTCAGGAACTGGTGCTGGTGATCATGGGCGGTGTGTTCGTGATGGAAACCATCTCGGTGATTCTGCAGGTCGCTTCGTTCAAGCTGACCGGCCGCCGTATTTTCCGCATGGCGCCGATTCACCACCATTTTGAACTCAAGGGCTGGCCGGAACCGCGCGTGATCGTGCGCTTCTGGATCATTACCGTGGTACTGGTGCTGATTGGCCTGGCATCGTTGAAGATTCGATAGGAGAGAGCACGTGAGCCTGATTGCGACTGACAAACGGCGCATCATTATCGGTCTGGGACAGACCGGGCTCTCCTGTGCCCGCTATTTTCAGCGTCACGGGCAACCCTTTGCGGTGTGCGATACCCGTGAAGCACCGGCCGGCGTGGATGATTTCCGTGCGGCCTTTCCCGGTGTGGAGCTGCGCCTCGGCAAACTGGACACTGACTGGCTGCTGAGTGCCGACGAGCTGGTGATCAGCCCGGGCGTTGATAAACGCCAGCCGGAGATTCAGCAGGCTGTCGCGGCGGGCGTGCCCCTGATCGGGGATATTGACCTGTTCTGCCGTGAAGCAACCGCTCCCATCGTGGCCATCACCGGCTCCAACGCCAAGAGCACTGTGACGACACTGGTGGGTGAAATGGCGCAGGCCGCCGGGATTAACGTTGGCGTGGGCGGCAATATCGGCCTCCCGGCGCTGGACCTGCTGGAGCAGCCGGCCGACCTGTACGTACTGGAACTCTCCAGCTTCCAGCTGGAAACCGCTCATGGCCTCAAGGCGGCCGCCGCCACGGTACTCAATATCAGCCCGGACCATCTGGATCGCTACGACAGCATGCAGGATTACGTGCTGACGAAGCAGCGCATCTATCGCGGGGCGGCCAAGGTGATTGCCAACCGTGACGACCCGTTGACCCAGCCGTTGATGGCGCAGGGGGTCGAGCTGCGCCGCTTTGGTCTGGGTGAGCCGGACCTGAAAGATTACGGCCTGCGTGAGCACGAAGGTGAAACCTGGCTTTGTCAGGGGCTGACCCCACTGCTGCCGGTGACGGCGCTGAAACTGCGTGGCAGTCATAATCATGCCAACGCACTGGCCGCGCTGGCGCTGGCCGAAGCGGTGAACATTCCCCGTGAAGCGGCGTTGCAGGCGCTGCAGGCCTTTGCCGGGCTGGAGCACCGCTGCCAGTGGGTCGCGGATATTGAGGGGGTCGGCTACTACAACGACTCCAAGGGAACCAATGTGGGCGCCACTCTGGCGGCACTGGAAGGGCTGGGCACCTCTCTTGCTCCGGGAGCAGGGCTGATTCTGCTGGCTGGCGGTGTCGGCAAGGATCAGGCGTTTGGCGAACTCTCAGCACCCCTGCAGCGCTACGGCAAGGCACTGGTCCTGTTTGGCCGTGATGCCCGGCAGATAGCCTCTGAAGTTAAGGGTGTGGAGACTAGCTTTGCTGATTCGCTGGAAGTGGCCGTGCAGCAGGCTGCACAGCTTGCTGTACCCGGCGATCTGGTACTGCTGTCACCGGCCTGTGCCAGCTTTGACATGTTCTCGGGCTATCCGGCGCGGGGCGAGGCGTTTGTGAACGCCGTGGAGGCGCTGCGATGAAGATGGCGCTGCGACTTCCCATGCCCTCGATGCCCGAAGTGATTCGCCCGCCCAGAGGTGTCGCGCCGGTTGATCCGCTGCTGCTGGTCAGTGCTCTCGCATTGATGCTGACTGGGCTGGTGATGATCACCTCGGCCTCCATGGATGTGGCGGCACGCGATTTTGGTTCACCGCTTCACTTTATTGTGCGCCATGGCAGTTTCTTCGTACTGGCGCTGATCGCCAGCACGCTGGCCATCATGATCCCGATTCGCGCCTGGGAGCGCTTCAGTGTGCCGCTGTTGATTTTCGGGGCCGTCTTGCTGGCGCTGGTGCTGCTGCCGGGGATCGGGCGTGAGGTCAATGGTTCTCGGCGCTGGATCGGACTGGGCCCTGTCAACCTGCAAGCATCCGAAATTGCCAAGGCCTGCATGGTGATCTTTATCAGCGGCTATCTGGTGCGCCGGCTGGCCGAAGTACGCAGCAGCTGGTGGGGGGTAGTCAAACCGGCTCTCCCGATGGGTATTTACGGTGTCCTCCTGCTGGCAGAGCCTGACTACGGGGCGCTGGTGGTGATGGTCGGCACCGTTGCCGGCATGGTGTTCCTTGGCGGTATGCGTTTCGCGCAGCTGGTGGTTGTGGTGCTCGGTGGCGGTGGCCTGATTGGCCTGTTGGCGTTTGCGCAGCCCTACCGCATGGAACGATTGAAAAGCTTTACCGATCCCTGGGCAGATCCCTTCGGGGCCGGCTACCAGCTCTCTCAGGCGCAGATTGCGTTTGGTCGAGGCGACTGGTTTGGGACCGGGCTGGGCAATAGCGTGCAGAAACTGTTTTACCTGCCCGAAGCCCACACGGACTTCGTGTATTCGGTGCTGGCAGAAGAGCTGGGCCTGATTGGTGCCCTGCTGGTGGTGGCCCTCTATGTCCTGCTGGTGGCGCGCATTTTCATTATCGGGCGCAAGGCCGAGCAGGCGCAGCAGTTTTACATGGCCTACCTGACGTACGGGTTTGGCTTCATCATTGCCGGACAGGCGCTGATCAACATCGGGGTGAACGTAGGGGCCTTGCCGACCAAGGGGCTGACCTTGCCTCTGCTGAGTTACGGCGGCTCCAGTCTGCTGGTGTGTGCAGCCATGATCGCGATCGTGTTGCGTGTGGATTACGAACTGAAGTGCCATCGGCTCAAGCAGTCACCGCGAGAGCTGCCCTGGCTCAGTCGATTGTTAAGGTTGGAGGATAAATCGGCATGACCCAGGCGAAACGAAAAGTGCTGATTATGGCCGGTGGTACGGGAGGACACGTGTTCCCGGCACTGGCGACGGCTGAAAAACTCCAGCAACAGGGCGTTGAGGTCGAATGGCTGGGCAGCATGAAGGGCATCGAAAACGAACTGGTGCCGAAAGCGGGTATCCCGTTGTACCGAATTTCGATTACCGGGCTGCGTGGAAAGGGGCGGTTAAGCCTGCTGCTGGCACCCTTCCGCCTCGCGCGCGCTTTGGGGCAGGCGTTAGGTGTGTTGCATCGCGCGAAGCCGGATGCCGTGCTGGGCATGGGCGGTTTCGCCTCAGGCCCCGGCGGTCTTGCCGCCTGGCTGTGTCGCGTACCGGTTGTGGTACACGAACAGAACGCAATTCCGGGCATGACCAATAGAACCCTGGCCAGGCTGGCCCGTCGTGTGCTGCAGGCATTCCCGCAAGCGTTTGAAGGGCGCACCGGGGTTGAAACTACCGGCAACCCGGTACGTGGTCCGATTTTGAATCTGGCCCCGCCGGCGGAGCGTTATGCCGGTCGTGAAGGGCCGATTCGTCTGCTGGTGGTGGGTGGCAGTCTCGGTGCGCTGGCGATCAATCGTATTCTGCCGCAGGCACTGGCCCGCATCCCGGAGGAAGTTCGTCCTCAGGTGTGGCACCAAACCGGCAGGCAGCATCTCGAGGCCACGCAATCGGCCTATGCCGAAGCCGGGATTGAGGCCAGTGTTGTGCCTTTTATCGATCGCATGGATCGGGCCTATGAGTGGGCCGATCTGGTGTTGTGCCGCGCAGGTGCGCTGACGGTCAGTGAAATTGAAATAGCGGGGCTGCCGGCCGTGTTTGTGCCGTTTCCGCATGCCGTTGACGATCACCAGACGGCGAATGCCCGGCATATGGAGCAACAGGGCGCCGCGCGCCTGATACAGCAGTCCGAACTGGATGCCGAGCGACTGGCAACCGTTCTGACTGAACTGAACAACCGAAACGAATTATTGATGATGGCAGAGCGTGCGCGTGAACAGGCGCGCCCTGACGCCGGTGACAGAGTGGCACAGGTCTGCCTGGAGGTTATGAAGTGAAAGCGGAAAACCGCAGTGTAACAGTCTACGAAGTGCCGGAGATGCGCCGTATTCGCCGTATCCATTTCGTCGGAATCGGCGGCGTTGGCATGTGTGGCATCGCCGAAGTGCTGCTGAACCAGGGGTATGACATCTCCGGCTCCGACATCCGCCCCTCGGCGACGACGGATCGTCTTGAGTCGCTGGGTGCCGAGATCTTTATCGGCCATGCCGAAGCCAACGTTGCACGTGCGGATGTGGTGGTGACTTCAACTGCGGTCAAGCAGGACAACCCTGAAGTGGCAGCGGCACGGGAAAACCGTACCCCGGTGGTACGCCGCGCCGAGATGCTGGCAGAGCTGATGCGCTACCGTCACGGCATCGCGGTTGCCGGCACTCATGGCAAAACAACGACGACCAGCCTGATGGCCTCCATCATGGCTGAAGCGGATCTGGACCCCACCTTCGTGATCGGTGGCCGCCTGAACAGCGCCGGTACCAACGCGCAGCTCGGTGGCAGCCGCTACCTGGTGGCAGAGGCTGACGAGAGCGATGCTTCCTTCCTGCATCTGCAGCCGATGGTCGCAATCGTGACCAATATCGATGCCGACCACATGGATACCTACGGTGGCGATTTCGGCAAGTTGAAGCAGACCTTCGTCAACTTCCTGCACAACCTGCCGTTTTACGGTCTGGCCGTGCTCTGTACTGATGATCCGGTGGTTCGCGAGATCCTGCCGGAGGTCAGCCGACCGGTAGTGACCTACGGCTTCCATGAAGGTGCTGATTACCGCGCGGTCGACGTTGAACAGAACGGCATGAAAACCTGCTTCAAGGTGGAGCGTCCCGGGCAGCAGAGCACTTTGAGTGTCTGCCTCAACATGCCGGGCCGTCACAACGTGCTCAATGCGCTGGCCTGTATCGCCGTGGCATCGGATGAAGGGATTGATGATCGCGCCATTGAGCGCGCACTGGAAAAATTCGAGGGCGTAGGCCGTCGCTTCCAGGTGCTGGGTGAGCTGCCGGTAGACGGTGGCAGCGTGACGCTGGTGGATGACTACGGTCACCACCCGACCGAAGTGCAGGCCGTAATCAAGGCGGTGCGTGAAGGCTGGCCGGAGCGGCGTCTGGTCATGATTCATCAGCCGCACCGCTACACCCGCACGCGTGATCTGTATGAAGACTTCGTGCAGGTGCTGTCGGAGGTCGATCTGCTGCTGTTGATGGAGGTCTATCCGGCCGGTGAAGAGCCGATCCCGGGGGCTGATGCACGCAGCATGTGTCGCAGCATTCGTCAGCGCGGAGTGGAGCCGGTCTTTGTCGAGGGGCCCGAGCAGGTGGCAGATATTCTGCGCAACGTGCTGCAGCCCGGCGACCTTCTGCTGACGCAGGGTGCCGGCAATATCACCACGCTGGCGCACACACTGAAAAATACGTCGTTGCTGCGTGCTGCAGAGGAGGCGGGCGATGAGTAACTCAATGCAACCGACCGCTTTTGGCCGCGTGGCCGTCATCATGGGCGGTACCTCCGCCGAGCGCGAAATCTCGCTGCGCAGCGGTGCACAGGTGTTGAAGGGCCTGCTCAGTGCCGGCGTGGATGCTTTTGCGATTGATCTGGGGGCAGACGGCAAGGAGCCGATTGCACAGCTTCTGGAAGCGCAGTTTGACCGGGCTTTCCTGATCCTTCACGGCCGTGGCGGTGAAGACGGCACCATTCAGGGCGTGCTGGAAATGATGGGCAAGCCCTACACCGGCAGCGGTGTGGCTGCCTCAGCGCTGGGCATGGACAAGCTGCGCTGCAAGCAGCTCTGGCAGGGGGCCGGTTTGCCGACACCCGCCTTTGCGGTCCTGGATGACACTGTGGACCTGAAAGGTGTCGAGCAGCGACTGGGCTACCCGATGATGGTGAAGCCGGCGCATGAAGGTTCCAGCATCGGCATGAGCAAGGTACGCAACCTGGAAGAGCTGGAGTCGGCCTATCGTGCGGCACGCGAGTATGACAGTTCGGTACTGGCAGAGCAGTGGGTTAACGGCCCCGAGTTCACCATTTCCTTGCTGGATGATCGGGCGTTGCCGGTAATTCGACTGGAGACACCGCATGATTTTTATGACTTCGACGCCAAGTATCAGGCCGGTGATACGCACTATCACTTTGATACCGGCCTGACGGAGCGTCAGACCGAAACCCTGCAGGGCTTGGCTCTGCAGGCGTTTCAGGTGGCGGGCTGCCGTGGCTGGGGTCGGGTTGACGCCATGATGGATGCCAATGGTCAGTTCCAGTTGCTGGAAGTGAATACGGCACCGGGCATGACGGACCACAGTCTGGTCCCAATGGCGGCACGTGAATCAGGGCTTTCGTTTGAAGACCTGGTGCTGCGCATTCTGGCGACGGTTGAGGGCTGAACATGAACATGAGCAGCGACATGAATCCGCAAGGATTGGACCGCTACTGGAACACCGTAGTGGTACTGACGCTGCTCGTCGTATTTCTGGGCATTGGCAGCTCCATGGCGATGGAGTTTTGGCGCTGGCTTAACCGTCCGGTGGCGGAAGTTCGGGTAGCCGGTGCCACGCGTCATCTGGACAAGGTGGCGGTGGCCGAACGGGTAGCGGCAGGGCTGAACCGGCCTCTGCTTGAACTGGATCTGGCCGGTTTGCAGCGTGAACTGGTGGAAGATCCCTGGATTCACAGTGCCCGGCTGCGCCGTGAATGGCCGCCGGCGCTGGAAGTCGAGCTGGAGGAGGAAGTGCCGGTGGCCCGCTGGGGTGACAAGGGCCTTCTGAATCATCAGGGCGATATTTTCTGGCCAAGGCTGAAGCCCGAGTATGCCAGCCTGCCGCGGCTGAGCGGGCCGGCACATGAAACCGTTCGCATCATGCAGCAGTTTCATGACCTGAACCGGATGTTTTCGGCTGCAGGCTTGCGCCTGACCGGTTTGATGCTGGAAACGCGCGGGGCCTGGACACTGGAGCTGGATAACGGCATTCGTGTCGTCGCGGGCCGGGAGCAGCTGGTGCCGCGCCTGAAACGCTTTTTGCAGATTTATCGCACGCGTCTGGCGGCGGATGCCGCACGCATAGAGCAGGTCGATATTCGTTATACCAATGGCGTTGCCGTTAGCTGGCGCGCAGAGACAGGACAAGAGCATGCAGGTTAATGACGATATGGCAGGCAACATGATCGTTGCACTCGATATCGGTACCTCAAAGGTGGTGTGCCTGGTCGGGGAACTGACGCCGCAGGGCACCATCGAGATTGTGGGGGTCGGGTCACACCCGTCCCGTGGGCTGAAGCGTGGTGTGGTGGTCAACATCGAATCCACGGTCAGCTCCATCCAGCGCGCGGTGGAAGAAGCCGAGCTCATGGCAGGCTGCAAGGTGCACGGCGTTACCGTGGGTATCGCGGGCAGCCACATCAATAGCCTGAACTCACACGGCATCGTGGCCGTGCGTGACCGTGAAGTCTCGGAGTATGACCTGGAGCGGGTGATCGACGCTGCGCGCGCTGTGGCGATCCCGGCCGACCAGAAAATCCTGCACATTTTGCCGCAGGAGTATCTGATCGATAACCAGGAAGGCATCAAGGAGCCGCTGGGCATGTCCGGTGTGCGACTGGAAGCCAAGGTGCACCTGGTGACAGGTGCTACCAATGCGATCCAGAACATCGAAAAGTGCATCCGCCGCTGTGGTCTGGAAGTGGATGCCGTGGTGCTGGAACAGCTGGCGTCCAGCTTCTCGGTGCTGACCGATGACGAGAAGGACCTGGGTGTCTGCATCGTCGATATCGGCGGTGGCACCACGGATATCGCTGTCTTTACCGGTGGCTCCATCCGACATACGGCGGTGATACCCATCGCGGGCGATCAGGTCACCAACGATATCGCCATGGCGCTGCGGACGCCGAGCCAGCATGCGGAACAGATCAAGATCAAATACGCCTGTGCGCTGGCCCAGCTGGCGCGAGCAGACGAGATGATCAAGGTACCCAGCGTGGGTGACCGCCCGGCCCGAGACCTGTCGCGACAGGCGCTGGCTGAGGTGGTTGAACCGCGTTACGATGAGCTGTTCACGCTGGTTCAGGCCGAACTGCGTCGCAGCGGGTTTGAGGACCTGGTTGCTGCGGGCATCGTGTTGACCGGTGGCACCGCCAAGATGGAAGGCGCTGTTGAGCTGGCTGAGGAGATTTTCCACATGCCGGTTCGGCTGGCCAAGCCGCAGGGTATTCGCGGAATGGAAGCGCAGTTGAGCAACCCCATCTATGCCACCAGCATCGGGTTGCTGCACTACGCACGTCAGGACCATGAGGTGCCGATGGCACCGATTGCAGCTGAAGCTTCATCAAAAGAGCTGGTTGCACTGGAAGAACCCCGTCGGGAGCGTATTAAACCGGCGGAATATTTAAAACGATTCAAGGAGTGGTTGCAGGGCAACTTCTGACAAACTCAACTGATAGTTAGTCGCCGGTACGCCGGAAGGTAGTGGCAGGCGTCCGGAGAGGAGGAAAATATGTTTGAACTGGTCGAGAGTGTAACTCAGAGCGCCCTGATCAAGGTGATTGGCGTGGGCGGAGGCGGCGGCAACGCCGTGCAATACATGGTGGACCGCGAGGTCGAAGGCGTGGAATTCATCTGTGCCAACACCGATGCTCAGGCGTTGAGCCGTAATGCGGCCCGTACCGCTCTGCACATCGGGGGGGACCTGACCAAGGGACTGGGGGCGGGCGCCAACCCGACCATCGGTCGCCAGGCCGCGATTGAGGATCGTGAGCGTATTGCGGAAAGCCTGTCCGGCGCGGACATGGTGTTCATCACCGCCGGCATGGGCGGGGGTACCGGTACCGGTGCTGCCCCGATCGTGGCCGAGGTGGCGCGTGAAATGGGCATTCTGACCGTAGCGGTCGTCACCCGCCCGTTCCCGTTCGAGGGGCGCAAGCGCATGAAAATTGCCGAAGAGGGCATTTCCGAGCTGCGCGAGGCGGTTGATTCCCTGATCATCATCCCGAATGAAAAGCTGATGCAGGTACTGGGCAAGAACTGCAGCCTGGTCAATGCCTTCAGTGCGGCCAACGACGTGCTCAAGGGCGCCGTGCAGGGGATCGCAGATCTGATTACCCGTCCGGGCATGATCAACGTGGACTTTGCCGACGTGCGCACCGTGATGTCCGAAATGGGCATGGCGATGATGGGCAGTGCCGTTGCCAAGGGTGACAACCGTGCCGAGGAAGCGGCTGAAGCGGCCATCAAGAGCCCGCTGCTGGAGGACATCGACCTGCGCGGTGCCAGCGGTATTCTGGTGAACATCGCGGCCGGTGAAGACCTGAGCCTGGGTGAGTTCTCCGAAGTGGGTAACATTGTTGAGCAGTATGCGGACGAAGACGCCACCATCGTCGTGGGCACCGTGATCGACCCGACACTGGGCGAAGAGATCAAGGTGACCGTGGTTGCAACCGGTCTGGACCGTGCGCGCAGCCAGGGCATGTCCGTGGTTGAGGGGCGTGCTCAGGAAAAATCTGAGCCGCAGAAAGACAGCGCCATGAACCTGGACGATATCGAACTGCCGACCATTCTGCGCCGCCAGCGTGAAGAAGCACTGGTCGACAAGCCGCGCCAGGACAAGTCGTCTGAGCAGACAGGTCGTGATGACGATTATGGCAGTCTGGATATTCCGACCTTCCTGCGCCGTCAGGCTGACTGACGGCACCGGCAGGGTGGATAGCGGATTGAAGCAGGTGTCAAATACTTGTTACAATGCCATGATATTTTTTGCACGTTTCAGGTTGGCATAGCGGATGATCAAACAGCGCACTCTTAAGAACAGCATCAAGGCAACAGGTATCGGGCTTCACACCGGTCAGAAGGTGTACCTGACCCTCAAGCCGGCGCCGATCAATACCGGCATTGTTTTCCGACGTGTAGATCTGGACCCGGTGTTCGAGATTGAGGCACGTGCGGACTATGTGTCCGATACAACACTGTCGACCAACCTGACCCTGGACGGCGTTCGCGTCGCGACGGTTGAGCATCTGCTGTCCGCGCTGGCGGGCCTTGGCATCGACAATGCGTACATCGAATTGAGTGCTGAAGAAGTGCCGATCATGGACGGCAGTGCCGCGCCGTTCGTTTTCCTGGTGCAGTCAGCCGGCATTGCGGAACAGGAAGCGCCCAAGCAGTTCATCCGCATCAAGCGTGAAGTCTCTGTCAGCCACGAAGGCAAAACCGCCACCTTCAAGCCGTTCAACGGTTTCAAGGTCGGTTTCTGCATCGAGTTTGATCATCCGGCGTTTGAAGGCCGCAACATGGAAGCGGTTCTGGACTTCTCCAGCACCTCTTTCGTGAAGGAAGTGAGCCGTGCGCGTACCTTCGGTTTCATGCGCGATATCGAGTACCTGCGTTCTCAGAACCTGGCGCTGGGTGGCAGCTTTGAGAATGCCATCGTCGTGGATGACTACAAGATCCTGAACGACGACGGCCTGCGCTACGAAGACGAATTCGTGAAGCACAAGATTCTGGATGCCGTGGGTGACTTGTACCTGCTGGGCAAGAGCCTGATCGGCGAGTTCTACGGCTACAAGTCGGGCCATTACCTGAACAACACGCTGTTGCGCAAATTGCTGGCCGAGGAAGATGCCTGGGAAGTGGTGACCTTTGACGAGCAGTCAGAGGAAGTGCCGATTTCCTACCACCGTCCGGTCGCGGCCGTTTGATCCGATCTGCGTTGAAAGCCAGCTGAAAAGCTGGCTTTTTTCGTTATATGGGTCCGATATGCCCCAGCCCCGCCTCAGGTCAAATTTCTGCCTCATTGACATTCAATTATTCGCCCCAATACAGGTAGAATGTTGTATTCATTTTTCTGGCAAGGGATTCCCGCCACCTGAGGCGACCATCCTTTGCATTCAACCGGTTAAAAGTCGAATTATGCTGACCTCACTGTTCAAGAAGATTCTGGGAAGTAAAAACGATCGTGAGCTGAAACGACTGGGTAAGGTCGTCAAGCAGATCAACGAAATGGAAAGTGCCTTTGAGGCCCTGTCGGATGACGAGCTGAAGGGGAAAACTGCCGAGTTCCGTGAACGGCTTGAACAGGGGGAATCACTCGACAAACTGCTGCCCGAAGCCTTTGCTGCCGTTCGTGAAGCGTCCAAGCGCGTGATGGGCATGCGTCACTTCGATGTCCAGTTGATCGGTGGCATGGTGCTGCATGACGGCAAGGTCGCCGAGATGAAGACCGGTGAAGGTAAGACACTGGTGGCGACACTGGCGGTTTACCTCAATGCGCTGCCGGCCAAGGGTGTGCACGTGGTAACCGTGAACGACTATCTGGCCCAGCGTGACGCCGACTGGATGCGTCCCCTGTATGAATCACTGGGGCTGAGCGTGGGCGTGGTGTTCTCCGGTCAGGATCCCGAGTCCAAGCGCGCGGCCTATGCCTCGGACATCACCTACGGCACCAACAACGAGTTCGGGTTTGATTACCTGCGCGACAACATGGCGTTCAGCATCAACGACAAGGTGCAGCGCGATTTCCACTTTGCCGTGGTGGATGAGGTCGACTCCATCCTGATCGACGAAGCACGTACTCCGTTGATCATCTCCGGTCCGGCTGAAGACAGCTCCGCCACCTACCACAAGATCAACCAGCTGATCCCGAGCCTGCAGCAGTTCCATGGCGAGATCGATCCGAAGGATCCCGAGCAGGTGATCGATGAGCACTTTGTGGTCGACGAGAAAAACCGCACGGTTGAGCTGACCGAAGCTGGTCACCAGCTGGTGGAAGACCTGCTGATCGAACACGGCATGCTGGAAGAAGGCGAGAGCCTCTATGCGCCGCAGAACCTGAACCTGCTGCACCATGTGCTGGCCGGTTTGCGCGCCCATTACCTGTTCCAGCGTGACAAGGACTACATCATTCAGAACGGTCAGATCGTGATCGTTGATGAACACACCGGCCGTATCATGCCGGGTCGTCGCTGGTCCGAAGGTCTGCATCAGGCGGTGGAAGCGAAGGAAGGCGTTCAGATCCAGATGGAAAGCCAGACTCTGGCATCCACCACCTTCCAGAACTATTTCCGCCTGTACGAAAAGCTGTCCGGCATGACCGGTACCGCTGATACCGAAGCGTTCGAGCTGCGCCAGATCTACGGCCTCGACGTGGTGGTGATTCCGACCAACCGCCCGATTCAGCGTAAGGACTACAACGACATCATCTTCCTCACTATGGAGGAGAAGTATCAGGCGATCGTCAAGGAGATCCGTTACTGCCGTGAGCACAACCGTCCGGTTCTGGTGGGTACCGCCTCCGTGGAGTCTTCCGAGCTGCTGGCAGCGCTGCTGAACAAGGAAAAAATTCCGCATAACGTACTGAACGCCAAGAATCACGGCCGCGAAGCGGAAATCATCGCTGAAGCGGGTCGCCCCGGTGCGATCACCATCGCCACCAACATGGCGGGCCGTGGTACCGACATCAAGCTGGGCGGCAAGCTGGAAGCCGAGCTGGAAGCCATGTCTGCCGACAGCAGTCAGGCGGAAGTGGACGAAGCAGTGCGTGAATGGCGCGAGCGTCACGACAAGGTGATCGAGGCCGGTGGTCTGCACATCATCGGTACCGAGCGTCACGAATCCCGCCGTATCGATAACCAGCTGCGTGGCCGTGCCGGTCGTCAGGGTGACCCGGGTTCTTCACGCTTCTTCCTGTCACTGGAAGATGACCTGATGCGTATCTTCGCTTCCGAGCGCGTGCGTCAGTTCATGCAGGCTCTGGGCATGGAGAAGGGCGAAGCCATCGAGCACAAGATGGTGACCAACGCGATCGAAAAGGCGCAGCGCAAGGTAGAAGGCCGTAACTTCGATATTCGTAAGACATTGCTCGAGTATGACGATGTCGCCAACGATCAGCGTAGCGTGATTTACGATCAGCGTAACGAAGTGATGGCAGCGGATGATATCTCCGAGACCATTGCCTCCGTGCGTGACGAAGTGATCGAGAGCACCATCAGCGAGCATATTCCGCCGCAGAGCCTGGAAGAGATGTGGGATGTGCCGGCACTGGAGAAGGCGCTGGAAAGCGAGTTCGCCTTGAAGCTGCCGGTTCAGCAGTGGCTGGATGAAGACGACAGCCTGCACGAAGAAACGCTGCGCGAGAAGATCCGTGGCGAGATTCTGGCGGCCTACCAGGCCAAGGAAGACGCGGCCGGTGCTGAAACCCTGCGTACCTTTGAGAAGCAGGTGATGCTGCAGGTACTGGATACCCTCTGGAAAGAGCATCTGCAGACCATGGATCTGCTGCGTCAGGGGATCCACCTGCGCGGTTATGCGCAGAAGAACCCCAAGCAGGAATACAAGCGCGAAGCGTTCAGCCTGTTTCAGGACCTGCTGGAAAACATCAAGCGCGATGTTGTGCGTATCCTGAGCCACGTGCAGGTCCGTCAGCCTGAAGAAGTGGAACGCATGGAAGAAGAGCGCCGCGCGCAGGCAGAACGCCAGAAAATGAACTTCGAGCATGCCCAGACCAGTGGCATGGGCGAAGAAGGCACTGCCGAGGCCGAGCAGGGTGAGCAGGCGGAGAATGCCGAGCCGTTCAAGCGTCAGACCCCGAAGGTCGGTCGCAACGATCCTTGCCCCTGTGGCTCGGGCAAGAAATACAAGCATTGCCACGGCAAAATCAGTTAAACCTTACATTTGAACGAAAGGAAAACAGCATCATGGCAGTAGGTCCGGGTACTTTGCCCCCATTACATCCGGTTTCAGGTTTTCGGCTGGGGATCGCGTCGGCGGGGATCAAAAAGCCGGGCCGACGTGATGTGGTTCTGATGGAACTGGCCGAAGGCAGCGCCGTTGCCGGTGTGTTCACGCTGAACGCCTTCTGTGCCGCGCCGGTACGCATCTGCAAGCAGAATCTGGCCACCTCGCCTGCACGCTACCTGCTGACTAACACCGGTAATGCCAACGCAGGCACCGGTGAGCAGGGCATGAAAGATGCCATGGCCTGCTGTGAAGCCGTAGCCGAGCGTTGCCGTGTGCCGGTTGAAGCGGTACTGCCGTTTTCCACCGGTGTGATCGGCGAGCCGCTGCCGGTCGAAAAGATCGTCAACGCGCTGGATGCCGCCAAGGCTGACCTGTCCGAGGACAACTGGGACCAGGCCGCCTGGGGCATCATGACAACTGACACTCGTCCCAAGGCCGCCAGTGAGAAGATCGAATACCAGGGCAAGACCATCACCCTGACCGGTATCTCCAAAGGCTCCGGCATGATCATGCCCAACATGGCGACCATGCTGGGTTACGTGGCGACCGATGCTGAGATTCCACAGGAACTGCTGCAGCAGTGGCTGAGCAAGGTGGCGGACAAGTCCTTCAATCGCATCACCGTGGATGGCGATACCTCCACCAACGATTCCTGCATGCTGGTGGCCACCGGTGCCAGCGGCGTGCGTATCGACGGCTCCGACTACGAGTTGGCAGCGCTCTTCACCGAAGCACTCGAGCGCGTCATGCTCGATTTGGCTCAGGCAATCGTGCGAGACGGTGAGGGTGCGACCAAGTTTGTCGAAGTCCGCGTCGAATCAGCCGGCACCAGTCCGGAAGCACTGGATGTGGCCTACACCATCGCCCATTCGCCGCTGGTGAAAACCGCACTCTTTGCCTGTGACCCGAACTGGGGCCGTATCCTGGCCTGTGTTGGCCGTGCCGGCATCGACAACCTGGATCTGGATGCACTGCAGATCTACCTGAACGATATCTGCATCGTCGAGAACGGTGGTCGAGCTGCCAGCTATACCGAAGAAGCCGGGCAGGCGGTCATGGATGGCGAAGAGATCCTGATCCGTGTGGTGCTCAACCGCGGTCAGGTCACCGAGCGTGTCTGGACCACCGACCTGTCACACGATTACGTCAGCATCAACGCGGACTACCGCAGCTGATCTGTTCACACTGATATGTCCAAATTGATCCATGTTGCCGCGGCCGTCATTCGTGACCGCCGCGGTCGTATTTTGATTGCCCGCCGCCCTGACGATAAGCACCAGGGCGGCCTCTGGGAGTTTCCGGGTGGCAAGGTCGAGCCGGGTGAACCGGTGGCCGACGCGCTGGCCCGTGAACTGCAGGAGGAGCTGGGCATCCAAGTCACCTCGTCCCGCCCGTTGATCCTGATTCCTCACCACTATCCCGATAAATCCGTGTTGCTGGATGTATGGGAAGTGGATGGCTTTGAGGGTGAGGCGCATGGGGCCGAAGGCCAACCGGTGCGCTGGGTCGCGCCGGAAGCCCTCGACGATTATGCTTTCCCGGCGGCCAATGCGCCGATCGTGGCGGCGGCACAGCTGCCGGAACGGCTGCTGATCACCGGAGAGGCAGCTGACCCCACGGACTATGAGGTGCGTGTGCGCTCGGCGCTGGAGGGCGGTATTCGTCACCTGATGTTGAGGGCCAAGACGCTCAAGGACGCCGACTTTGCCACGCTCTACCGGCAGTTGCTGCCTCTGTGTCAGCAGCAGGGGGCCTGTCTGGGGGTGAATACCTCAGTGGAGCAGGCCAATGCGCTGGGGGCGGAGCACCTGCACCTGACATCTGAGCGCCTTGAAGCCCTGACTGAACGCAGCGCCTTCAATGGCCGCTGGCTCAGTGCATCCTGCCACAGCCCGGAGCAGATCCGAATGGCACAAGAGAAGGGTGTCGACTTCATTACGCTATCACCCGTGCAGGCCACGGCCTCGCACCCGGGAGCACCGGTACTGGGTTGGAAGCAATTTGCGGAGTGGGTGTCGGAAGCCACCCTGCCGGTCTACGCTCTGGGCGGGCTGGGCGAAGAGGATCTTGCTTCAGCGCGTGCGCACGGGGCGCAGGGTGTTGCGGCCATTTCGGCGTGGTGGTGATTAGTTAGATCGGCCAGTCCAGTGGACTGGCCTCCCACGCTAATCCGTTCCACCAGCAAACTTCAGTCTTCAATAATCCGCATGGACAGATCCACCGCGCGGCAGTGCTTGGTCAGTGCGCCGATGGAGATGTAATCGACGCCGGTGTTGGCGTAGTCCATCAGGGTTTCGTCGGTGATGTTGCCGGAGGCTTCCAGTTTGGCGCGGCCGGCGGTCTGCTTCACGGCAGCGACCATGCGTTCCGGGCTGAAGTTGTCCAGCATCACGATATCGGCACCGGCGACCAGTGCACGCTCAAGCTGTTCCTCGGTTTCGACCTCGATCTCCACCGGCTTGCCCGGATGATTCTTGCGCGCCGTTGCAATGGCCTGCTCAATGCCGCCACAGGCCATGATGTGGTTTTCCTTGATCAGGAAGGCGTCATACAGGCCGATACGGTGGTTGGAGCAGCCACCGCAGCTGACGGCGTACTTCTGGGCCATGCGCAGGCCCGGGATGGTCTTGCGTGTATCGAGCAGCGTGACGGGGGTATCGGCAACGCGCTGGGCGTACTCATGGCTCAGGGTGGCGGTACCGGACAGGGTCTGCAGTAAGTTCAACGCCGCACGCTCACCGGTCAGCAGGGAACGGGCCGAACCTTCCAGACGGAACAGCACCTGATCGCGCTCAACCAGATCGCCATCCTTCACCAGCCACTGGACCTTCACACTGGGGTCGACCTGGCGGAATACCTCGTCTACCCAGGCCTGTCCGCAGACAACAGCCGTCTGGCGTGAAATCACGCGGGCACGCTTGTGGTCGCTGGCCGGAATCAGCTCGGCGGTGATATCGCCGTTGCCCACATCCTCGTCCAGTGCGGTGCGCACGTTTTCTTCCACGATCGGTTTGAGTTCGGTCAGCGTCAGCATGATGGCGGGCCTGTCCCTTTGATGTACTATGGAGCGCGCATTTTAACGGAAATCGACCCACGATAGTATGCCGCAGCACCTCAGCATTCAGATTGAACAGCACCGCATTCGCGAAGCCGAATACGTGCCATCTCCCAACTGCAACGAGCGGCCCGAAGGTGAAGTCTCGCTGCTGGTGATTCACAACATCAGCCTGCCACCGGGGCAGTTTGGCGGAGGCCATGTGGCCGAGCTGTTTACCAACCGGCTTGATCCCGAGGCGCACCCCTTCTTTCGTGAAATCGAGGGCATGGAGGTATCGGCACACCTGCTGATCGAACGGGACGGACGAATGATTCAGTTCGTGCCCTTTGATCGCCGCGCCTGGCATGCCGGGCAGTCCTGCTTTGACGGGCGTGAAGCCTGTAACGACTTTGCCATCGGCATCGAACTGGAAGGCACGGATGACACCCCCTATACCGATGCGCAGTACCAGGTGCTGTCAGCGGTGACCCGTGCGCTGCTGGCGTATTACCCCGGTCTGACGCCGGAGCGGATTACCGGCCATGAGCATATTGCACCGGGACGCAAGACCGACCCCGGCCCCGCGTTTGATTGGCACCGTTTTCGGGCATCTCTTGGATGATCTGAGAATCGTTTTCAATTATCATAGTCGCCCGCAATTCTTTCGTCCCGAGGACAGCATGGCAGCTTTGCTCAGTATTGAAGGTCTCAAATGTGCGTATCAATCCCAGACAGTGCTGGCAGGGGTCAACCTCGCCATCGCCGAAGGGGAGATCGCCTGTTTGTTGGGCCCCAGTGGCTGCGGCAAGACCACCGTACTGCGCGCCATCGCCGGTTTCATCACGCCTCAGGACGGCACCATCATGTTGGGCGAGCAGACCATCAGTGACGCCAGTCACGTAGTCCCGCCGGAAAAGCGCGGCATGGGCATGGTGTTTCAGGACTATGCGCTCTTTCCGCACCTGAGCATCGCCGACAACATCGCCTTTGGCCTGAATGGCCTGAGCCGTCAGGAAAAACGCCAGCGGGTCAGCGAAGTGCTTGAGCTTGTAGAACTGCCGGATCTGAGCGAACGCTACCCGCACGAACTGTCCGGCGGCCAGCAGCAGCGTGTGGCCCTGGCTCGCGCACTGGCACCCAATCCGCGCCTGCTGCTGATGGACGAGCCTTTCTCCAATCTGGATACGGACCTGCGTCGCCAGCTCTCGCAGGAAGTGCGCGACATCCTCAAGCGCCGTGGCATCGCCGCCATCATGGTGACCCATGACCAGCAGGAAGCGTTCACCATCAGTGACAGCATCGGCATTCTGTCTGCCGGTCGCGTACAGCAGTGGGGCACCCCGGAAGACCTGTATTACCAGCCCGTCAGCCCCGAGGTCGCCGCCTTTGTGGGCAAGGGCGAGCTGTTCAACGGCCGAGTAAATGAAGGTCTTGCCGTCGAGACAGAGCTGGGTGCACTGGAATTTGCCGAGCCGCTGGGCGTCGACGCCGGCTGCGATGTTCAGCTTTTCCTGCGTCCGGGCGATCTCTACCTGAGCCGTGAAGGCGGAGTGCCGGGGGAAATCCTCAGCTCCGAATTTCAGGGCAACCTTACCGCCTACCGCGTGCGGCTGGAGAACGGCCGCGAAGTGGAAGTGATGGAGCAGGGACTGAAACGCTATCCCAACGGCGAACGTCTGGGTGTACGCGTGGCGGCCCATCGCCCCGTGGTTTTCTCGAGCTGCCCGATTCACTACCGCTGATCTGCCGTACTGGCACATATACTGCTAATGACTCTCTGCCACGGCCTTGTCAGGCCGCTTTATCAGACGGGAGTGCCCGATTGTGGTGCGTCTTTCCCGGGAGCAGGTGTGCGTGCTCTATTAGGGTGCGTTTTGTGAGGCAGAGCAGTCAATATGGGTGCATCCCAACGGATCTATAAGGTTCGCCGGCGCTACAACAAGTGGGTGGCGGACCAGACACTGGAAGATTACGCCCTGCGCTTTACCGCCCGTCAGGGGCGCAAGATGAGCATCGAGCGGGTGGCCATGACCGCTCTGGGTGCCACCGCGTTTCTGGCGCTGGAAAGCATTGCGGCGGCCGTCACCCTGACCTATGGCTTTACCAACACCCTGATCGCCATGCTGGTGGTCTGCACCCTGTTCTTTGTGACCGGGTTGCCCATTGTCTACCATGCTGCCCGCAACGGGCTGGATATCGATCTACTCACACGCGGCGCGGGCTTTGGTTATCTGGGCTCGACCATCACCTCGCTGATCTATGCCAGTTTCACCTTTATCTTCTTCGCCATCGAGGCGGCGATTCTGGCCGCGGCCCTGAGGGCCTTGTTCGGCATTCCACTGGCGCTGGGTTATCTGCTCAGCGCACTGGCGGTAATTCCCATCGTAACCCACGGCATCACGGCGATCAGCCGCTTCCAGCTCGGCACCCAGCCGCTCTGGCTGATTCTGCAGGTGAGCGCACTGGGGGTGGTCATCGTGCATGAATCGGCGGCCTACACCGGCTGGACCGGTTTTACTCCGGCCGGCGTTGAGGCGGGTGACTCGTTCAACCTGGTGGTGTTCGGTGCGGCGGCGTCCGTGTTTTTTGCCATGGTGGCGCAGATCGGCGAGCAGGTGGACTATCTTCGCTTCATGCCCGAGAAGACAGCGGCGAATCGCAAACGCTGGTGGTTCTGGCTGGTGCTGGCGGGCCCCGGCTGGGTGTTGATCGGCATGATCAAAATGCTGCTGGGCTCCTTTCTGGCCTACATCGCCATGACCGAAGGCGCGGCATTCGCGGTGGCGACCGACCCGACCCTGATGTATCAGCGGGTATTTGGCTACCTGACCCACTCGGACGGGCTGGCGCTGCTGCTGGCGGGCGTGATGGTGATCATCTCCCAGATGAAGATCAACGTGACCAACGCCTATGCCGGCTCCATCGCCTGGTCCAACTTCTTTTCCCGCCTGACCCACAGCCACCCCGGTCGCGTGGTCTGGCTGGTGTTCAATGTGGTGATCGCGCTGATTCTGATGGAGCTTGGCATCTACGAAGCGCTGGAAGCGATTCTGGGTGTCTTTGCCATCGTGGCCGTGAGCTGGCTGGGGTCGGTATCGGCCGAACTGATGATCAACAAGCCACTGGGGCTGAGCCCGCCGGGCGTGGAGTTCAAGCGCGCGCGGCTGTATGACGTCAACCCGGTCGGGGTCGGCTCCATGGCCACGGCCGTTCTGACTGGTCTGCTGGCGTATCTGGGCGTGATGGGGGAGGAAGCACGCACCCTCAGCCATTTCATCAGTCTGGGCAGCTGTTTCGTGATGATGCCGCTGCTGGCCGTGCTGACCCGCGGGCGCTTCTACCGCGCCCGCAGTGATACCGAGCTGGAGCGGATCACCACCAACCCGGCCGAGCAGCGCCAGTGCGGTGTGTGCGAAAACCTGTTCGAGGTCGAAGACCTGAGTTTTTGTCCCGCCTATGATCTGGCCATCTGTTCCCTGTGCTGCTCGCTGGACGCGCGCTGTCTTGATAGCTGTAAGCCGCATGCCCGCTTTTCACGTCAGATGGTGGACTTTCTGCACCTGTTCTTCCCGCGGCGGCTGGCACAGAAGATCAACTCACGGCTGGGGCGTTTTCTCGGCATTCTGCTGAGCATCAACCTGCTGCTGGCCGGCCTGCTGGCGGTGGTATATCGCCAGATGGACCCGGGTACGCCCGAAGGGGCTGCGCTGCTGGGGCAGGCGCTCTGGGCGCTGTTCTTCATTCTGTTGATCGTATCGGGTGTGGTGGCCTGGCTGTTCCTGCTGGCACACGAGAGCCGTGTGGTGGCGCAGCAGGAGTCCAACCGCCAGACCCGTAAACTGCTGCAGGAGATCGAGGCGCACGAGGAAACCGACCGCGAACTGCAGGCGGCCAAGGAGCTGGCCGAACGGGCCAGTGAGGCGAAAAGCCGCTACATGACCGGCATCAGCCACGAACTGAGGACGCCGCTGCAGTCTATTATCGGCTACGCCCAGCTCATGCAGGGGCGCGACAACCTGGCGCGCAGCGATCAGGAAGGGCTGAAGATCATCCATCGCAGCGGCCAATATCTGGCGGACCTGATCGAGGGTCTGCTGGATATCTCCCGCATCGAAGCCGGGCGGCTGGAGCTGAACCGGGGCGCCGTGGCTCTGCCGGAGTTGATCACCCAGCTGGAGCAGATGTTCAGCTTTCAGGCCGCTCAGAAACGGGTGCGCTTTATCAGCGAGTTGCCCGACCGGCTGCCCGCCGTGGTGATGACGGACGAAAAACGGCTGCGCCAGATCCTGATCAATCTGCTCTCCAACGCGGTCAAATACACCCCGTCAGGGGAGGTGCATTTCCGCATCCGCTACCGCAACCAGGTGGCAGAGTTCTGTATCGAAGATACGGGCATCGGGATTGAGGCCGCGCATCTGGAACGGATCTTCGACCCCTTCGAGCGGGTACGCACCGCCGACACACCCAACCTGCCGGGCACCGGGCTTGGGCTGACTATCGTCAAGCTTCTCACCGATATCATGGGCGGAGACCTGCAGGTGGAAAGCACACCGGGCAAGGGAAGCTGTTTCCGTGTCTCCCTGATGCTGCCCTGGGTGGATGGAGAGCAGGCGCGCATAGAGCCACAGAAACCGATTCGGGGCTACCGCGGGCGGCAACAGCAGATCTGTATCGTCGATGACGACCCCATACTGCGCGGGCTGCTGTCTGATCTGTTGATGCCGCTGGGCTTCCGCATTCTGGAAGCACATGACGCCGAAGCCTGCCTGAAGCTGGTGGAGGGTGCGCAGCCGGACCTGTTCCTGCTGGATATCTCCATGCCGGGCATGGACGGTCTGACACTGGCCTCGGAGCTGCGCAGCCGCGGGCATCAGGTGCCGATTTTAATGCTGTCTGCCGATGTGCAGGAGCAGCGGCGACAGCCAGCGGCCGAGGCCGTCTACGACGACTACCTGGTCAAACCGATCAGCAACCATCTCTTGCTTGAGCGGGTCGGCCACTACCTGAAGCTGGACTGGCAGCGGGAGGCTGGGTTGCCCGCAGTTCAGCCCGCCGCTGCAGCCCCTGCGGCTGAAGTGACTGCCACTCAGGCCGAGCCTGACAACCCACTGCCGGATCATCCGTTGCTGCGCGAGCTGAAAGGCTGCGCCGAAATCGGCTACCGGCGCGGTGTGCGTGAAGCGATGCAGCAACTGGAACAGGCCGGCCCCCTGGATGACGCCGTCATGCGCTACATGCAGCAACTGGCCGAACGCATGCAGTTCGGCCAACTGGCCAAGTATCTGGAGCGAATGGAATGACCGAAGACGCCATAAAACGCGATTTGGTGCTGGTGGTGGACGACTCACCCGATGCCCTCAGCCTGATCAACGATGCGCTGGAAGAGGCGGGGATGGATGTGCTGGTGGCGCTGGAAGGGCGGCAGGCACTCAGCATCGCCGCTCGCATGCAGCCGGATATCATTCTGCTGGATGCCGTCATGCCGCACATGGATGGCTTTGCCACCTGTGAAGCGCTCAAGCAGGATCCGGCCCTCTGCGCCATCCCGGTGATCTTCATGACCGGCCTGACCGAAACCGAGAACGTGGTGCGCGGGCTGGATGTGGGCGGCGTGGACTACCTCACCAAGCCGATCAATCCCAGCGAACTGCTGGCACGGATGAGGGTACACCTGAACAACGCGCGTCTGACCCAGAGTGCGCACTCGGCGCTGGATACCACCGGGCAGCACCTGCTGACGGTGGCGCCGGATGGCCTGCTGCAATGGGCCACGCCGCAAACCCATGCGCTGCTCTCGCGCGCCAACGCCAACGAGCTGTGGATCGAGACATCATTAAGGCCGCAACTGGCCGACTGGCTGCGCCGCGCGCCCGCCGTGAACGACCAGCTGGCATTGAAAGGACTGGATTATGCCCTGTCGGTGCGCCTGCTCAGCCATCAAAGCAACGGTGATTACCTGTTCAAGCTGGTGGACGAGCAGCGGGGCACGGGCCCGGTGCTGCTTCAGCATCAGCTGGATCTGACCGCACGCGCCGCCGAAGTGCTCTACTGGATTGCCAACGGCAAGACCAACAAGGAGATCGGCGAGATTCTGGGCATGAGCCCGCGCACGGTGAACAAGCACCTGGAACAGGTCTACCCCGCACTGGGCGTCGAGAACCGCACCGCCGCAGCAGGCGTGGCGCTGCGGATTCTGGTGCGGGAGTAGGATGCTGCCAGCGTGCAGCGCTGACCCCTAAACACTATCAGCGCATCCTGAGGATCACACAGGCGATACGGATTCTGCGGGAAGATAAACATGCCAGCCTGGCAGACGTTGCCCATATCTGCGGCTTCAGCGGTCAGGTCCATATAACCTGAGAGTTCATTACCCCGCGGCAGGTGTGACTTGCACAGGCAGAGCGAGCAGGAGTGCTATCAGGGGTTTCGATACAGCGTTTTGATCAGGTGATAGCCAAAGCGGGTTTTGATCGGCCCATGCACCTTGTACAGGGGGCGCTTGAACACCACGTCATCAAAGGCTTTCACCATATCGCCGCGGCGAAACTCGCCCAGATCGCCGCCACGCTTGCCGGAGGGGCAGATGGAATGGCGCTTTGCCAGCGCATCGAACTTCTTGCCGCGCTTAAGCTGGTCCAGAATATCCAGCGCCTCTTTTTCGGTTTTTACCAGTATGTGCACGGCGGATGCGGTGGCCATGATCTCTCTCGCTGATCTTGATGAATAGAGCCGCTATTGTATCAAAAGCATTACAGCTGCAGGATAAACATCTCGTAACCAAACTCCCCCAGGTGCTGCTCATAGAGCGCAATCTCCCGCTCACAATCTGCCAGTGCCTGAGAGCCCGCCATTTGCGGTTTTAACGCATTCACGCGCGCCTTCAGGGGCTCGTAATAATTCACCCATGCCTGCTGGCTAAGAGGGAAGTGATCAATCACCTGATATCCTGTCTGCTGCATTTGTCGTTTCCGTGCCGCAACCGTCTGCATATCGGGGTATTCCTGCTGCCAGAAGTCAACCGCTGCCGGGCTGGGGCTATCGGTCAGCCACACCAGGTCACTGATCACCATACAGCCCTGTGGCTGCAGCAGTGTTTTCCAGCTTGTCAGCGCCTTCTCGACACCCATGATGTAGGCTGATGCTTCTGCCCATATCAGGTCAAAATGGCCGGGCGGGAAGGGCAGCTCCGTCATGCTCGCACATGTGGTCCTGACGCGATCCTCAAGCCCGAGAGCGTTCAGGCGCTGATTCAACTGATCCAGTGCCCCCGTTTCATTATCGACCGCCATAATCTGCGCCCGGGTATGCTCGGCCAGCAGCGTGGTGGCGAATCCCTTGCCACAGCCGATATCCGCTACCTGAGTCGGGGTTACGGGCACCTGTTCCAATGCTCTGAGCGAATCCTCATCAGACCCCGGCCCCCAGCGTTCAAGCGATTGAAAGATGGCCATAAAGTCGGCCATGTACTGATCGTGTTGATTCATCTCTTTTGATAACCATTTCAAATGCAGGGCGTCGCGTTCAGCGAACCCCTGCTGTTGTGTTCAGTATGGCAGCAGAGTGGCTGGTCTGATTTGCAGGAACAACCGCCAACACGCAAAGTCAAAGTGAAAACGGGGCAGCTGAAGCACCGCATGAGGTTCCTATCGTGCTTGGCGTGGTTTCGGCTGTCAGCTTTACGTTCACCGCCTACACACGGGAGGTCACATGCCGGCGCGACCTGATTTCTTGAAGAATATTTCGCCGCACCATGGTGAGATAATACGCGGCCTTCTCAGTGAAGAAACACGCCAGAAGCTGGTGGCCAAACTGGACGCCATGCCAAATGGCGAGACCTGGTATGCCGACATCTATAACAAGGCCATTTATGGCCCGATGGTGTTCCGTGATGAGGAACTCAATATCGTTGAGACCATCGAGGAACTGTTACCCGATTACCGCATTCTGGCCGACCTCTACCTGGAGAAAACACCAAGCGATCAAGGCTTCCCGTTCCACACCGACTTTGACTCCATCGGTTTTATGGAGCACCCGGAAGACATGCTCACGGTCTGGATTCCACTGACACCTGTCCAGGAGGAAGGCTCCGGGCAGCTATCCATCGTGATGGAGGAGGGGGCGGTTCGGTTATCGCTGATCCGCGAAGCGAACCAGCTGCACTCTCTGGTACGGATCGTTGACCCGTCGGTGCCGGAACACGTCCCGTTTCAAATCACGCCGCAGGAGTACGACTACCTGGAGCGGATAAAAGTAACCCCTTCACTCGATGCCGGTGATGCGCTGCTTTTCTGCAATGCCTTCTTTCACAAGTCCGAGAATGTGCACCAGGGTAAACGCACGGCCTATATTCTGCGCCTCGTACCCAAGGACGCGAAGTTCAGCCGTACACGCCTGCTGGGGCTGAAAATGCTCGGCCAAAACCTGGCGGTTGTGAACGAGCTGCTTGAGCAACACTATCCGGATGCGTTGGAAACCGTGGAGTAAACGGGCTTCCGGTGTAAGCGATGTCAGGTGGTCGTCCATGGTGGGGGGGCTCGTAGCGCTGACCCGCTGGCGGTCCACTTGAGTGTCAGACGCATCTCCTGAATCAGCTCAACCCACTGTTTCGGTACCTGCCTCTTGATAGCGAGCAACCTTCTTAGCACCCACAGGTAGTCAGCTCGGATTCCGCCGGCTATAGTGTTGTGAATGGATGACAGGGAGTACCGTGCCGGTTCGTTGAAAGCACGGATGCAGTCAGCACGAAATGAAGGAGTATCAGGGATGGTTTCAACCCGCCTATGCTTTTATCTCATGCCTTCATGGCTGCCTTTACGAGCAGTACCCGCAGAGCGCCTCTCTGTTGAGAAAAAATACCTTTTTATCCGTTTTCTGAGAATTAAGCTTTATTTATCAATCGCTTATGAATTTATTTGAGAATTAAAAGGTATACCCGATAATAATTATTATAAGGTCGGAGACCTCATTAACAGACTGTTAGCGAAGGCGACAATACTCTTCTGCGGGAGCATTGAAGTTTACAAAGTCGGAAAGGCGAAATTCAGATGAAAGATTATGCTTACACAAAATCTGTATCAGATGAATTTATTGGCATTCTACATGACATTTATGGCTTCTTTATAGATACAACGCAAGGTTATTCTATTTATTTGAAACAATTGCAATCGCAACAAGAACTGGCCGCAAAAAAGTATAACACAACAGTTGCAAAATTAGACGTTGCGACTATGACCTATGCAAACGGAGCTCCAACTGATCCAGAGGCAATAATTCTTCATGAATGTACTCAAAAAGAAATAAAAGAACGAAATATTAAAAACGGTCGAAATACAAATTACGTATCTAAATTCAGCACTGCTATGATCTACGAATACTGGGAAAATCAGTATAGAGGACTGTTTGCAGATGCTGTTGGGATTAAAAAATCAGATCTGAAATCTGATATTTTTGGCGACATACGGTTGATTAGGAATGACATTCTTCACTGTAGAGGGAAAGCTTCAGATAAAAATTGTGGTAAGGCAAAGATTTTAAAATGGTTTAAAGAAGGTGATACGGTATATATAACAGAACGCATGTTTGAGGAGATTATCGTAGAGATTTTCAAGTACATTAACACGTTGTTTAGTTCTTACTACCAGAAAGATGCATACCCTGATCACAGCCTTTCTTTGAAAGGTAGAGAACGCCATAGAAATACAAAACATACTATTAAACGTTGAAAACGAACCGAATGGCATAACAAGTGACTGTGGTGTCCAGCATAAATAATCAGGCTGTTTTATGACGCCAAAGCTCTTCGTTTTTGAGCATGG
>NZ_JACVEW010000030.1 GCF_017776525.1 Marinobacterium alkalitolerans
GTTGTTCTGTGCTGTTTGTTTGGCGATAACCAGCATCTCGAACTTAACCGGCGTGAACAACCTCCTTAGCACCCACACCTAGCGTGAAGTCAATTACTCAACCCGATTTGGGCTGCCAGCCGATCAACCTGAACGATCCTGCGTCTGTAATACGCTGGTGCAGCCATTTTGACTGCGATGAGGCGTGTCTGCGAAAGTCTGTGTTATATGCAGGCACATCAGCCGACATGATACGCAAATATCTGACCTGTCGCTGCGTGACACACCCTGAATGCGGCACCTGTGATGTCAGGTGCCAAAAAGATTCAGGGTGACAAGACATCTAACTCGGCCGCCCCTCCAGCTGACTGCCCCCAGGGTCTGAAAAAGCAAATTGAAAACAGGCATTTGAACAGCCGCAACCCCATTGTCATCGTTCACATACACCTTCTGGCAAGATCCGCACAAAAGCCCGCAAGTTCTTGTCATATCACTCTAAATCTTCTAAAACCGTAATTAATAAGCATTGTTTTTCTGTTTGAATACCATGCCATTCTGATAACGGTTCGGCCTCAGGGCCGCACACACTGCCCACAGGGAACAGCATGAAGATTGGGACACTGGCATTTCCGGCTGATCAGCAAAGAAAACTGGAGCGCATCCTGAACCTCTCACGGGCACGCACCTATGAGTTGACCGACACGCCTCAGCCAGGCCAGGTCGACCTTCTGGTCGTTTTCGGTGAAGCCTCACTGCCCCTGGCAGGCTCATTCAATTTGCCGGACAGTCATGTTGTACTGGCGGACCGAAGCGCCCCTTCTGCATCACATCCCCACCTGAAGGTGCCTTTTATATCCTCCCGCGTATTGCGCGTGCTTGATGCGATTGCGCCACTTGAGCCCGAGCCGCAACCGGTTCCCGAGCCGCCTGCCGCATCACAGGCACAGGAGGCACCTGCGCAGCCGGCGTCACCCGGTCAAGAGTCGACACCGGTGCAGGACCGTACACCCGAGACGCCCGCCCCGACACCGGAACCGGTCATCCCTTCTGCCCCCGTGCACGAACGCAAGCCGGAGCCCGGCCCTGCCGCCAAGGCGGATGACAACCCCTTCAGCAAGTACGAGTCACGTATCGCTGAAGTGCAGGCACAACAGGCGCAGCAGGCGGCTGATGCGTCCGCCATGGAATATTCCGTTCTGGTGGTGGATGACAGTGCCCCCATGCAGCAGGTGCTGGCCAAAGAGCTTTCCAAGCTGGAACAGAAAATCAACGTAGACTTTGCGGATGATGGCGAAACCGCGCTGGAGAAGGTCGCAGCCAATCACTACGATTTCATCTTCCTCGATATCATGATGCCGGGCATAGACGGGTTTGAAACCTGCACCCAGATGCGGGCCATGCCCGCCCTGAAGAAAACGCCCATTATCATGCTGTCCTCCAAAACCTCACCGCTGGACGAGGTTAAGGGCATTATGGCGGGTTCCTCGACCTACCTGACCAAGCCGATCAACCCTGAAGAGTTTCAGAAAGTGATTAAGCGTGTTTCGCGCTGGGTCAGTGAGTTTCAGGCCAACCGAAATCAGGCGCAGTGAGGACGCAGGATCCCATGTCGGTAAACAAGATTCTGGTTGTGGAAGACGACCCGGTGTACCAGCAGCGCATGTTCGACATTCTGCGCCAGACCGGTGCCCAGCTGCTGCTGGCCTCGGATGGTGAACAAGGGGTCAACCTGGCCAAACAGGAACAGCCAGACCTGATCTTTATGGACGTTGTCATGCCCGGCATGGATGGTTTCTCGGCTTGCAGACAGATCACATCAGACAGGGCCACACGGCATATCCCGGTGGTGATCGTCTCCAGCAAGCATGAGGATGCCGACCGGGTATGGGCGCAGCTGCAGGGTGCCAAGGCCGTGGTGGCCAAACCCTTCTCCGAACAGGATATTCTGAACCAGGTAGACGCGCATGGCTGAGCACAATTCATTGCTTGAAGACATCGACCTGGGCAGTGCAGCCGATGACCTGACCCTCACCACGGCCCCGAATGCGGGTGAGGCTCCCGAAGTGCGTCACGGTTTCATGCTGGGTGAGCAGCCCGCATTGCTGGCGGCTGACGTATTTTCCGAGCTGGCCGCCATGCCACGTCTCTGTCCCGTTCCGGACACACCGGTCTGGTTCGCCGGCTTTATCAATCACCGCGGACATACCTTGCCGGTATACGATCTGCAGCAATGGCTGACAGGTTCACCCGTTGATCGCCGACAGCCCTTTTATGCCCTGCTGTTCGATCGCCAGCCCCATGCGGCCGGTTTTCTGTTGGCAGAGCTCCCAACCGTACTGACTGCCCCCACCGCCCTCGACACCCTGCCCGCAGCACGTTATGCACCCATCAGTGAGTTTGTGCACAAGGGGTACAAATGCGAGGGACACACCTGGCTTGAAATAGACCATCAAGCCCTGCTGAACCATCTTAAAGACAATTTTCATCAGCCTGTGGCGAAAGCCGAAGTGCAAGACAACTCGTGAGGGAATCACCATGCCGCTTTTCTGGGAAATGCAAAACCTTCGCATGGGGACCAAGTTTGCTGTTGCCGGTGTGCTACTGGTCATCGGGATCGTTGCGATCGCCGTTGCCTACTACCAGACCATTCTGATCGACGAGCAGGCACAGATCACCAGCCGCGAAACCCGCCAACTGGCGGAAGATGCCAGCCATCTGGATCAGTCTCTCGCCGATGTGCAGGTCACCCTCACCCAAGCGCGCCTGTCACCGGACAATCGCACCCTGAGAGAGTTTGTTGTGGCCGCAACCACGTTTCACAATGAGCTGACCGCACTGCAGCCTCGGCTGCGCTCCAATGAAGATCGCCGCAATATCGGCCAGCGTTTGGAACAACTGAACCTGGACGACAAGATGGACGCACTGAAACAGGTCAACCTGCGCACATCAACGCCTGCCACCCAGATCGCCCGACTGCAGCAGATGTTTGGCGATACGCTGGTGGAGTTGCGCCAGGTAAATGAACAGTTACAGCTGCTGACCTCGGTCTACGCCGACGAGGACAGCGAAGCCCGTAATGAAGCCACCGCGCAGATGATCAAGCTGTTCTTTGCGTCGCTGGTCATTCTGGGCCTTGCCCTGGCCGTCGCACTGGCCATTATCAAGTACGGTGTTCTGGATCCGGTCAAACGTATACAGAAGACCGTCGATGCCGTGCGCGGTGGGGATACCGAAGCTCGCACGCGCGTGGAAAGCCGTGACGAACTGGGCCAGATGGCGACTGTACTCGACATGCTGCTGGACGAAAAAGAAACCGCCATTGCCAAACAGGCCGAAGAGAACAAGAAGCTCAACAACTCGATCATTGAACTGATCCAGAGTGTATTCAAAATCAGCCAGCGGGACCTGACGGTTCGCGTCCCCGTGGCCGAGGACATCACCGGGGCCGTGGCCGACTCCATCAACCAACTGGCTCAATCCATTGAAAATGTTCTGCTCGAAGTCAGCGCGATCACCAAGGAGGTCAACACCACCTCGGTGCAGGTTAAAAACCAGTCTGAGGCGGTACTGGAGCAGGCCAACAAGGAGCAGGAAGAGATCAACGCCACCCTGGAAGGTCTGGACTCCGCCATCAGTGCCATGCAGCTGATCTCCAAGCTGGCGGCCACCTCCAACAGCGCGTCCCAGAAGGCAATCAGCACGTCGGAAACCGCGAAAGAGTCGGTGTCCGATACGATTAACAGCATCAACAAAATGCGCCAGACGATCCATGAAGCGGAGAAGCGCATCAAGCGACTGGGTGAACGTTCGCAGGAGATCGGCGGCATTATCAACCTGATCAACAACATTTCCGAACGTACTCACATCCTCTCCCTGAATGCCAGCATGCACGCAGCATCTGCTGGTGAAGCCGGCCGAGGCCTGATGGTCGTGGTCGACGAGGTGCAGCGGCTGGCGGAAAACTCCCGTGAAGCTACGGCTGAAATCGAGAATCTGGTCAACAACATCCAGCTCGAAACCGCTGATACCATCCACGTTATCAACACGGCTATCGAGGACGTGGTGACCGGCACCCGCCTGGCCGAGCAGGCTGGTGAGCACATGGAGCAGACGCGCAGCACCACCCAGTCTCTGGTCGAGTCTGTGGTACGCATTTCACAAAGTGCGACCGGGCAGGCCAAGCTGGCCCAGACACTGCGCCAGCGCGCCGACAGCATCAACGCCTTCACTCAGGCGACCAACAGCGAAATGGTGCAACAGAAACAGCTTTCGTCCCGTCTGGTTGGCGCTGCCGATGAGCTGCAGCGCTCGATCAGTGTATTCAAGCTGCAGAATCAGGCTGAAGAGTAAGGGGCGCAGGATATGGAGGAAGGCGAAATCAAGCCGGTTTCGATCAACCAGCTCGCAACCCTGTGCGACACGCTTGACCAGCCCGCGGAACAGCTGTCGGAGTTGCTGGCCGACCAGGCCGAGCAGTTCCAGGAAGCCGACCTCTCTGGTACCGGAGAACTTCTGGCACTGATGTCCGAGCTGGTAGCGGCCGAGGAAGGCAGCCTCAGCCCCGAACTGCGCAGCCTGATGGCCTCCCTCCTCCAAGCCCCCACGTCCGGTCTCGCACTGGATGAGTGGATCCAGCAGCTGCGGCAAGGCCTCACGGACAACCGCTGGCAGTCTCCGCTTGCACCGGATGATCTGGAAATGCTGCCCGAGCTGCTGCAGGAGGACTGGCCTGCGCCCGCTGTTACGGATGCAACACCGGACAGCTCCACTCTCGGGCCTGTGACCCAAGCCATGCAGTCCGTTGAGACTCCTGAAGTGCTCAGTGAGCAGCTGGCAGACCTCAGCGAGTCACAGGCAGATCGCGAGCCTCCCCTGATTTCTGACCTGCTGGCACTGGCCGCCGAACTCTGCGCCTCTCTGGAAACGCTCGACACCCCCATGCTGAGCCCACTTGCCAAGGCCCTGGACGCGCTTGTACAGACCCCCGGCCACAGCAACGCAACGGCGGTCCTTCAGCTGCTGGCCAGCCCCGAATCACCCGCCCCCATGGAGGCTGAAGAAGTTGAGGAGCAGCAGGCACTGATCGATGAAGCGTTCGCAGCGCCAGAGACTGAATCGGACGCATCAAACAGCGAAGCCGTCGAAGTACAAACCGAGTCACCTGCCAAAGAGACCGGCCCGGCGGCCAGCGCTCTGCACAACGCCGCATCACCGGAGCACCTGTGCGATGCACTGGGCGCGCTCAGCGAAGCCTGTGCCGAGCAGGATCCCCCCCTGATATCAGACCTGCTGGCACTGTCAGCCGAGCAAACCGCCAGCCTCACCGACCTGAACAGTCCACTTCTGCCCAAACTTTGTGAAGAGCTGGACCGTTTGATGCAACACCCGGCCGCCGCCACGGCCAGGGATATCCTGAGGTTACTGACAGCTCCGGAATGGCCGGAGCCGCTGCCACAGGAGGATGCAGACGAGCTGCAGGCACTGGTCGACGACAGCTTTACTTCCTCGGAAGACACCCCGGACACCGCCGGTGATGAAGCCTTGCTCACCGAAACCGACGTTGAGAGCGCAGAGGCTGAGGCAGAAACCCTCGAGCCACCGCCCTTTTGTCAGGTGGACATGAGCCTGCTGGAGCAGCCCGGCCCGAAAATCGACCCGCAGATACTGACCATGCTCTCCGGCTCACTGGATCAGCTGTCTCAGCTCTGGGAACAAACCGAGCCCGGCTCCAACTCAACACTGCTCGAAGCCAGCCAGGATGCACTCCTCCCCCTTGAGCGTGCCTGTGAAACCGTGCAGCTCAACGGCGTTCGCATGCTGCTTGAAGGACTGGGCCAGAACCTCGGTTTCATGCGCCAGCGTTCAGGGTCACTGTCTGCATCCGAGCACTCGCACTTTGCCCGCTGCCTGGAGGCCCTTCAGGCTCACCTTGCCGATCTGGGTGACAAGGAAAAGCGTGACACCCTGGTCGATATGATCAGCACACCCGACCTGCCCGTCCACGCTGATCCACAACAATCCGCGTTCATTACCGGCCTGCTGGCCCTTGCGGGTATCCAGTCGCCGGAGGATATGGAACACCCTCAGGCCACCTCGGAAGACGTGGAACTGAGCATTGCCGACGATATCGATCCTCAACTGCTGGAGATGCTCTACGACGAGCTGCCCACTCTGGTGGATGAGTTCCAGCAGCACCTGCAATCCGTACTGGACGCCCGGGAACTGGACGCCCTGCTCAGTGCCCAGCGCGCGGCCCACACCATCAAGGGGCTGGCCAACATGGCCGGCATCAAGGGCCTGGCCAAGCTGACCCACTGCATGGAAGATGTGCTGGAGATCCTCACCGAGGCGAAAACGCTGCCGGGTCCCCAGATGGCAGAAGACCTGACCGAAGCCACCGACTGTCTGGCCCAGATGAGCGAATCCATCAGTGCATCAGAGCCCGGGCCAGATAATGCAATGGATGTTCTCCAGTGCATGATGGACTGGTTCTACCGCCTGAAAACCGAAGGCCTCGACTGTGTGTCCCAGCCGCTGTCAGGCAAGCCTCGCCGAGAGCCCAGGCGTACAGCGCCGGCCCAACCTGATGCCAAAGCAACCAGACAGGCTCCCGCTCAGGGCGGACATGAGCAGAGCCAGCTGCGCGTCCCGGTCAGCCTGCTGGACAACCTGTTTCGCATTGCCGGTGAATCCAGCACGCTCAATGCCCAGCAGGACGATCGCCTGAAGCAGATGCACCGATTGGCACGCGCCAACCGGGAGCGGCAGCGCATTCTGCAAAAGGTGATGTTCGACATTGAGCAGCAGCTGCAGGACTACTTTACGCTCAGTCCCTCCCAGGACTCCGATGACAGTGACTTCGACCCGTTGGAAATGGACCGCTACCACAGCATGCATACGACTCTGTCCCAGCTGCAGGAAGCGGTCGCGGATGTGCGTGAGGTCGGCCGAGAAATGGCTGAGCAGCTGCGCCACCTGAGCGAAATGCATGCCGCCCAGAGCAACCTCCAGAAGGAGTCACTGGATAACGTGCTCAGCACTCGCCAGGTACCGGTTCACAGCCTCAGTTCACGGATGCAGCGCATCATGCGTCAGGCCTGCCAGGCTGCGGGCAAGGAAGCGAGACTGGTAATCGAAGGGGAAGACGTTCTGGTCGACAGCCAGGTGTTGGGACAACTGGCCGACCCGCTCATGCACATCATCCGTAACGCCGTAGACCACGGCCTTGAGGACCCGGAGCGGCGCGCAGCCAGCGGCAAGGACGAAACCGGCACCCTGACCATCCGCTTTCGTCAGGCGGAAAACCAGGTACAAGTCAGTTGCAGCGATGACGGCGGTGGCATCAATGTTCAGCGGGTGCGCGAAATTGCCGAGCGCAAGGGGCTTGTTCAACCCGGCCGAGAGCTGTCCGATACCGAGGCCCAGCGCCTGATTCTGATCCCGGGCTTCTCCACCCGTGATGAGATCAGCCAGCTGTCTGGGCGTGGTATCGGCATGGACGTGGTGTACCAGCAGGTGACCCGCCTGCAGGGGACCATCAGCATTCATTCAGAGCTGGGAAAAGGCACCTCCTTTGAGCTGGCCCTGCCGGCCTCCTCCCTGTTGATCCATACCCTGCTGGTCCGTAGTGCCGGCAAGCGCATCTATGCGCTGTCGAGTCACACGATCGAGCAAAGCCTGCTGTCCGCTGACGGGACACTTGAACACACAGAAACCGGCATGATTTTCATCACCGAGGAGGGTGAATATCCGGCCTATGCACTGGAAACCCTGGTGGGTGAAAAGCCGGCCGATTACACGGAGCAACCTCTGTTCCCGGTTCTGATGATCAAGCTGGATCAGGGTGAAAAGGCGGCGGTACTGGTCCCCGAGGTACTCGCCCACCGCCAGCAGGTGTTCAAGTCCATGGGCGAACACCTGCCGGACATTCCCGGCGTGCCGGGCGTGACCATTCTGGCCGATGGGGACGTGGCCCCCATCATCGACCTGCAGGGGCGCATTCGTCAGCGCCACTCGGCACTGAGCCCGGTACTGGAGCTGGCAGAACCCGAGTTCAACCTACACCTGCCCGAAGTGCTGGTGGTGGATGACTCGCTCAGTGCCCGCAAGACACTGGCCACACTGCTCCGCGACAGTGGTTACGAAGTGCGCACCGCCATCGACGGGCTCGATGCTCTGGACAAGATCCGTCAGGAGGCTCCGGCTATCGTCCTGACAGACCTGGAAATGCCGCGCATGAGCGGCATGGAGCTGGCCGCCATTCTCAGCAACAGCAAGCAGTTCCGTAATATCCCCGTCGTGATGATCACATCCCGCTCAACCAGCAAACACCGTGGCGAAGCCGAGGCTGCCGGTGTTTCAGCCTACCTCACCAAACCCTGGACCGAGAGCCAGGTACTCGATCAGGTGCAGAAACTGCTGTTCTGATCCTGACCAGCCGCCCTGCCCCAACGAGCAGGTGCGGTGGACTCCTGAGGGCGCAAACGGTATAAACTACTACTTTTGTTATATTGTATCGGCGTCCGCCGGTGGCATTCACGACATATTCAACTGATTGGAGTTCGTCCCACTGATGAACCTGTTCTGGATTCCCCTATTGCCGTTGCTCGGCACCTTGATGCCGCTGTTGACCGAGCGATTGGGGCGCAGCGCCTGTGCCCTGATGACCGCTATTTTACCGGCCGTATCGCTGGCTATGGTGCTCAGTGCCGCCCCCGGAATTTTTCAGGGTGAGACACTGGAGCAAAGCTTCAGCTGGATACCGGCAATAGGCCTGGAGCTGGCCTTTCGTCTTGATGGCCTTGCCCTGCTGTTCTGCCTGCTCATTCTGGGCATTGGCCTGCTGATCATCCTCTACGCCCGCTACTATCTGTCGGCGCAGGACTCCATGTCACGGTTCTACGCCTACCTGATCCTGTTCATGACCGCGATGGTCGGCATCGTGACCGCCAACAACCTGATCCAACTGTGGCTGTTCTGGGAGCTCACCAGTATCAGCTCCTTTCTGCTGATCAGCTTCTGGAACCACAAGACTGAAGCCCGCAAGGGTGCGCGCATGGCCCTGACCGTCACCGGTGCCGGTGGCCTGGCCCTGCTGGCAGGCCTGCTGCTGATAGCTCACATTGTCGGCAGTTATGACCTGAGCGTTGTACTGGCCAGTGGCGACACACTGCGTGAACATGCCGCCTATCCGGTGGCACTGGTACTGGTTCTGCTGGGCGCCTTCACCAAATCCGCCCAGTTTCCGTTTCATTTCTGGCTGCCGCACGCCATGGCCGCACCCACACCGGTCAGCGCCTACCTGCACTCGGCCACCATGGTCAAGGCGGGCATTTTCCTGCTGGCACGCTTCTACCCGGTCCTGTCGGGTACTGAGCTCTGGTTTCTGACCGTCAGCCTGACTGGCCTTGCGACCCTGCTGCTGGGTGCCTACATCGCCCTGTTCAAGCACGACCTCAAGGGGCTGCTGGCCTACTCCACCGTCAGTCACCTGGGCCTGATTACACTGCTGCTGGGCATGGATACCAAGCTGGCGGCAGTTGCAGCCATCTTCCACATCATCAACCATGCCACCTTCAAGGCGTCACTGTTCATGGCGGCCGGCATCATCGACCATGAATCCGGCTCACGGGACATGCGCAAGCTGAACGGTCTCTGGAAATACATGCCGCACACCGCCACTCTTGCCATGGTGGCCGCCGCCTCCATGGCGGGGGTACCGCTGTTGAACGGTTTCCTGTCCAAGGAGATGTTCTTTGCAGAGACGCTGCACCAGGTATCGCTGGGATCACTGTCCTGGATGGTGCCCGTACTGGCCACACTGGGCGGCGTGTTCTCCGTGGCGTACTCCACACGTTTCATCCATGACGTGTTTTTCAACGGGGAGCCGATCGATCTGCCCAAGACCCCGCACGAGCCGCCACGCTACATGAAAATCCCGGTGGAGATTCTGGTCGGGCTCTGTCTGCTGCTGGGCATTTTCCCGGGTTATATTGTCAGTGGACTGCTTAGCTCGGCCTCCTCTGCCGTACTGGCCGGACAACTGCCCGAGTACAGCCTGTCGATCTGGCATGGCTTCAATCTGCCGCTGCTGATGAGTGTCATCGCCATGCTTGGTGGCCTGATGATCTACTACAATCGCCGTCACCTGTACCAGTTTCAGGCTCAGTTCCCGGAAACGGACGCCAAGATGGTATTTGAGCGGCTGGTTCAGGCACTTGTGGCCGGAGCCACTCAGGTACACAAGTTCTTCGAAAACGGCTCCCTGCAGCGCTACATGATCCTGCTGCTTACCTTCGCGCTCATCCTCACGGCGGGCCCCTTGATGGACCTGAACACCACTGCGGGTCTGCGCCCGCACCTGCCGGTGGGTGGCGTGGAGCTGACAGCTGCGGTGCTGCTGTGCCTGAGCGCGCTGGCGACCGTGATCTGGCACCGCAAGCGCATGATTGCACTGCTGACGCTCTCCGTTGTGGGCCTGATCGTCTCCATCGCCTTTGCACGCTTCTCGGCGCCTGACCTTGCATTGACACAGCTGTCGGTGGAAGTCGTGACCGTGATTCTGTTGATGCTGGCACTTTTCTTCCTGCCGCAGCGAACGCCCAAGGAGTCCTCGCCACGCAGAGTCGTCAGGGACCTGGCCATTTCGGCGTTGATCGGCGGCATTGTCGGCACGATCAACTACGCCATGATGACCCGACCGTTGGACAGCATCTCCGATTTTTTCCTGGCCAACAGTAAAGTCGGCGGCGGCGGTACCAACGTGGTCAACGTGATTCTGGTGGACTTCCGTGGCTTTGACACCCTGGGTGAAATAACCGTGCTGGGTATCGCCGCCCTTGGCATTTTCAAGCTGATTGCCCGCATGCGCCTGTTCATGCCCGCCGGTGACGAAAACGGTCGCCCCTGGGCCCGCGACCGTCATCCGATGATGCTTGCCGTGATCTCGCAGAGTCTGCTGCCGCTGGCCCTGCTGGTGTCGGTCTACATCTTCCTGCGTGGCCACAACCTGCCCGGCGGTGGCTTTATCGCCGGCCTGGTTACCTCGGTGGCACTGGTGCAACAGTATGTGGCCCATGGCGTCGACTGGATCAAGGAACGCCTCAAGCTGGACTACCAGTGGCTGATCGGCAGCGGCGTGCTGATCGCAACCCTGACCGGGCTGGGCAGCTGGCTGTTTGAGCGTCCGTTCCTGACCTCCTGGTTCGATTACTTCAAGCTGCCGTGGATCGGCAAGTTTGAACTGGCCAGCGCCATGCTGTTCGATCTGGGTGTGTACCTCACGGTTGTGGGCGCCACACTGCTGATCCTGGCCAACCTGGGTAAACTCACCACCAATCATCGTCCAATCCAGCCGGAGTCTGAATAAATGGAAGCCGTTTATGCAGTCTGTGTCGGTCTGCTGACTTTCTCGGGCATATTTCTCTGCCTGCGCGGGCGTACGTTCCCTGTCGTGATGGGGCTGACGCTACTGTCCTACGCCGTCAACCTGTTCCTGTTTTCCAGCGGGCGTCTCAAGCTCGACGGAGCCGCCATTCTGGGCACCTCCTATACCTACGCCGACCCGCTGCCACAGGCACTGGTGTTGACGGCCATCGTGATCGGCTTTGCCATGACCGCTTTTGTGGTCATTCTGGCCATGCGCGCGCGTGCTGATCTGGGGAACGACCATGTGGACGGTCGCCTGCCGCCTCAGCCTGAAATCAAACCTCGCCGCAAGAAGGACCAGGCATGATCGACCATCTTCCCATTTTGCCGGTTCTGGTGCCCATGCTGGGTGCCCTGCTGCTTCTGCTGCCGCCCCTGAGCAAGAGCCTGGAGCGTCAGCGGATGGCGTCTTTGCTGGTATCGGCCCTGACCCTGCTGGCCTCGCTGGCGTTGCTGCTGCATACCCGGGAGCAGGGGATTCAGCTCTACGCTCTGGGTGACTGGCAGCCGCCCTTTGGCATCGTGCTGGTAGCCGACATGCTGTCGACCCTGATGGTACTGTTGACCGCAGTGCTGGGGCTGGCGGCACTGCTCTATGGTGCAGCCGGTGATGACAAGACCGGCGCCTATTTCTACCCCCTGATTCTGTTCCAGCTGATGGGGATCAACGGCGCCTTCCTGACCGGTGATATCTTCAACCTGTTTGTATTCTTTGAAGTCCTGCTGATCGCATCCTATGCGTTGCTGATACACGGCGGTGGCAAACAGAAAACCCAGGCGGGCTTTCATTATGTAGCCCTGAACCTGGTGGGCTCCAGCCTGTTCCTGTTTGCGCTGGGCATTCTGTACGGCACGCTGGGCACCCTGAATATCGCCGACATGTCGACCAAAGTGGCCCTGCTGTCCGAAGCCGAATCCGTTCTTGCCCGTGCCGGCGGCATGTTGCTGCTGGTAGTGTTCGGGCTCAAGGCCGCCATGCTGCCACTGCACTTCTGGCTGACCCGTGCCTACGCCTCCGCGGCGGCACCCGTTGCGGCACTCTTTGCCATCATGACCAAGGTCGGTATTTACAGCCTGTTTCGGGTACATACCGTGGTCTTCGGTGACCATGCGGGCGGGCTGGCAAACATGATCGAGCCCTGGATCTGGCCGCTGGCGATCCTGACCGTGCTGGCCGGAAGTATCGGTGCCCTGGCAAGCCCCAACCTGCGTGAACTGACCGCCAATCTGGTGATCATCTCGGTGGGGACTCTGCTGATCGCTGTCGCCCTGCAAAACGAGCAGGCAACGGCAGCCGGGCTTTACTACCTGGTGCACAGCACCTTTGTCAGCGCGGCTCTCTTTCTGGTGGCGGGTCTGATCAGTGACCAGCGCGGAAAAGCGGCCGATCGCTTTGTGGTGGCGCGCAAGGTGCGCCAACCGGCACTGCTCGGCGTCTGCTTCTTCGTGGGTGCCATGACGGTGGCCGGCATCCCCCCCTTCTCGGGTTTCGTCGGCAAGGTGCTGATGCTGCAGTCGGCCCAAAGTCTGGCCGAAATGGCCTGGGTCTGGCCAACCCTTCTGATCAGCAGCCTGATCACGATCATCGCCCTTTCTCGCGGCGGTACCACCCTGTTCTGGCGCCGCACCAGCGACAAGAGCCAGGCGGACGCAGCCTCCCCCTGGCAGGTTGCAGCCACGGCTTTGTTGCTGCTGGCCGCTCCGCTGATGGTCGCACTCGGCGGGCCTATTACCGAGTACACCGAGCAGGCCGCACGCCAGTTGCACCAGCTGCCCGCCTCCATTGATGTTCTGTTGCCGGGAGGTCCGTCATGAGTCTGTCCAAATGGCTGCCCATGCCTCTGCACAGCCTGCTGCTGTTCATCGTCTGGTTATTGCTGAACAACACGGTAGCACCCGGTCACCTTGTTCTGGGTGCCTTTCTGGCACTCACGATCCCGCTGCTGTGTGCTCCGCTCAAGACGCGGCAACCCAAGGTACTGCGGCCGCTGCTGGCACTGCGCTACATCTTCCGGGTTCTGGGCGATATCGTGGTGGCCAATGTGGAAGTAGCCATTCTGGTGCTGGGCCCCATGCGCAAGCTGCAGCCGGCATTCGTTGCCGTCCCGCTGGACCTGAGTGGTGATCTTCCGATTACGCTGCTGGCCAGCACCGTCTCACTGACACCGGGGACCGTGAGTGCAGAGGTATCCGAGGACCGCAAATGGCTCTATATCCACGCACTGCACATGACGGACGAACAGGGCCTGATCGCCACCGTCAAATCCCGTTATGAGGCACCGCTGAAGGAGATCTTCGGATGTTGAATACCGCCATCATGATTGTCAGCAGTGTGCTCTGTATCGCACTGGTTCTGAATCTCTGGCGCTTGCTGCGGGGGCCAGATCTGTCCGATCGCATCCTCGCGCTGGACACCATGTATATCAACAGCATCGCCCTGATACTGCTCTATGGCATGCACATGGGCACCAATCTCTACTTCGAGGGCGCGCTGCTGATCGCCATGCTTGGCTTTGTCAGCACGGTTGCCCTGTGCAAATACCTGTTGCGTGGCGATATCATCGAGTAAGGGTCTGTATGAGTATCTGGATTGAAATTCTGGTCAGTGTTTTGCTGTTGATTGGCGGCTTTTTTGTGCTGGTGGGGTCCATCGGCCTGTGCCGCCTGCCGGACATTTATACCCGCTTGCATGCTCCCACCAAGGCGACCACCGTCGGCATGGGTGCCATCCTGATCGCCTCGATGGTGATGATGAGCGTCGAGGAGGGACACCTGAGCGTACACGAGCTGCTGATCACACTCTTTCTGTTGATCACTGCGCCCATCACGGCGCATATGCTCGCCAAAACGGCTTTGCACCACGAGAACCGTGCCCTCAAGCGCACCCAGTCGCAGCAACTGATGAGCAACGCACGGGAGCAGCTGCCACCGGACGCCAACCGCTCTCATGAGTAAGCGCCTGCAAACCGCCGAGGTCAGCTGGTCTGACGGCAGCCCCGAGTCCAGCCGCTTCGGTGATATCTACTTCAACCGTGATGGCGGGGTGGCGGAAACCGAGCATGTCTTTATCCGGGCAAACCGACTCCAGGAGCGCTTTGCCCGTCATCAGGGGCACTTTGTCATCGCGGAAACCGGCTTCGGCACCGGCCTGAACTTTCTCTGTGCGCGGGCACTGTGGCTCAGCACCGTTCAGAGCACGGAGCAGCAGCTGCACTTTATATCCTGTGAAAAGTATCCGCTCTCCATCGACGATCTGCGGCAGGCGCTGGCAGCCTTTCCGCAGTTTGAAGACGGTTCGCGTCAATTAATTGACGCCTACCCAGCTGCCGTGGAAGGTTTTTACACCCTCAGGCTGGACGGCGGGCGCATTCTGCTGACACTGCTGTTCGGTGATGCCGTGCAGCAACTGGCCCGCCTGCAGGCCCGCGTCGACAGCTGGTTTCTGGACGGGTTTGCACCCGCCAGGAATCCCGACCTCTGGACGCCGGAGCTGTTTGAGCAGATTGCGCGCCTGAGCCACACCGGTACCCGTTTTGCGACCTTTACCGCCGCGGGCATCGTACGGCGCGGCCTGCAATCCGCCGGTTTCAGGGTGGAAAAGCTGCCCGGCTTTGGTCGCAAGCGCGACATGCTGGCAGGCGAAATGACACAGGCCCCGACCGAGTCGAGCCCGATGCCGGCAGCACTGCCGTTGTGGGCACACCCGCCGCAACGCCTGAGCAACAATAGCCCCATGCTCCCGGTCATTGTCATTGGCGCAGGCCTGGCCGGCGCCTCTACGGCCCGAGCACTGGCTGAAAAAGGCGTACCCGTGCAGGTTCTTGAGCGCCACGCAGAGCCTGCTCAGGAAGGCTCGGGTAACGCACAAGGGGCTCTCTATGCCAAACTGCCGGCCAACCCCACGGACCACAGCCAGTTCCACTTGAGCGGCCTGGAGTACACCCGTGCATTGCTGACGCCCCTGCTGGAACAGCACGCGGGACTGGGCGGCTTGTGCGGCGTGTTACAACTGGCGCTGAACGACAAGGAACAGGCACGTCAGGCCGATGTGCTGGCCGCTGACAACTACCCCGAGACACTCGCCAGGGGAGTCGACCGCGAGGAAGCCGAGCAGTTGTCCGGGCTGAAAACAGGTGCACAGGGCCTGTTTTTCCCCACTGCCGGCTGGGTATCCCCGGCGGATCTGTGCCGCGTACTGCTGGACCACCCATTGATTCAGTGCCGCTTCAACCACCCGGTACACGACATTGACCATGATGGTGTCCACTGGCAGATACAGAGCCACGGGCGCTTTCAGGCGCAGTCACTGATTGTCTGCTGTGCAACCAGCAGCCGGACACTTGGGCCTCTGAGCTGGCTACCGCTGAAACCCATTCGAGGGCAAACCACGCAGGCCGAGGCCCCCGCCTCCCTGCCCGGATTGAACACGGTAGTCTGCGGGGAGGGGTATATCTCACCGGCGCAGCAAGGACGCTATTGTTTTGGAGCCTCCTTCAAGGTCGGCGATGAGGCGCTGGAGGTGCGCGAAGAGGAGCACGCTCATAATCTTCATATTCTGACGCGTGCCCTGCCGGAGCTGGGCTCGGCTCTGACTGAGCGCTCACGCACCGGGCGCGTCGCCCTGCGCTGCAGCACTCCTGACTACCTGCCCATTGCAGGGCCGGTGCCGGATCTGGAGGGCTATGTCGAGCGCTATGCCAAACTGCGCGACGACGCGCGCTGGCCGCTGACCGAGCCGCCGGCTTATCTGCCGGGCCTCTACATCAACACAGGTCACGGATCCAAAGGGCTGATCAGTGGTCCAATTACAGGTGAACTGATAGCGGCCTTGATCACGGGAACGCCCTCACCGTTGCCCGCGTCGCAACAGCGGATTATTCACCCGGGACGTTTTATCATCAAGAATCTGATCCGCAAGTCGCTATAATATAAAGAACCGGCCTGTTCCGGCACAGTGCGGAGGTAAGCGAGTATGGCGCTTGTTATTTACGATCAGGGATATCGTATTCAAACACCGGTGGAATCTCTCTTCCGGCAGCGAGGTGTCGAGTCGATGCAACAAAGCGGCTCGGCATCCGGCTTGCCCGAGTCCGATGACAACCTTCACCGTCAACAAGGCACAGAAGAGCGTATCCAGCTCTCACGGGAACGCTTCGAGCTTCCGACTCAAACACGGCGCCAGCCCAAGGGGTATGAGCAGGCTGCCAGTCAGGACAAGAGCGCCTCATCCAGCCCCAAGGGGCTACGTGCGTCACAGATCATGAGCAGTCCGGTTCTGACCGTCGCCCCCGAGTCCAGCCTGCGCCAGGCGTGGGAAATAATGAATACGCAAGAGGTGTACCACCTGATACTGGTGGATGACGACGGGCGGCCGCTCGGCCTTCTCTCGCGTAATGACATCCTTGAGCGCGGCACAGACTCACCCATCAGCGTGACCCAGGCCTACCGTAAGCAGATGATTGTCGCTTCACCGGATACACCGGTCTCCGCCATTGCCGCAAGCTTTGTGCGCTACGATATCGGGGCGATTCCGGTGATCAGCAAGGACGACAAGCTGGAGGGGATTGTGTGTCGCACCGACCTCTTGCGTATGCTGATCAATAACGCCCACATCGAAAGCTGGGCCTGACTACTCCGGTGGCAGCTGACGTCCGGCCGCCCGTGCCGCCGTTTGCTCCATGCTGTCCGTCGGCGATGGTCGTTCCGGTTCAGCCTTGCGCCCACTCAACCAGTTGGCCAGGGTCGAAAAGACCTTTTTCACCGCCCGCCAGATACGCGGCAACAGCCATATCAGCAGGCCGATAAACAGAATCAGCGCGCCCAGGAACCAGAGCGGATGGTTCAAGGCGGCCCATAGCCCTCCAATCACCATCAAGTCTTCACTGAACGACGCGGTCCAGTTCGTGAGCGGTTCCGGCGAGGTATTGATCAGTACCCGGGTGCCCGACTTGAGGGCATGGCTGCCCGCCGCCATGGAGCCGCCCACTATCGCGGCTGCAACCTCCACCACCGGGCTCATGTCGCCCACGGCTCCGGCAGCCAGCGCAGCACCGGCCGGGATGCGTATGAAGGTATGGAGACCATCCCAGCCGGTATCCACACCGGGTGTCTTGTCGGCAAAAAACTCCACGAAATACATGAAACCGGCGGCTGCAATCACCAGCGGATCACTGACCACTTCCAGCCCCGGCGGCAATGTCAGGTGGCCCATATTGGACAGCACACCCAGCATCAGCAAGGTCGCATAGAGGTTGATGCCACTGGCCCAGGCAACCCCCATTGTGAGTGCGATCATCGAAGTGATCTGATCAAGCTGTTCCAAATGTCTGCACCCGGTTGGTTAATCCCAGTCCCGTACCTGATCGGCGGGCACTATGTTGCACTGCTCGCTGCGCTCACTGAACACAATCACGGCGTCCCCTCTTTCCAGCGCGCGGCGCACCTGCTGGACCTTCTCATCCAGACTGTACTCCTGTTCACCATAGTCCGTGCCATCACGGGTGACAAACGCCTGCAGCAGATTCTCAAGGGTCTCGGGAGCCAGAGCCTGCCAGGGAACAATCATGACGCCTCCCACTGCTCCAGCTGCGCCAGAAAGGCCGCTTCGTCCATGACCGGCACGCCCAGTTGCTCAGCCTTGCTGAGCTTGGAGCCGGCACCGGGGCCTGCTACCAGCGTATGGGTTTTACCGGACACACTGCCGCTGACCTTGGCACCCAGTGACAATAAACGAGCCCTGGCCTGATCCCGCGTCATCTGTTCCAGGGTGCCGGTCAATACCCAGGTCTGCCCCTGTAACGGTTGTGCCGATACCTCGGCACTGGCATTGGCCTTGGGCTCGCACTCCCAGTGCATGCCAAAGGCTCTAAGCTGCTGCTCCAGTCGTCGTGCCTGTTCGACCCACTCCGGCTGCCGCAGGCAGCTCATGATACCGTCACGGGCTTTGCGACTCAGCCTGGGCACCTCGGCCAGCACGGACTCGTCCGCACTCAGCAAGGACTCGAGAGACTTGAAATAGCGTGCCAGCGATTCGGCCCCTGTTTTGGCAACGCCGGGGATATCCAGCCGCAACAGGAGACGATCCAGCCCGATGGCAGCCTGCAGCTCAGCGGCGATTTCGGATTCATGCTGAAGCTCGATACCCTGAGCCAGCAGGTCGTCAATAACTTGACGGTTATGGCTATCCTGCATGAAGTTGTGAATTTCATGCCCCACTTCCAGACCAATATCGGGCAGCCAGGTAAGCAACAGGGGTTCTGCTTCTCGCAAGCGCTGCAACGTCCCCAGCTGCGCCGCCAGCGTGCGTGCGGTACCTTCTCCAACCTCGGGGATACCCAGTGCATAGATAAAGCGCGCCAGCTCGACCTTGCGGCTGGCCGCGATGGCGTTGTAGAGGTTTTCCGAGGACAACTGGGCAAAGCCTTCAAGTTGAAGAAAGTCATCCACCCTCAGGCGGTACAGGTCAGCCGGCGAACGCACCAGCTCACGCTGTACCAGCAGTTCGATATTCTTTTCACCCAGGCCATCGATATCCATCGCCTTGCGCGACACGAAATGGATCAGGGCCTGTATCAACTGTGCCTGACATGACAGGCGTCCCACACAGCGGTATACCGCCCCCTCGCTGACCTGCTCACGCCCCTTGCCCCGCTTCACCAGACGGGCGCGCTCCACATCCGAGCCGCATACCGGGCAGTGGGCCGGAATCTGCACCTCACGCTCATCCCCCTGGCGGCGCTCCTTCTGTACCTGAACTATCTGGGGAATGACATCCCCGGCACGGCGGACGGTTACAACATCCCCCTCGCGTACGTCCAGCCGGGCGATCTCATCCATGTTGTGCAGGGTCGCGTTGCTGACGGTAACGCCGCCCACAAAGACAGGCTCCAGCCGGGCGACCGGCGTAATCGCCCCGGTACGTCCAACCTGAAACTCAACCGCCTTCAGCCGGGTTGTTTCCTCCTGTGCCGGAAACTTGTGCGCAATCGCCCAGCGCGGAGCACGGGCGATATAACCCAGCTGTTCCTGCAGGTCCAGCCGATTGACCTTGAACACGATGCCGTCAATATCATAGGGCAGGCTGTCACGTTTCTCGGCCAGTCGCTCGTAATAGTCCTGACACCCCGAGAGACCCTCAACCACACGCATCTCCGGGTTGATCTTCAGCCCCCAGGCATGCAGCTGCTCCAGCCGCTGGGCATGGCGTTCAGGCAAGGAGCCACCGGTCACAACCCCGGTGCTGTAACAGCAGAACTCCAGCGGACGACGGGCGGTCACTGCCGGATCCAGCTGACGCAGGCTGCCGGCAGCAGCATTACGGGGGTTCACGAAGGTTTTCTCACCGGCTTCACGGGCCTGAGCGTTGAGTGTTTCAAAACCGGCACGGGGCATGTAGATCTCGCCCCTGACCTCCAGCTCGTCGGGCCACCCTTCCCCCAGCAAGCGCAGGGGAACGGATTTCAGGGTCCGCACATTCAGCGTGATGTCTTCCCCGGTGTAACCATCTCCACGTGTAGCCGCCTGTACCAGACGTCCCTGCTGATACATCAGGCTGACGGCGATGCCGTCCAGCTTGGGCTCACAGGCAAATTCCAGCTCCGCCGTATCGGGCATCCCCAATCGTTCACCGATACGGCGCACAAATGCTGCCATATCGGCCGGCTCAAACGCGTTATCCAGCGACAGCATGGGCTGGCGGTGCTGGACTTCGGCAAACCCGGTATCAGGTTTGCGTCCAACCCGCTGAGTGGGTGAGGTATCCGTCTGAAGCTCGGGATATTCGGCCTCCAGCCCCTGCAGCTCCTGAAACAGTCGGTCATATTCGCTGTCGGGCACGCTGGGATCGTCAAGCACGTAGTAACGGTAGTTGTGTGCTTCAAGTTCACGGCGCAGGGACTCTGCGCGCTCAATCACGGATTCAGGAAGAGACATGTTCGGGTTCTGTGTAGTTGAAACAAAAACGGGCCTCAGTTGGCCCGCCGTTGCCGCTGATGCATCTGGAATTCGCGGATGCGCTCGCGGTAGTGTTCCTTGGTCTGTGGGCGCATGACCGAGCGATCCTCGTCGAGCAGGTCGCCATCCAGGTGCTTGGCCAGGGTTTCTGCCGTCGCCAGCATGCACTCATAGGCGGTCATGGGATCATTCGGCTCGTTCATGGACATGAAAAACGACACGGCCGGGGTTTCCAGTGCCGCCAGATTGTCCGGGTCAAAGGTACCCGGGGCAACGGCATTGGCCATGCTGAACTGTACCGGGGCTCCGGGCGTGTTGTCTTCGGCCCGGTGGTAGATCGACATATCACCCCACTCCATGCCACACGCAGTGACAATCTTGTCCAGTGCAGGCCCTGGCAAGCGCTCGCCGTTGCGCGCGACCACGGTAATGACCAGCACATGTTCCGGATCCGGCAGCGAAGAGAGAGACGGCCCCTTGCGTTTGGGCTCAGTGGCTTCTTCTGCCGGAGCGGGAGAATCGGGCACGGGGGCTTCATCACCTTCAGATGCAGGCAACTCAGCAGCGGTCGATGCGTCGTCCGCTGCCTGAGCTTCCTCAACAGGGCTGTCAGGCTCGGACGCCTGCTCCACATCCCGCTCGACCGAGTCCCGGTAGGCCGCAAGCGTATCGTTGGGCAGCTCAACCTGGTCAAACAGGGTTGGAATGGGCTGATCCAGATCCAGGTCAAGTGGGGCCTGTTCCGCCTGATGACCGGCAGCGGGTCTGGGTGCCGATACCGACTCTTCGCTGAGCGGATACTCCATCTCGAGCTCGGCCCCACTCAGCTCGCCACGATCAACCGCCTCCAGCAACTCGTCCTCTGCACCGGATGTATAGGCCTTAGGTTCCGCTTCTGCAGCCGCTTCAGGCTTTTTCTCGGGCGCCGGTTTCCTGTTGCGGCGGGACTTCTGAGCCGTGTTATGCCGGGTGTTATCCGGTATGTCGTCAAACAGGGGATCCATTTCAGACAGTTGCGGAGCAGGCTCTACGGGTTCATCCATCCGGGGTTCCTGACGGGCGGACAGGGGATCACTGCTGCTCTGTTCAGCCGTGGCCGGAGATGACTCGCCGCCGCGCTTGCGCGCACCGCCGTTGGGCAGCTCCGGGTTATGGGCATCTGCGTCCCCCAGTTCAGACAGGGTTCGGTCGATTTCCAGCCTGAGCCGGCTACGGTTGGCGCTGACACGTCGCCAGCCGTCCACCAGTATCAAGATGACAATCAGTACACCGCCGATGATAAGCCATTCGCGCAGACTGATATCCATATAGTTGCCTTACCCTGTTAATGAACGCCCATCCGTTACTTTACCACCTGGTTGATCACCAGTGAAACAGGCTCGTCCTGACCGCGTGTCGCCACGGATGCCAGCGTTCCCTGCAAGTCGCCCGGCTGGGGCTGTGGCTGGCCGGACTGACTGATGCGGGCACTGATCTCGACCTCGGCATGCTGGGACAAGCGTGCCTGAGGGGTCATGGCCATCTCATCGGTGAGTTCCAACTCTATCGGCAGGTCCTTTACCTGACGCTTAACAGCCGCCAATGGCATGCGCCCACCGACCGGGCGGGCAAACACAAACAGCGTCTGTTCAGGATCCACATCTACTGCAAGCGCCGGGTCCAGGCTTACCTGTACTCGAATGCTGGCCTGTTTAAGCTCGGGCACTTCAGGCACCGGCTGCCCGGCGGACGCCAGTTGTGCCTGAGCGCGCTGAATGCCGCTGCGTAACGAGTCGGCAGCCGCCCCGTCGGCATTAATCAGGGCCGTGCGCCAGTGTTCGATCGCCAGCGCATACTGCTCCTGCTCGAATGCATCAATGCCCAACAGCCCCAGTGCCGCTATCTCATAAGGCTCAACCGCCAGCGTGGCGTCGATCTGGCGACGTACCTCATCGTTCATCACGGCATTGTTGGCAAAATACATCGCCTGTGCCATCTGACCCATCACACTGGCGTATTGGGGCGCATCCTCAGGCAGGAAGTCCAGCGTGCGGGCAAAGGCGTCACGCCCGGCCGCGTAGTTGCCCATGTTCATGTAGGTGTTGGCCAGCAGGTACCAGCCTTCAGGGTTATCCGGCTCGGCTGCCAGCTCCTGCTCCAGCGATACGATGGCCTGTTCCAGTGACGGCTGACCATTGGGACCCTGAGGGGCACTCAGCGCCACGGACAGGTCATCAGCACGTCCCAGGTGGTTGTACAACCCCAGCGCAGCGGCAGGAATCATCAGCGCCAGCAGCGTAATGGTGACCAGCTGAGACTGGCCCACACGGGTTCTGCCCGGCATGTGGACCGGCTGCTCGTCCGCATCAATCAGCAGGTTGCGCTCCAGTTCCAGCTTGAGCGTGGCAAACTCCTCATCTCCCAGCGTGCCCTGCTCACGCTCGTTTTCGAGCTCTGCCAGGCGTTCACGAAAAATGTCCACATTCTGCTGGCGGCGCTCAGTGGCTTCGGTTCGCACCAGCCGCTGGTGGCGAACAACCGGCCCAAACATGAATGCAATGGCGATCAGTGTGAGGACACCGATCCCGATCCAGAGTGTAATCATTGATCCTTGTCCCGCTGCAGTAACTGGTTCAAGCGCTCCGCTTCTTCCGGCGAAAGCCCTTCACTGGGTTGGTAGCCATTCTGGCGGCTCCCTTCACTGGTGGCAGAGGCACTTGCAGCCACCTGCCGTTGCCGTCGATTACGACTGATCAACACAATCACCAGGGCACCGATGCCAAGGAGTACGAAGGGGCCATACCAGAGCAGCCAGGTTGTCTCGTTCAGGCGCGGCCGGTACAGCACAAATTCGCCATAACGTGTCACCATGAAGTCGATGATGCTGTTATCCGACTCACCGGCTTCCACCATGCGGTGTACTTCCCGGCGCAGGTCAGCCGCCAGCGGCGCATCAGAGTCCGCAATATTCTGGTTCTGACACTTGGGGCAGCGCAGTTCACCGGTCAGTTGCTGAAAACGCTCCTCATTCTGCTCGCTGGAGAATTCATAGGCATCAATGGCGGCCTGAGCCGACAACGGCAACAGTAATAGCCAGCAAAGCGATAACAAACGGATCATCCTGCGGCCTCCGTCCTGACCTTCTGCATCACCTGCTGCAGGGTTTCCCACACCTGCGCATCAACGGCACCCACGTGGCGGTAGCGAACCCGGCCCTCAGCATCCAGCACATAGGTTTCGGGGGCGCCATACACGCCCATGTCCAACCCCAGCGTGCCATCCTGATCCAGCACCACCTTCTGGTAGGGGTTCAGGTAGCGGCGCAGCCACTCACGGGCCTTGCCGGGTTCATCCTTGTAGTTGATGCCATAGATGGTAATGCCTTCATCACGCGCCAGCCGATTCAGGAACCCGTGCTCTTCCTTACAGGTCGGGCACCAGGTCGCCCAGACATTCAGCAGCGCCACCTCGCCCTTCAGGTCTGCCGGTGTGAGCGTCTTTTCGGGCTCAATCAGCGACGGCAGCTCGAACGCCGGTATCGGGCGCTTCTTGTCTGCCAGCTCCGAGGGCAGCTCGGTCGGATCGATGGAAAGTCCGCGCCAGAGAAAGATCCCCAGCACGATGAATACAGCCAGAGGTACGAAGGCAAACAGCTTGCGATTATTCATCTAAACCTCTCAACTTGCAGTGACCGGTGCCGAACGGCGCTTGCGATAACGGGGGTCGGATGCGGCCAGCAAACCACCAAAGGTCATCAACAGGCCGCCCAGCCACAGCCAGCGCACATAGGGCTTGTACTGAACACGTACCGCCCAGGCGCCATTTTCCAGTGGTTCGCCCAGTGCGACATACAAATCCCGCGTGAAGCCCGGATCGATCGCTGCTTCCGTCATCACGTTGCCGCGAGCGGTGTACAGGCGTTTTTCCGGGTGCATTTCAGCGTAGGGTTCACCCTCTTTCAGAACTCGGATCTGGCCCTGATCAGAGGTGTAGTTCGGCCCTTCCACATGGCGATTGCCATCATAAATGAAGGTGTAATCACGGAAGGTGATGGAGTCGCCGGGCTGCATGCGCAGGTCGCGCTGTTCACTGTAGATCGATACCAGTGAAACCCCGACCACCAGCACGGCCGTTCCCAGGTGAGCCAGGACCATGCCGTAATAGCTGCGGCTCTGCTTCATCAGGCCCGCCAGCTTTTCACGGCGATGTCGCAGTCGATTGAACAGATCTCTCAAACCACTGAGCACGACCCACCAGGCCAGTACCATGCCCACGGTGACCCAGTGCTGCAGCTCACCGGCATACAGCCAGGTCGCGCCGACGCCCAGCAGAACTGCCAGAACACCGGGCAGCCACAACTGCTGCACCAGCATGGCGATGTTCATCTGCTTCCATCGGCTGATCACGCCGGCTCCCATGAACACCAGCATGATGGACATGAGCGGCACGAAGAGCGCATTGAAATAGGGAGGCCCGACAGAAAGTTTGCCCAGCCCCAATGCATCCACGATCAACGGGTAGATGGTCCCCAGCAGCACCATGGCACAGGACACGACCAGCAACACGTTGTTCACCAGCAGCAGGCTTTCACGTGACAGCAGGCCGAAACTGGATTCGCTGCGCATCTGGCCGGCACGCAGGGCATACAACAGAAGCGACCCACCGATCACGATTGCCAGCATGACCAGAATAAACAGACCACGGTCCGGGTCAGAGGCAAAGGCGTGTACAGAGGTCAGCACCCCGGAGCGGACCAAGAAGGTGCCCAGCAGACTGAGCGAGAAGGCGAAAATCGCCAGCAGCACGGTCCAGCTTTTGAACACGCCACGCTTTTCGGTCACCGCCAGGCTGTGAATCAGGGCGGTACCGACCAGCCAGGGCATCAGAGACGCGTTTTCCACCGGGTCCCAGAACCACCAGCCGCCCCAGCCCAGCTCGTAGTAGGCCCACCAGCTGCCCAGTGCAATACCGAGCGTCAGAAACGCCCAGGCCACTGAGGTCCAGGGGCGTGACCAGCGTGCCCAGGCGGCGTCCAGGCGTCCGCTCAGCAGCGCGGCGATGGCAAAGGCGAAGGAAACGGCAAACCCGACGTATCCCATATACAGCATGGGCGGGTGCACAATCAGGCCGAAGTCCTGCAGCAGCGGGTTCAGGTCCGCCCCTTCCTGCGGGTATCCGGGCAGGTAGCGCTCAAACGGGCTGGATGTAAACAGAATGAACAGGTAGAAGCCGGTGGCGACCCAGCCCATGACGGCCAGTACACGCGCAATGATATCCTGCGGCAGGTTTCGGCTCTTGACGGCCACGGCCAGGGTCCAGGCCGACAGAATCAGGGCCCATAACAGCAATGATCCTTCGTGTCCGCCCCAAACCGCACTGAGGCGGTAATACCAGGGCAGTGCCGAGTTGGAGTTGCTGGCAACGTAAACAACCGAAAAATCATTGTAGAGAAAGGACCAGCTCAGGCAGATAAAGCTGACCAGCGTAAACAGGAACATGGCCTTGCTCAGCGGGCGCGCAAAGCCCATCCACAAGGCATTTCCGCGGCTGGCACCTACCAGCGGAACAGTGGCCAACAGTACCGACAGGCACAAGGCCAGAATCAGTGCGTACTCACCCAGCTCCGGAACCACCATATCGATCATTTGTTGAACTCCTGACCTTCAGGCTGGGGCATCTTGCCGGCCTTGGCCAGCGCTTCCGCCACCTCCGGCGGCATGTAGTTCTCGTCGTGCTTGGCCAGCACCTCGACGGCGTTCAAGATCCCCTCATCGTTGAGTGAGCCCTGAGCCACGATTCCCTGCCCTTCGCGGAACAGGTCAGGCAGGATGCCGGTGTATTCAACGGTTACGGTCTTGTCGTAGTCGGTAATGTCGAACTGAACAAACAGCGAGTCAGGATCACGTTTCACGCTTCCATCCACCACCATGCCGCCGGCACGAATACGGGTGTCGACAGGCGCCTCACCCTGGGCAATCTGGGTGGGGGAGTAAAACAGGTTGATGTTCTGGTTCAGGGCAAACAGCGTCAGCCCAACCGCGACACTGACGCCGACTACGATAAAGGTCACCAGCATCAGGCGTTGCTTGCGTTTCGGCGTCATCGTACCCCCTCCTCACGACGCAGACGGCGTTTCTGCTCCGCCAGCAGTCGGTTGCGCTGCAAGCGCGGCAGAATCACATTGATCAGGATTACGGCCAGGCCCAGGCCATAGCTCAGCCATACGTAGAGGCCGTGCCCCCCCATGGCCATAAATTCGGAGAAACTGTTGAAACTCACCACAACCTCACTGCTTGATCAGGAGCTCACGTACCCAGCCGGTACGGCGTTCACGCCAGATAATCTCGTTGCGCAGCCGCATCATCAGACTGACGGCAAACAGGCAATAAAATCCAATCACCATCACCAGCAGCGGCACCCACATTTCGGCGGGCATGGCCGGTTTTTCCGTCAGTTTGAAGGTGGCCGGCTGATGGAGCGTGTTCCACCATTCCACGGAATATTTGATGATCGGGATATTGACCACCCCGACCAGCGACAGCACGGCCGATGCCTGCGCTGCAGTGGACTCGTTTTCGATGGCAGAGTTCAATGCCATGACGCCGAGATAGAGAAAGAACAGAATCAGCATGGAGGTCAGGCGCGCATCCCAGACCCACCAGGAGCCCCAGGTAGGCTTGCCCCAGATCGCGCCGGTAGCCAGCGCAAGCACCGCCATGGATGCACCGATGGGCGCTGCAGACTTGAGCACCATGTCGGCCACTTTCATTTTCCAGATCAGCCCGATGGCACCCGCAACCGCCATCAGCATGTATGCGGACTGGGCGAGTATGGCTGAGGGTACGTGCAGGTAAATGATGCGGAAGCTGTTGCCCTGCTGGTAGTCAGCCGGTGCGAACATCAATGCCCAGATACTCCCGCCTGCCAGCAGGAGCAGAGCCGCCACGGCAAATCCGGGCAGCAGCTTGCCTGTTATCTGATAGCACCAGCGGGGTGAGGCCAGCTGGTAAAACCAGCGCGGCATCCATTTTTTCTCTGCCATAATGTCTCTTTTTATCAGCTACTCATCGATATTCGCAGTGCCGCACTGATCGCCAGTGGGGCCAAGCCCAGGGCCAGGGCCAGCAGTGCGCCCAGCAGCGCCAGATAGCCTCCCAGAGGCAACCCGGTCACGGCCGCCTGTACCGCACTGGAGCCAAAAATCAGAACCGGAATGTACAGCGGCAATACCAGCAGGGAGATCAGTACGCCCCCCTTGCGCAGTCCGACGGTAAGTGCCGCTCCAATCGCCCCCACCAGACTGAGCGTGGGTGTCCCCAGCAGCAGGCTCAGCATCAGACCCGGCATCCCCTCTGCCGGCAGAAACAGCATCAACCCCAGCAGAGGCGCCATCACCGTCAGCGCAAGCCCCGTGACACTCCAGTGTGCCAGCACCTTGGCCAGCACCACCAGAAACAGGGGCTGGGGGCTCAGCAGAAGCTGTTCCAGCGAGCCATCTTCATAATCGGAGCGGAACAGCGCATCCATCGACAGCAGGGTTGAAAGCAGTGCAGCAACCCATACCACCCCCGGTGCCAGCTGTGCCAGAAAGCCCGGCTCGGGACTGACCCCAAGCGGGAACAGCGTGGCGACCATAAGGAAGAAGATCAAGGGGTTAACCAGATCACTCTTGCGCCGAAAGGAGAGCAGGTACTCTCGCCGGCAGGTTGCCCAAAACAGTCCTGACAGGCTCTGCCGCTGCAGATCTTCGGAATTAGTCTGCATTGTCATGTCGAAGTTCCCGCACACTGGTCCAAATTGATTTTGCGTACCGGTCCACGAATACCCAGTTCATGATGGGTGGTCAGAATCACGCTTCCCCCTCGCTGGGCATGGCGCAGCAAGAGCGCCTCCTTGGCCGCGACACCTTTCTTGTCGATCGCCGTAAACGGCTCATCCAGTATCCACAGAGGCGCTTTGCTCAGATACAGCCGTGCCAGGCTGACACGCCGGTTCTGTCCGGCCGACAGGGAGTGACAGGGTACATCTTCGAAGCCACGCAACCCGACCTGCTCAAGGGCATGATCGATATCGGCGGCATTGATGGCGGGACTGAGCGCCGCATACCAGCGCAGGTTCTCCTGAGGCGTCAGAACCGCTTTAACGCCCGCCTGATGCCCGAAATACAGCAGATCGCGACAGAAATCATCTCTGACCTGCTCCACCGGTTCTCCACGCCAGAAGATATCCCCTTCATAGTGACGTGACAGGCCGCTGAGGATACGCATCAGTGTGGTCTTGCCACTGCCGTTCTGGCCTTCAATCTGAATGATTTCTCCGGGTGCAACCGAAAAGCCAAGGCGGTTGAACAGTACCCGATCATCGCGTTCGCAGAAGAGATTTTGCACTGTCAGCAACTGATCTGGCACGCCGGAACCCTTTAAAAAACGGACGGTTGGTCGATAATGAACAAGTGGGCCATTATATACAGATTGGCCAGCCAGCGTCAGGCTCAACTTTTGCAGGAAGGACTAGGCTTTTGCTTCCCCCAACCACCCTACCCAACAACTCAGCCGCTGCAAGCGGCAGCAGACCGGCCCAGGCCCCTCTGCCGGCCGCCGGTGGCGAGTTGCAGGCCGTGGTCAAAAGTGTTGCCCGTGGCGACAGCTCCGGACAGGTCTTTCGTATTCAGGTTGAAGCCAACAACCGGCTGATGGAGTTGATTACGCGTGCCCCTCTGGCCACCGGTGACCGTATTAACTTGTCGCGTACCGCTTCCGGCGAGCTGCAAATACGACTGCCGGTTCCAACGGCTCAGCCCCAGACAGGCTCTCAGGGCGCCCCGGCCAACAGCGGCAATCAAATTCTGCTCAGCGTGGCAGGGCAGCAGGCCCAGGCCGCCGCACTGCAATCGCTTCCCTTGAACACGCCCCGTCAGGCGCAGGTGGTGCAGTCCACCCCTCTGACCGCTCAGTCAGGCCCACAGCCGCCGGCCCAGAACGGCAGTACTGTAGCGACCCGGCCGGGTGATCCCGCTGCTCGTCCAGCAGCCGGCACGAACAACACCACTACCACAACAACCGCCTCAGGCTTACAGGGCAGCTCCGCGTCAGCCGCCAACACCTCGGCACCGGCACCGCGCTCAGCAGCGCCTGCTCAGCCCCAGGCTCAGACTCAAGCGCAGACGCCCTCTCCAGCCATAGCTGACAAGGCGCCGACCACCGGGGGCTCGACTGCACAATCTTCCGCGCCACCTGCCGCTGCATCGTCGCAGTCCACGGCGGCTCAGGCACGGCCGGCAGGCGGCCCCACCACGCCGCCTCAGACCGCACAGCCGCCTGCATCGGGGCCGGCCAATCCAACGCCTGCGCAGCCATCCACACCGACAACCGGCCAACAGGCAGGACAGGCACAGGTTTACCGCGCTCAAATCACCCAGATGAGTAACCTGCCCTCCCCCACCACCGGAACAGGAGGCACGGCATCCAGCTCGGGCGCCGCACCGGCTACTCAGGGAACAGCGACCCTAGGCACAGCGCCCGGCGCATCCGCGCAGCCCGCGAATACGCAACCGAGCGCAACCACGAATGCACCGCCCCAGCCCCGGCCACAGCCGGCGACCGGCAGCACCGGACAGTCGACACAAACACCGGCGTCGACATCGCCTCAGGCGCCTCCCGCCAGCCCGACCAATACCGCGAACAGCCAAAGCGCCCAAGCGATGAGCCAGAAGGGGCAGCAGCTGACACGCACGGTCGGGCAGCAACAGCCGCCACCGGCGCCGACACAGCACCAGGTTCAACTCAACCTGGCCGGCGAGCGCATCAATCTGGTCAGCCCCCGGCCCCTGACCGTTGGACAACAGGTCATGTTGACCCGCACCGATGCCCAACATGTCAGCCTGTCGCCTCTGCCGGCCACCAGCACACCGGTCCAGAATGCAGTTCAACAACCGGCTGTACAGCAGGCCCTGAGGGATGCGTTGCCGCAGCAGATCCCCTTTGGCGATGCGCTCAACCAGATGGTTCAACTGAGCCAGTCGCCGGCTGCGCGAAATCAAAGTGCGGTGAACCAGCTGGTACAGTCCATGCTAAGCCTCTTTGGCGTAACGCCTGGCAGTGAGGATGCCGGCGAAGCGGTCAAGCGTAACCTGCAGCAGGGCGGACTGCTGACCGAGTCACGCCTGAATCAGGGGTTGGCCGATAAAGCGGCACCCCAGGCCGATCTCAAACAGCAGCTTGGGCAACTCTTGAAAGCCTCCGAGCAACTCCCGGAGAACGCCCGCCAGCAAATGACACGCTTGGTCGATGCGCTCCAGGCCCGCGCCACCAGCCAGCAGGTCAGCAGCCTGCAAAGCTGGAAAGAGCAGCCTGACGGTTCCATGGAGCGTGCCTATCGTCTGGATCTGCCCATTCGTCAGGGCGAAAAACTGGACAACGCCGAACTGACCATCACCGAGCGGCGTGAACGCCAGCCGGATGGAGAGATGCTGAGCCTGTGGAGTGCGGCCCTGCACTTTGATCTGGATGACTATGGCAGTGTGGATGCGCGCCTCAGCCTGGAAGAGGGCTGGCGTCTGCAGCTCCAGTTCTGGGCGGAGTTTCCTCACACGCGCGAACTGATCAATACCCGTCTTGAGCCATTCACCGGTACACTGCACCGTCAGGGCTTTGTGGTCGACAATGTGCAGGTATTCGCGGGCCGGCCACAACAGGAAGCCTTGAACGAAGTGCGTCAACGGCTGGTGGATGTGCACACATGAAGTCAGAACAGAGTGAAAAAAGCGCTGTTGCGCTGCGCTATGATGCTGATGCGGGCACGGCTCCCAAGGTCGTCGCCAAGGGCCGCGGCCTGATTGCCGAACAGATACTGGCACTGGCTCAGGAACATGACATTCATATCCACCAGAGCCCGGAGCTGATTGAGGTGCTGATTCGACTGGAGCTGGGCGAGGAAATTCCGGAAGCCCTGTACCGCGCCATCGCGGAAGTGATCGCCTTCGCCTATGGGCTCAAAGCCGATGGTACGCTGGACAAAACCGGGGGTCAGTGACGCTGATGCTGCTCGGGCAGCATTTCGCCGCTGTGCAGTTCCTGATGCAGGAGTGCCATCAGCTCGGCTTCAGGTCGACCGATACCGCAGTTGCGCACCAGGTCATCCACTGAAGCGCCCATCTCCATGAGCTTGGCCGCCTGGTTGTAGGCGAGTACGCCCGGATCACGGTTTTCCAGCTCCTGCTGTTTTTCCACCGTAATATTCAGGGTCCGCTCAATCGCCATCAGGCGTTTGCCCATGCCGATGGAGCCGTTGGTCATGGCACGAATTTCGTTACGCAGCACATTGATCAGCGCCTGATGCTGACGTTCCTGACGCCGCACCCGAATCAGGACATGAATGCAGATTGCAGCCGCCACCAGTGCCAGGAGAGCAAGGCCCAATACTATTAGCTGAGTGTAATCTGCCACGCTAATCCGCGCTCCGTTCATACAAGGTTAACCCGAACGGAACAGTGTAACCCATCCCGCTCGGGTGTTCATCGTATTCAGGCGCTGCAGGCTTCAAATTCGAGCAGCATCTGCTCGATATCCAATACAGCACAGCGCTCCGGCATGTAGGTGCCCAGTAACCAGGAACGATTGCCCTTGTCATGGTTGAAGTTGATCTCTGCCGTGGTGATACGCACGGATTTGATCAGCTCGTCACAGGCCAGTGCCCAGCGCCGCCCACGCAGAATGATCACGTCGGAGTACTTGGAATACTCCGGCTTGTAACGCTCGGGGATGAGCCAACGCGCCGTATCGACCACATGTGTCCAGGCCGGGTCATCACCGAAGCGACCGATGATCCACTCAGGCCCTTCCATCGCCAGCGACAGGTCTTCCAGCTGCAGCGCTCCTTCCACCTTGTCGAAGGGGACGGCCAGCTTGAGGCCATGCATGTCCAGCAGAATGCAGTTCACCTCTTTACCCAGGGCCTCGGCTTCGGGCGGCAATGGCGCAGGCTCGGCCCGTGGCGCCGGTGCTGGCTCTGGCTCTGGCTCTGGCTCTGGCTCTGGCTCTGGCTCTGGCTCTGGCTCTGGCTCTGGCTCTGGCTCTGGC
>NZ_JACVEW010000031.1 GCF_017776525.1 Marinobacterium alkalitolerans
GTGTTTGGTCGCACTCTCATTTTACTCACTTGGATTCAGGCTTTCTCATTTGCTGCCATTTATGGGACAGCAGTGCCCGCAGGCGCCTTTTGGGATCTGCCTGTGGTCAGGCGTTGTCGATATCCTCGTGCTCAAGCCACATGGCGTTGATGATGCCGAATGCACAGGCCAGGAGCACGCCGAGAATCCACGCAAAATACCACATTGTTTCTGCTCCTTATCAGTAGGACGAATAATCGTTTTGTTGAATGTAATCCACCGAAATCTTCGACCAGAGGGCACGGTAGCACCACAGTGTGTAGCCGAGAATGATCGGTACGAAGATAAAGGCTGCAATGGCCATTACGTTCAGGGTCAGGTGGCTGGACGCCGCATCCCAGAGAGTCAGGCTGGAGTTCGGGCTCAGGCTTGATGGCATGACGAACGGGAACATGGAAACGCCCGCAGTCGCGATAATACCCGCCAGTGCCAGGGAGCTGAACAGGAAGGCCCAACCCGGTGCGTTACGACCTGCCAGCAGGAATACGCCGATCAGGCCGACAAAGCCGGTCACGGGAGCGAGCAGGGTTAGCGGGTAGGCGCTGTAGTTGGCCAGCCAGGCCCCTTCGGCAACGACCACTTCCTTGGCCAGCGGATTGGGCAGGGCGCCCAGCGCCGGTTGGCTAAGAATTTTGTAGCCATCAATCCCGAGGCTTAGCCAGATACCGGCGACAGCGAAGGCAACCAGCGTGACCAGTGCCAGCAATTGAGCGTATCCCTTGGCGCGACGCTCCACATCCCCATGGCTGCGCAGCTGAATCCAGACTGCGCCATGCATGGACAGCATGCCCAGACTGACAATACCGCACAGCAGGCCAAAGGGGTTCAGCAGGCCAAACAGGTTACCCTCGTAACTGGGGCGCATGAATTCGTCATGCTGGAAAGGGACCCCCAGCAGCAGGTTGCCAAAGGCAACGCCGAATACCAGTGAGGGGACGACACCACCGGCGATCAGCCCCCAGTCCCAGGCGCGCCGCCATTTGGGGTTGGTCAGCTTGGAGCGGTAATCAAACCCCACGGGGCGGAAAAAGAGGGCAAAGAGTACCAGCAGCATGGCCCAGTAAAAGCCGGAGAAGGCTGCGGCGTACACGGCCGGCCAGGCTGCGAAGAGTGCGCCACCTGCGGTGATGAACCAGACCTGGTTACCTTCCCAGTGAGGCCCCACCGTGTTGATGACCACGCGGCGTTCATCATCGGTTTTGCCGATCAGTGGCAGCAGTGCACAGGCCCCCATGTCGAAACCGTCGGTGATGGCGAAGCCGATCAGCAGTACACCAACCAGCACCCACCACAGCAATTTCAGCGTTTCATAATCGAACAACATCGTCAGTCTCCTCCCGCTCTCAGGCTTTTACGGCAGCGCCGGCAGAGGCGTCCTGCAGCTCATGGTGGTAACGACCGGTATGCAGGCTGCTGGGGCCCAGTCGCGCGAATTTCACCATCAGATAGATCTCCACGATGGCCAGCAGGGTGTAGAGCGCAATAAAGGCGATCAAGCTGCCGATCAGGTCGGCCTGGGTCAGCACGGAGGGGGCTACGTAGGTTGGCAGGATTTCACCAATGGCCCAGGGCTGACGACCAAACTCGGCCACGAACCAGCCCATTTCCGAGGCGATCCAGGGGGCCGGAATCGAGAACAGTGCCAGGCGCAGCAGCCAGGGCTTGTTGAATGAGGTGCGGCGCGCGGTGAAATAAAACGACAGTGCAAAGATCATCAGCATCCAGAAACCACAGGCCACCATGATGCGGAAAGCCCAGAACATGGGGGCAACGCTGGGAATGGTGTCGCGGGCTGCCATCTGGATCTGCTCTTCAGTCGCATCGACGACGGCGTCAGTATATTTCTTCAACAGCAGGCCAAAGCCCAGATCGACTTTCACGCGGTCAAACTCGGCATTGAGAGCGTCGGTCTCTTCACCGTTGCGCAGCCGCTGCAGCAGCTCATAGGCATAGATGCCGTTACGTATGCGGGCTTCGTGCTCCTTGATCAGGTCCTTGATGCCGGTGACCTGCTCATCCAGGGACCGGGTGGCGATGATGCCCATCACGTAGGGAATCTTGATCGCATAATCGGTCTCCATGGTTTCGTCGTTGGGTATCCCGAACAGGGTAAAGGCGGCCGGTGCCGGTTCGGTTTCCCACTCGGCTTCAATCACCGCCAGCTTGGTTTTCTGCACGTCGCCGATCTCGTAGCCTGATTCGTCACCCAGCAGAATCACGGACAGCGACGAGGCCAGACCAAATGCCGAGGCGATCGCGAAAGAGCGGCGAGCGAAGGGCAGGTCGCGCCCCTTGAGCAGGTAGTAGGCGCTGATGCCCAGCACGAACATGGCCGCGGTGGTGTACCCGGCGGAGACGGTATGGACGAACTTCACCTGAGCGACCGGGTTCAGAAACACGTCAGCGAAGCTGGTCATCTCCATGCGCATGGTTTCATAGCTGAACTCGGAGCCAACCGGGTTCTGCATCCAGCCATTGGCAACCAGAATCCAGAGGGCGGACATGTTGGATCCCAGAGCCACCAGCCAGGTGACCATCAAATGCTTGACCTTGCTCAGGCGCTCCCAGCCGAAGAAGAACAGGCCGACAAAGGTAGATTCCAGGAAGAATGCCATCAGGCCTTCAATTGCCAGTGGAGCACCGAAGATGTCACCGACATAGTGGGAGTAGTAGGCCCAGTTGGTGCCAAACTCGAACTCCATGGTCAAACCGGTCGTCACGCCGAGCGCAAAGTTGATGCCAAAGAGCTTGCCCCAGAACTGGGTCATATCCTTGTAGATCTGCTTGCCGGTCATCACATAGACAGACTCCATGATGGCCAGCATGAACGAAAGTCCCAGTGTGAGCGGGACAAACAGAAAGTGGTACATCGCCGTGATGGCAAACTGTAGCCGGGAAAGATCAACGATATCCTCAGTGATCATTACCAGTCTCCTGTAGGGTTAAGAGCACCTGCCGTGCAGGTCATGTCATTTGGATAGCATGATTTGTGCCATATATTTCATTACGTTTTATGAGTTTTATTTTTGGATATAAGCAAGCAGCCATGCAGCCTAGCGCAGTTTGAAGGAGGATTTTGAGGCACAACGGAGTGTTGCGGGAAGTGACAAAGTGACGCATGCTGTCATTTATGTCAGCCGCGGCTGTCAAAAATGACGCTAGTGCAGTGTGCAGAGGTCACAATGAACCGAGAAACCTTCGATCCGGCGATGATGCTGGACGCCATTCCGGAACCCGCCGCGATTCTCTCCCTTGAGTACGAGATTATTGCCACCAATGCCGCGTATCGGCGCTTGTATGCACCTGACGGCCTGCAGGCAGGCCAGACCTGCTACCATGTGTCCCATGGCTATTCCGTACCCTGCGACCAGGCCGGGGAGGCCTGCCCGCTCAAGGCCTGCCGTGAGACCGGTCAGCGCCAGCGTGTGTTGCATCTGCACAATACCCCTATGGGGGAGGAGCACGTGGATGTGGAAATGGCCCCATTGACCGATGGTGAGGGAGCGCTGGTGGGATACCTGGAAGTCATGCATCAGGTGAAAGAGGCACGCGCGCAGGCATCTGAAGAGGGAATGGTGGGGCGCTCGCCGGCCTTTTCGCACATGCTGTCGCTGGTGCATCGGGCCGCGCCAAGTGAAATCACGGTACTGCTTCTGGGGGAGTCCGGCACGGGTAAAGAACTGGTAGCACGGGCCCTGCATGATGGCAGCCCCAGAGCACGCAAGCCCTTTGTGACCGTGGAGTGCTCAGGGCTCAGTGAGGGGCTTTTCGAGAGTGAACTGTTCGGCCACGAAAGAGGGGCCTTTACGGGGGCGGTCAGTCGAAAACGCGGTTTGGTCGAAGCGGCACGGGGCGGAACCCTGTTTCTGGATGAAATTGGCGAAATTCCACTCAACCTGCAGGTCAAGCTGCTGCGTCTGATCGAGACGGGGACCTATCGACCGGTTGGCAGTGTTGAGCCGCAACATGCCGACTTCAGGCTGGTGTGTGCAACCCATCGAAACCTGAAGGAAATGGTCAGTGTCGGCCGGTTTCGGCAGGACCTTTTCTATCGTATCTCCGCCTTTCCGGTTCCGCTGCCGCCCCTTCGCGAGCGTGGAGAGGATATCCCGCTGCTGGTTGAAGCGCTGCTGAAGCGCCTGCCGGGCGGGCACAAGGTCCGTGTTGATCCCGCCGTGCTGGAGCGGCTGGCGCACTACGACTTTCCGGGCAATATTCGCGAATTGCGCAACATTCTGGAGCGGGGGCTGTTGCTGGCGGATGATGGTCAAATCACCCTGTCGCACCTGCCACCGGATATGCACAGGGAACCCTCCGACTCAGGCCGCTCCTCGCCTGAGGCATTGATGAGCACACTGCCGATCATGCCGCTGGAGCAGCTCGAAGCTGCCTATCTGGCCTGCGTCAGTCAGCGTTTCAAGGGAGACAACAAGGCGCTGGCTCGGCAGTTGGGGGTCAGCGAGCGGACTCTGTATCGCAAGCTCAAGCTGCTCGATAGCAAGTTAGACTAAAGTCTAATAATGTATATTCTAATATAATCTATCTTTATCTCATAAGAATAAAAAACACACCTGAGGGCTAGCCGCCCTCATCATGGGAGGCTGGCATGTCCAGAATTATCCGTCCCCAGACAACTGATGAACTGCTGAAGCGGCTCGCGCAAGAGTCGGAGGGGTTATCCGGTAACGATCGGCGTGATTTCCTCAGAAAGGGGGTCACGGCAGCGGCAGGCATAACCGCAGCAGCTTTTGCCGGCAGGAGCCTGGCAGAGGAGTCCGGTGGTTCAACTTCAAACCTGCCGCCCCACGAGCCCAGCTGGAGCCGGCAGTTGGGACACGGAGTTGTCGAACACCCCTACGGCAGTCCCTCAGCCTTTGAAAAGGACGTGGTCAGGCGCACCGTTCCCTGGCTGACGGCTGAATCCATTTCTTCCATCTCGATGACACCGCTGGCTGAGCTCAAGGGCATCATTACCCCGAACGGGCTGGTGTTCGAGCGCTATCATGCGGGTGTCCCCATCATTGATCCGGACCAGCATCGTCTGATTCTGCACGGGCTGGTTGAGCGGCCATTGATTTTTACCATGGATGACCTGATGCGCTATCCCTCGGTGTCGGAGATTCGCTTCCTCGAATGTCCCGCCAACGGGGGGATGGAGTGGAAGGGGGCTCAGATGGAGGCGCTGCAGTTTACCCACGGTATGCTGAGCTGCTGTGAGTGGACCGGGGTCCCGCTGAGAGTGCTGCTCGAAGATGCAGGCGTCAAACCGGAGGGGAAATGGATTCTGGCCGAAGGGGCGGATGGCGCTCACATGAGTCGCTCCATACCGATTGAAAAGGCGCTGGATGACACGCTGGTGGTATACGCACAGAACGGTGAGCGCCTGCGGCCCGAGCAGGGCTACCCGCTGCGACTGTTCAATCCGGGCTGGGAAGGCAATACCTCCATCAAGTGGTTGCGCCGGATTGAGGTGGGGGATCAACCCTGGTATCACCGTGAAGAAACCTCCAAATACACCGACCTGCTGGCAAATGGCAAGGCGCGCAAATTCAGCTTTGTGCAGGAGGCCAATTCCGTTATCACCAACCCCTGTCCGGAAAATCCGATTCGCCATTCAGGCTTTATCGAAATAGAAGGGCTGGCCTGGTCAGGGCGCGGTCGCATCAAACAGGTGGATGTGTCCTTTGATGGCGGCGTGAACTGGGTGCCGGCCAAGCTCAAGGGAATGGTGCTGCCCAAGGCGCTGACACGGTTCAGCCTTGAGGCCAAGTGGCATGGCCAGCCCTGGTTGTTGCAGGCGCGCGCCATCGACGAAACCGGCTACGTACAGCCGACGCTGAAGCAGTTGCGTGAAGCCAGGGGTACCAACTCCATCTATCACAAGAACTCTATTCATACCTGGAAAGTGGCGGCCAATGGGGAGGTGACCAATGTACAGATTACCTGAAGCCCTGTTGGCGATCGGCCTGGCCGGGGTGGCGTTGTCCGCAGTGGCCGAACAAACCCGCTATGACATCGGACGCACCGCTTCATCTGAAGAGATCGCCGGTTGGGATATTGATGTACGGCCGGACGGCAAGGGCCTGCCTCCCGGACAGGGCAGTGTGATGGATGGTGAGCGTTTGTATGAGGCGCGCTGTGCCAGCTGTCATGGCTCGTTCGGGGAAGGGGTTGGGCGCTGGCCGGTTCTGTCCGGTGGCTTTGACACCCTGACCTATGAGCGCCCCACCAAGACAGTGGGCTCCTACTGGCCCTATGCCAGCACCCTCTGGGACTATGTTCACCGTGCCATGCCGTTTACGGCACCGCGATCACTCTCGGTGGATGAAACCTATGCGGTGTCTGCCTATGTACTTTACCTCAACGATATCGTCGATGATGACTTCGTCCTGACACAGGACAATCTGGCCGATATCGAGATGCCAAACCGGGACGGCTTCTTTGAAGATAACCGCCCGGACTCACCCAACACCCGCTGCATGCAGGGCTGTGCAGACCCCGATGAGTTGCAGATGGTAGGGACCATTGGGGGCATCACGCCGGTTGGGCACTTCAAGCAGGGAGCGGACGCCCCCGCGGCGTCACACGAAGGGCAGAAGGCACTTGAAGAAGCCAAGGAGCGCGAGCGCCTGAAAGAGCTGGGTGTAGAAGTGGAAGAGCAGGAGGAGCGTGCGGACGACACACTGTCTGAAGCCGCACTGGCAGGCCGCGAAGTGTATCAGTCTGCCTGCATCGCCTGTCACGGTTCAGGTTTGGCCGGTGCGCCCAAGGTGGGTGACCGTGAGGCCTGGGCACCACGGCTGGAGAAGGGCATGGAAACGCTTGAGCGCCACGCACTGGAAGGCTTTACCGGTAGCAAGGGTGTCATGCCACCCAAGGGTGGGCGTGTTGATTTGCCGGACGAGCAGATTTTGCATGCTGTAGCTTTCATGACGGAAAAAAGTCAGTAAAATAGCTATATTACTTTTGGGCTTTAAAAAGAATAAAGTAAGAATAAATGAATATAAGGGTCTTCAGGGGCCCTGCCGGAGGAAAGTGTATGCGCAGATTGACCGCTCTGATATGCGTGGCGACGGCCGTCACAGCAGTCAGTGGGCCGGTAGCGGCAGCCTCTCAAGAAGAGATGATTGAGCTGGGGCGCGCCGTTTACCATGACAAAACCCGTGGCAATTGCATCTCCTGCCACAACATTAACGACCCGGTAGCCAACTTGCCCGGCAATCAGGGCCCCATGATGGTGGCCATGAAACAGCGCTATCCCGACAAGCGCAAGCTGCGTGCACAGGTGTGGGATGCCACGGTCGCAAACCCTCTCAGTATCATGCCGCCGATAGGCAAGCACTGGATCCTCTCGGAAGAGGAAATTGATGCGGTGGTGGAGTACATCTACCAGTACTAAGGCCCTTCGGGGGACAGGATGAGGAAAGAGTTATGAGTATGAATCGTCGAAGCGTAGTCAAAGCCGTCGCTGCCGGTGGCGCTCTGATGGGCCTGAGTGTGCTGATGCCGCGTGCGGCCATGGCTGCCTGGACAAAGGCGGCATTTGAAGCCAGCGAGCAAAGTGCGGCCATCAAGGCGTTGTATGGCGAAGACTCTGCAACCGAGAGTCCGGAAGTCATTCTGGATGCGCCGGATATTGCCGAAAACGGTGCCGTAGTACCGGTCAGTGTCAGCACGACCCTGCCCAATGTCGAGTCCATGAGTATTTTCATCGAGAACAACCCGTCACCGCTGGCGGTACAGTTCATGATTCCCGAAGGCACGGAGGCGGATGTCTCCACCCGTGTGCGCATGGGTAAAACCACCAATGTGACAGCCGTGGTCAAGGCTGATGGTGTACTCCATCGCGCCACCAAGGAAGTCAAAGTCACCATTGGTGGTTGTGGCGGCTAACAGCGACTGGATCTGAGGAGACTGACAATGAGTATCATGCGAGTAAAAGCCCGTGCCGGTGATGGACGTACAGACGTAAAAATGATGGCACGTCATGAAATGGAAACCGGTCAGCGCAAGGACAAGGCAGGCAATGTCATTCCGGCCAAGTTCCTGTCTGAAATCGAGGTCAAGCACGGTGGCAAGGTTGTCTTTGCCGCTAATCTGGGGCCTGCGGTGTCTAAAAACCCTTATTTCTCATTCAGCTTTGCAGGCGGTGCCTCTGGAGACACCCTTGAGTTGAGCTGGAAAGAGAATACCGGCAAGTCCGGCAGTGAAACGGCCGACATTCGCTGAAACCGTTACTGAGTGGTGTGTATGAAGACAATAAGAAACTGGCTGCTGGGCGCCGGGCTGGTGGCGGTGGCCCCTCTCGCGCTGGCCGCCGAGACAGGCTTTACCCTTGAAACCGTGGACCCTGAAGCAGACCGCCTGGCGCTTCAGGAGTTCTATCAGAAACGCTTCCCGGGAGTACCGGTCGAGGAGTACGTGAACGGCATCTACGCGGTAGATCCGCCCTCTCGTGAGCAGTGGGATGCCCTGATGGAATTCCCGCCGTATGAGTTCGACCTGGAAGAAGGCAAGGTGCTGTTTGAAACACCCTTTGCCAACGGCAAGACCTATGCCGACTGTTTTGAAAACGGTGGTATCGGCATTCGCCACAAGTACCCTTACTGGAACAAGGAAGAAGGCACCGTTAAGACCCTGGAACAGGAGATTAACGAATGTCGTGAGGCAAACGGCGAAGAGCCGCTGAGGTGGAAAAAAGGGGCTATCGCACAGATTTCCGCCTACATGGCCTGGACATCGAGGGGCAAAACCTTCGATATCGAGATCCCCGAGGACGATCCGCGAGCCCTTCAGGCCTACCTGGATGGAAAGCAGTTCTTCTATGCCAAACGCGGTCAGCTGAATCTTTCCTGTGCCAACTGTCACTTGCAGGGCTCTCGTGTCCTGATTCGTGCCGACCTGCCGGGCCCCATGCTGGGACAGCCCACGCATTTCCCGGTGTATCGCTCCAAGTGGGGTGAGATAGGAACACTGCACCGTCGCTACGAAGGCTGTCACCGTGACTCGCGCTCCGTACCACTGCCGCCGCAGTCTGAGGAGTTTCGTAAGCTGGAATACTTCCAGACCTACATGAGTAACGGACTGGTTGTGAACGGTCCGGGTGCACGGAAATAAAAGGGGAGCAGTATGAAGAAGTCGACTTTGACACTGCTGGCTGCCCTGACGCTGGCGTCAGGCGTGGCGCAGGCAGAGACGTTCCAGGAAGTGTTCAACAAGCACCGTGCCATGTACGGCAAGGGGCATGAGTTCACCTACGAAGGTAAAACCTACCAGACCTATCACCCCGAAGAAGTGGAGGCGATGGCAGAGCCCAGCCGTGACAATGCCGAAGCACTGGTTGCCAGTGCGGAGGCCAAGCGTCAGGACGCAGCTGCCGTGGGTTACGAATGGCGTTTTACCGGCCGCATTCTGAAGCAGGCTCAGGAAGCCCTGGCTGAAGAGCGTTATCAGGACGCCATGGACCTGGCTGCACAGGCCAAGTACCAGGCTCGGATGGCGATTCAGCAACAGGCCTACGCTGAAGAAAACTGGCACCTCGCAGTACCTGAATAATACTAATCAACTGCGGCTCTCAAACGCCCGTACCCGCTTCGGGTACGGGCGTTTTTTGTGCATACGGATGTGAGTTTCGGCACGCGCAGGGGCTCGCACACGCAGTGACCGGAGGAGTGGATCATGTCGATGACACGTCGGGAATTTGCCCGCATGATGGGGTTGGCGGGAATGGCAGGCATGCTGCCGTTGAAAGGTAATGCAGCAGGGCGGCAACCCTCTGACCTGTATGAAGTGCCGAGCTTTGGTAATGTGCGCCTGCTGCATATGACAGACTGTCACGCGCAGCTACTGCCGATTTATTTTCGTGAGCCCAATGTGAACCTTGGGATCGCCGGCGCCAGAGGCCAGGCGCCCCACTTGGTCGGGGACAAGCTGTTACAGCATTTCGGTATTCAGCCGGGCACGATCGAATCCCACGCCTTTACCTATCTGGACTTCAACGCGGCTGCCGAGCAATACGGCAAGGTGGGTGGCTTTGCTCACCTCAAAACGCTGGTAGACCGCCTGCGCGACAGCTTCGGGTCGGACAAGACACTGCTGCTTGATGGCGGCGATACCTGGCAGGGTTCAGGAACCTCCTACAAGACGCGCGGCATGGATATGGTGAAGGCCTGTAATTTGCTGGGCGTTGATATCATGACCGGCCACTGGGAGTTTACCTACAATCAGAATGAGATCCTGAGCAACATCCAGGCCTTTGACGGCGAGTTTCTGGCCCAGAACGTGTTCATCACCGAGGACGCGCTCTTCACCAGTGACACCGACTACCTGTTTGACGATTTTTCGGGGCGTGTTTTCAAGCCCTACAGCATTCGTGAACTGGGCGGGGTGCGTATCGCCGTGATTGGCCAGGCGTTTCCGCGCACCAAGATTGCCAACCCCTCGCGTTTCATTCCCGATTGGAGCTTCGACATTCACGACAGCTACCTGCAGGAGCTGGTGGATCAGGTCAGGAATGAAGAGAAAGTTGATGCAGTTGTGGTGCTGTCCCATAACGGCATGGATGTGGACCTGGCCATGGCCAGCCGCGTCTCTGGCGTGGATGTCATTCTGGGCGGTCACACCCATGATGGCATGCCTTCGCCCACGGTGGTGAAGAACAGTGGCGGGCAGACGCTGGTGTTCAACGCCGGCTCCAACGGCAAGTTCGTGGGCACGCTGGATCTGGATATTCGCAACGGACGTATTCAGGACTTCCGCTACCGCCTGATACCCGTATTCTCCGAGCTGCTGCCCGCTGATGCCGAAATGGCAGCACTGATTGATGACATACGAGCACCCTACCAAAGCTGGCTCAACGAGGAGCTGGCGGTTGCCAGCGAGTTGATGTTCCGGCGCGGTAACTTCAACGGCACCTTCGATCAGGTGATTTGCGATGCCCTCAGGGAGGTCGGGGACGCACAGATTTCACTGTCGCCGGGGTTCCGCTGGGGTACCAGTGTGCTTGAAGGGCAGATGATCAACATGGAGCGTGTGCTGGATCAGACCTGCCTGACCTATCCGGAAACCTACGTGCGCGAAATGAAGGGCTCTGAGCTCAAACTGATCATGGAGGATGTGGCCGATAACCTGTTCAACCCCGAGCCCTACCTGCAGTCGGGTGGCGATATGGTGCGCGTTGGCGGGTTTGACTATGTGTGTGAGCCCAATCGCGATATCGGTCAGCGCATCAGCGAAATGACCCTGGATAACGGTGAGCGCATTGAGGCTGATAAAACCTATAAGGTGACCGGCTGGGCAACGGTGGGGGCTCAGTCCGAAGGGCCGGCCATCTGGGACGTGGTGGCGGAATACCTGCGTGATCGCAAGGAAGCGCGCGTGGACAAGCTGAACACGCCTGTTCTCAAGGGTGTTAAGGGCAATTCCGGCTTGGCCGATTATGGCAACGACGTGATTGGTTGAACGGCATTCGCCTAATGCACGGGTTTCGATAGAATAGGGCGCAAGCTTTGTTCTATCGAGGTCCGCGCATGCGCAAGACACCCATTGCATTCACCCTGCTGGCCATTCTGCTGTCCGGCTGTAATGCCGCCCAGACGCAGCCCCAGTCTGCTGCCGGGCCTGCCGCTCAGGCACCCGGCGAAAACTCGGCTTCCGCCAGCAGTGACCAGCCGGCAGCGCGAGAGACATCTGCATCACAACCATCAGCCGGGTCGTCCTCTTCGGGAGCCGGAGCACTGCAGTCGGGCTTTGACCAGCTCAGCGGTCGCCTGACGCTTTTACAGGAGCAGGTCCTTCAGATTCGTAGTGCGAACCAGCAGTTGCTTGAGCAGAACCAGATGCTGATGAACCAGCTGGATGTGCTGACTCGCACCCAGCCGGCGGCAGACGCGGAAGGGGACCAGACCGGCACTGAGGATCAGGCCAGCATCGACCAGCTTGATGCCGCTATCGGTCAGCTCATGCAGATACTCAATCAGGCCGAGCTGCCCGTTGTGGATGCTCCCAGGTTCGGCTTGGCGACCACGTACACACAAAAGGGTGACTGGGTATTGCTGCGGTATGACCGCACCACCGGCGATACCTGGCGCGCCGAGTATGGTGATTGGCAACTGATAGAGGAAGAGATGGCGCCGGAGGCGTCCGCCTATGAGGTGCAAATAACCCGAGCTGATCGGAATACCGCGGGCTATGTCGCTGTCCGTATCGACTTGAATTCCGGGCGCAGCTGGTGGCTCAACGGCAAACGCTGGCAGGAGTACTGATGCAGGCTGATAACTACCAACCCCTGATTGAGCTGTTTAACCGGCTGTTTCTGCCAACCTACAACACGGTGCTGGTGGCGGGCGAGGACGAACCGATTTATCGGCCTGCAGATGAACACCACCCGCATCACCGGATCATTTTTGCACATGGTTTCTATGCCAGTGCCCTGCATGAGATCGCACACTGGTGCGTGGCCGGTCCCGAACGCCGGCTGTTGGAGGACTTCGGTTATTGGTACAAGCCCGATGGACGGACCGCGGAAGAACAGGCCGAATTTGAGCGTGTGGAAGTCAAACCCCAGGCGTATGAATGGATTTTCAATCAGGCCGCCGGTCGCCGCTTCCATTTCAGCGCCGACAACCTCAGTGGCGGAATCGGTGCCAGCGAAACCTTCAAGCGCAACGTGCAGGCCTGCGTGCTTGAGCTGCTTGAGCAAGGCCTCCCTCCCAGAGTAAGGATGCTGGTTGAAGCACTGAGAACAGAATACGGTACGCCTGAGTTGGTGCCTTCGCAGTTCACCCTGAGTGAGTCCGAGAGCGTGCCCGATTATGCGTGATCTAAAGGTCAGGGCAACAGCCTGGGCGCCGGTAGCCGTGCCGGAAAATTATGAGCTCGGCCCGGATGAAGCGCTGGTTGCGCTGCATGAGTGTACCTGTGAAGACTGGCACTATCAGCGGCTGGTGATCGAGCGCGATCAGGAGCCGTTCTGCTACCTCTATGCCGATGATGGCTCAAGCAGTTGGGTGCTGGGGGTCTTTGATACCACCGGTCAGGCCGAGTTCTTCCTTGCGCTGCATAATGCCAACCCCTTGTTTGTGCCGGCCTTGCTGCAGGAGTCCTCAGCACCGGCGGTGAAGCTGGAGCAGGAACAGTTGACCTACCCCGGTTATACAGGGCTGTATCGGGTGGGACTGAAATCGTATCGAGTAGAGGCGGTTGAAGGCCAGGCGGGCACTGTCAGTGCCGAATATGTCGATCGCTACCACGTGGAGTTGCTGGGGCAGGGCGGCGAAAAGGAAGTATGTCTGCTGGTTTACAGTCACTTTGATGGGCGCTTGCGTGGCTGCAAAATGTGCTAGGGGCGGGGTAGCGCCCGCCCCGGTCGAGACTTGCGTTACTGATTTATCTTCTGGCCATGAACATGGCCGTGACCCTGCTTCATCTGCATGCCCGCAGGCATAACCTGTTTAACCGGGACTTCCACCTCAAGGCTGTCGCCATCGTCAAAGGTCAGCTCCAGATCAATCATGCTGCCTTCCTTGAGCGGTTTCGGCAGTCCGATCAACATGATGTGCAGGCCGCCCGGTGCAAGCTCGGTGGTGCCCCCTGCCGGCAGTTCGATGGCATCAATGCGCCGCATGCGCATGACGCCCTGATCCTGGGTGTGGGTATGCAGTTCAACCACCTCAGCAGCCGGGCTGCTTGCTGCGACCAGCTTGAGTGGCTCGCCGGTGTTGTTCAGCTGCATGAAGGCGGCGCTGTTCATCTGCCCCGGTGCCGTCGCGCGTGCATAAGGTGATTGAACCTCGACCTCGGCTGCCATGACAGAGCTGGACATCAGCAGAGCAGAGATCAGAGCAGGGATTCCATGTTTCATGACGATGACTCCTGAGAATGAATGAGCGCCTTCAGGGCTGTAGTGAGTGTGGGAACGGAGGTGTTGTGCATCAGTGTCTCGACCAGCTCACCCTGCTGATCGACCAGGTAAAGCCTTGAGGAATGGTCGACGGCATAGCCCATGGCTGAGTCGTCCAGATCAACCTTGCGGTAAAAAGCGCCGTACTGTTTTACGACCTGATCAATGGCCTCGCGGCTGCCGGTAACGCCGATAATATTGGGCGAGAAGAAGGCGGTGTAGTCAGCCAGCTTCTCGGGCGTATCGCGTTCAGGGTCCACGCTGATAAATATTCCCTGTACCTGATTGCGTTCACTGTCGGACAACTGTTTCAGTGACTGGGTCAGCACTGCAAGGGCCGTAGGGCAGACATCCGGACAGGAGGCATACCCGATATAGAGCACGCGAACCTTCCCGGCCGAGTCTGACAGAGAGACCGGCCCCTGTGCGGATTGGAGGGTGAAGTCTCCACCCAGCTTCAGGCTGGTATTCAACGGGCCGGCCGGGTTGGGCTGAGGGCGCAGCAGGAACGCGGTTGCCAGCCCCAACAGCAGGCACGCAGTGAGAATAAGCAGAATCTTGAGTGTCTTCAGCTGTTGGCTCATTTGGCGTCAAACTCGAATTGATGTTGTATGGCGCGGTCATCCCGCAACAGGGCCAGAGTCAGCCTCCAACGCATGGTCCCAGTGGTGCATACGGCCAATTCGCTGCTGCCTTGCCAGCGATTCTCTCCAGCCACGGGTGCCAGCGAAAAGCGGTTTTGTCCCATGTACATCTCCGCCCCCTGAAGGTCCGCTGTAATCCTGTCCACTGAGCTGTCATCAGTCCTGACCTCCAATATGAAGGGTTGCAGGGACTGTATGGGTCGCGGGGTAATCGAAACCAGAATATCACCTGCCTCACAGGTCCCCTGCTGCAGGTCGCACGCATGCTGCTGTGCCCCCTGGCCCACGCGTAAGGTCTGCTGTGCCAGGAGTGCGGCGGCCACTACGGAAACAGTCAAGCCTGCCAAACCGGCCCATTTGAGCAGGGTGCGCGGTGAGTGCTGCTGGGTGTCTTTGTTCATGTAAGCCCAAGAATAAGTTGGTCATATCGGGAATAGAAGTGACAGATTGTCGCACCCCCTTGGGGGGTGGTCGAGAATTCTGGCAACCCTGAAGTTTATTCGTTATCTTGGTGGCAAAATTAAAACCTCCGCATCAGAGATCAGATCCAATGAAAGAAGAGCGCACGGAAGGGGCACAGGTCGACACCCTGCCATCTAGCCGTCACTTGCTACAACTGGCCGATAATCTGGATGAGCTTGTTATTATCCTGCGACTGGATGGCACCTGTGCCTGGTGTAACACCTCCTTTGCCCGCCTGTTGGGTGAACCGCGCGAAGCCTTGTTAGGGAAAGCATACCCGGTTGCGGAGCTGCGAGAGCTTATGGTGACAGGCCCCCGTGAGGCAGTTGAATCCTGGGTGCGGCTGCCGGATGGGCGCAGCCGTCTGATCCGCTTCCGAGCCGACATGGGGCTGGATGATGAAGGGTGTGTTGAATCTCTGCTCGCCACAGGGCGGGATCTGACGCCATTTTTCCGTCTGCAGCATCCATTGCAGGTCGATTCACACGAGGGGTTGCTGTCTGCGTCAGACCCTCAGGTACAGGCCCGTATCGAACATGCACTGCACCGTGCGCACCGAGCACAGGAATATGTCGGCTTTATGGCCATACAGCTCAGCGGCGCTGCCTCGGCCCTGCGTGAAGTGCAGCAGTCAGCCATGCTCAACCGGCTGATTGATACCCTGCGTCAGCGCATTCGGTTGGGGGATACACTGGCTCGTCTGGACTCGGGTGCCTACCTGTTGGTGCTGGAGCAGATCGACTGCCCTGAGGCGATCGCCACTGTGATCGACAAGTTTTCCTCCCTGCTGGAGGACGAAACCCCGGCGGATATTGGCGGCTTTTCCATTAATGCGGGTGTCTCCATCAGTCCGGATGACGGGCTGACAGCTCCTGAGCTGATTGACCGCGCTCAGCAGGCGATGCAGCGCGCATTGATGAATGATCAGAAGGTAAACTATTTCTGATGGCAGGCTCCGCTTGAGTGAAGCGGATGTGGTCATGTTGCCCTGCCGGAGCGGGCCGGCAGGGCGAATAGGCTTATCTGAAGATCAGAGCCCCAGTTTTTCCGCCACGTAATCGGCATCCTTGTCACCGCGGCCTGACAGGTTGATCAGTATGCTCTGATCAGCGGACAGGGTGGGAGCGGTGCGAATTGCCCAGGCAACTGCGTGCGAGCTTTCCAGGGCCGGAATAATCCCTTCCACCCGTGACAGGGTCATAAAGGCATCCAGACACTCCTGGTCGCTGGCGCTTTCATACTGCACACGGCCGATATCTTTCAGGTAGCTGTGCTGGGGGCCAACACCCGGGTAGTCCAGCCCCGAAGCGATTGAGTGAACCGGCATCGGCGTGCCATCTTCCAGCTCCAGTACGTAGCACTTCATGCCGTGTATTTCGCCGGGCTTGCCCAGTGTCATGGTGGCCGAGTGCTTGTCGGTATCCAGGCCGTAACCGGCCGGTTCGACACCCACCAGATTGACGTTCTCATCATCCAGGAAGGCGGTGAACATGCCGATGGCGTTTGAGCCCCCACCTACGCAGGCAGTGACGTAGTCCGGCAGCTTGCCTTCGCGCTGCTGGAACTGCTCGCGGGCTTCACGTCCGATGATGCTCTGGAAATCGCGCACCATTTTGGGGAAGGGGTGCGGGCCAACCACGGAGCCGATGGCGTAGATGAAGTTTTTCGGATCTTTCAGGTATTCCTCGAATGCACTGTCGACGGCATCTTTCAGGGTAGCTGTACCGCGTGTAACCGGCACCAGCTTGCAGCCCAGAATTTTCATTTTGACGACGTTCGGGTGCTCTTTTTCGATGTCCACCTGGCCCATGTGAATTTCACAGGGGATGCCGACCAGGGCACAGGCGGTCGCCAAGGCAACACCGTGCTGGCCTGCGCCGGTTTCGGCGATGACCTTGGTTTTACCCATGTACTTGGCCAGCAGCGCTTCGCCCAGGCAGTGATTGATCTTGTGTGCACCGGTGTGATTCAGGTCTTCACGCTTGAGGAACAGGCGGGCACCGCCCAGTTTTTCGCTCAGGCGACGTGCATAGAACACAGGGCTGGGGCGGCCAACGTAGTCGGCAAACAGGTCGGCCAGCTCCTGCTGAAACTCCGGCATCAGACGAATTTCTTCATAGGCCTGGTCGATTTCATCCATCACCTGCTTCAGCTCAGGCGGGATAAGCTGGCCGCCATACTCACCGAAGTAGCCATTGGGATCGGGCATCTGTGCAAAATCGAACTTACTCATACTATCTCCAGGCTTGAGGCTCGCGTATCCGTGGCGGCGCATGGGCAGCCCTGCGTCCAACACACATAAAATAGGGGGAATTGACTATAAAACGCAGATCGCGAGGTGCCAAGCCCGAATCGGGAGAAACTCAACTGAAGTCGAAGCCCAGTTGCTCTTCACGGACCTGTTGGCGGCGGAAGCCTCGCTGACGTTGCTGGCGGCCAATGTCGCGCAGACGCTCAAGGGCTTCGGTATAGGAATTGACCAGGGTGTGCCGGCAGTCACCGGAGTCATCCGGGCTTCCCCAGCACTCGGCAACCACCCAGTCACCGACAAGATCGCGATAGATCCTGACGACGAGGAAATCCTGATTTTTTTGCCAGCGCACAACCAAGGAAGCGTTACCGTTCAATGACCCGGAGGGAGTATGTCTTTATAATGGAGGCGCGTGATTGAGCCTGAAACAACGGCATTTGTAAAGCCCTGATACCGAATAAAGGACCTCCTTTGAGTGATTCGCCGCTGACGATCGTTGCTGATGAAAATATACCCGCCCTTGAGCCCTTGTTCGGGGCGTTTGGCAGGCTGCGAACCTGTGCCGGAAGAACACTGTCTCCCGAGCAGGTGAGAGATGCCGACGTGCTTTTGGTGCGTTCGGTCACGGCCGTCAACCAGCAGTTGCTGGCAGGCAGTCGTGTGCGCTTTGTCGGTACGGCCACCATTGGCACCGACCATGTGGATCAGTCCTGGCTGGCAGAGCAGGGGATCGGTTTCAGCAGCGCGCCGGGCTGCAATGCGGACTCAGTCGTCGACTATGTGCTGGCGGCACTGTTCAACCTTCTGGCCGAGTCCGGGGACAACCTGCGCCAGAAAACCCTGGGCATTGTGGGGGTGGGCAATGTAGGAGGGCGCCTGCAGCAACGGCTTGAGGCTCTGGGTGTATCTCTGCTCCTGTGTGATCCACCGCGTCAGCACCAGGAGGCAGATACAACGGCATTTGTCTCCCTGAATGAGCTGCTGCAGCAGGCCGATATCATCTGCCTGCATACGCCACTGACCACGACGGGGCGCTGGCCCACCCGCCATCTGTTGCATGCGGATAACCTGAAACTGATCAAACCGGATGCCATACTGCTGAATGCGGGTCGTGGACCGGTAGTGGATAACAAAGCCCTGCTGGCGCTTTCAAAGCAGCGCCCGGACCTGAAACTGGTTCTGGATGTGTGGGAACACGAGCCGGAGGTCAGTGTGGCGCTGGCTGAGCACTGCCGTATCGCGACGCCCCACATTGCCGGGTATGCGCTGGATGGCAAAATTCGCGGAACCTGGATGCTTTATCGTGCTCTGTGTCAGCATCTGGGGCGTTCGCCAGAGATCGCACTGGACAGCGTGCTGCCGCAGGCACCGGTCACCTCCATGACGCTCTCACCGGGCTGCTCGCTGCTGGAACCTGTGCGGACCGTGTATGACATCTACCGCGATGATCGGGCATTCAGGCAGATGCTGGCACGGGGAGCAGACGGCATACCGAAGGGTTTCGACCAGCTGCGTCGTTACTACCCTGAACGGCGCGAGTTCGCCACCCTGGCGCTGAACGGTCAGGTCACGCCGGATATGGCTGCAACGCTGGCCGCTACAGGCTTTAATTGTCACTGGAGGCAGTATGACTGATATGGCGAAGGTGCTGGCCGGCGAAATAGGCTCTCTTGCCGAGTTGTCCCCCTCGGTGGGGGAAGCGCTGCGGCTGGAAGTACGGGCACCTCACCAGAAGTTGTCGGTCAAGCTGCTGGGCTACCGGGATCCGTTCAGTATTATGGTCTCCGCCCCCAGAACGACTGCGGGTGGAGCCTTGATCCATGAGGGTACCCGCATGACTGCTCGGCTGATGTCGGGCAATTATCTGTGCACCTTTGAAACACGGCTGCTGCATGTGCAGGCGCGTCCCTATCCTCACTGGCATTTGGAGTACCCCGCACGGATAGATTGTCGCCGTGTTCGCAAGGAGACACGCACACCGATCAATCTCAGCGTGAGGGTCGAGCCGGAGGAGGCTGGCCTGGGCGCGGGGGATCAGTCCTGCTCGGCCATCTGTCGGGATATCAGCTTGCACGGTGCCTGTCTGGAAGCCTCACGCATTCTGGCGCAGCCGAATGAGCAGGTCTTTGTTACTGTCCGTGTCAGCGTTGCCGGGATGGATCACCTGTTGCTGCTGCCGGCCTGTATCCGCAATGTTCAGCAGCAGGAAACCGGTCCCATTCCCGTTATCAGCCATGGCGTTGAGTTTGTTGAGCTTGAAGAGGACGCGCGGCTCATACTTGCCGGGTTCGTGTATGAGCAGCAGTTGATGTCCAGCGGATTGATTCAACCGAACTGATAAGGAGATGGAATGAGCTTTCGATTGGGGCTGATCATTAACCCCTGGGCCGGGCTGGGCGGCAGTGTGGCCCTCAAGGGCAGTGACGGAGCCGATGTGGCGGCTCAGGCGCTGGCGCTTGGGGCTGAGCCGCGTGCCGAGGCCAGAACGGCGATTGCCCTTGAGCCCCTGCAAGGCCTTGATCTGGAAGTGTCGACCTGGGGCGGTGCCATGGGTGAAAACCTGGCGCGCTCGATGGGCTTCGCGACCCGGGTGCTGGGGGAGGCGCAGACCGATCCCAGTACGGCAGAGGATACCCGGTCAGCGGCCCTGGCTTTGCGCGAAGCGGGCGTTGATCTGATCCTGTTTGCCGGCGGCGATGGCACCGCACGCAACATCTGTGAGGCGGTCGAAGACAGTATTCCCGTGCTGGGTGTGCCTGCGGGCGTGAAGATTCATTCCGGCGTTTATGCGGTGACGCCTTCAGCTGCCGGTGAGCTGCTGTCAATGCTGGTACGCGGTGAACTGGTCTCGCTGGGCTCCGAAGAAGTGCGAGACCTGGATGAAGAGGCGTACCGAACCGGACGTGTCAGAGCGCGTTTCTTCGGCGAAATGTGCGTGCCGGCCGAGCATCGCTTTCTGCAGCACGTCAAAAATGCCAGCAACCGGGAAGAGGAAGCGCTGGTGCTGGACGAAATCGCAGCCGGTTTTGTCGAGCAGATGGACCCGGATATCTATTACCTGATGGGTTCGGGGTCAACGGTGGCCGCGATCATGGAGGAGCTGGGGCTTGAAAACAGCTTGCTGGGCGTGGACGTGGTGCATGACGGTGAGCTGGTGGCGCAGGACTGTACTGCAGCAGAGCTGCTGGCCCTGACGGAAGAGCGTCCGGTGAAAATCGTCATCACCCTGATTGGCGGGCAGGGCCATATCATCGGCCGTGGCAACCAGCAGCTGAGCCCGGAGCTTTTGCGCCGTATTGGGCGGGATAACCTCTACCTGGTGGCAACGCGTACCAAGCTGAAAGCGCTGGAAGGGCGTCCGTTGATTGTGGACTCGGGGGATCCGGAGCTGGATCGTGCATTCAGTGGGCTGATACCTGTTAACACAGGCTATCGTGACGCCGTTCTCTACCGTATCGGCCTGTCGGACGCCTGATTGCAAAAAAAGCCCCGGGAATCCCCGGGGCTTCTTGTTTAGCGCTGCTTGAGCGCCGCGATGCGGTCATCCAGCGGCGGGTGGCTGGCAAACAACGCCATCAATCCCTGTTTCCAATGACTGTTGATACCGAACGCGGTCATCTGCGCCGGCATCTGATCCGGAATGCCGGATTCCGCTTTCAAGCGCTGCAGTGCGCCGATCATGCCATGAGGGCTGGCCAGGCTGGCACCGGCCTCATCGGCCCGGAACTCGCGGCGGCGTGAGAACCAGGCCACGATGGTTGAAGCGATGATGCCGAAAATGATTTCAAACACGAAGGTCGTGATGTAAAAGCCGATGCCTACACCGCCCTGTCCCTCTTCGTCACGGCGCAAGAAGGAATCAACGGCATAGCCCACAATACGGGCGAAGAACATCACGAAGGTGTTTACCACGCCCTGAATCAGCGCCAGTGTCACCATGTCGCCATTGGCAACATGGCCGATCTCGTGCGCCAGTACGGCGCGAATCTCTTCCGGTCGGAAGCGCTGCATCAGTCCGGCACTGACCGCGACCAGCGCGTCGTTGCGATTCCATCCGGTCGCAAACGCATTTGCCTGCTGTGCCGGGAAAACACCCACCTGTGGCATCTTGATACCGGCCTGCCGGGACAGCTCGGCAACGGTTTCAAGCAGCCAGCGTTCTTCCTCAGAGCGGGGCTGCTCAATCAGTTGGGTGCCGGTCGACATCTTGGCCATGGTTTTGGACATCAACAGCGAGATGATGGAGCCGGCAAAACCGAAGACGGCACAGAAGATCAGCAGGGATGTGAGGTTGAGCCCAGTGCCGCTGAGATAGTGCTCAACGCCGAGCAGGCTAAGGGTCACGCTGGCAACCAGCACAACCGCCAGGTTAGTGGCAAGAAAGAGGATGATTCGCATCATGGTGGTTCATCGTTCCTGAGTTAAAGTTTGATGATTAGATATGGGCGTTTGGCGAAAGTTTCAATCCGCGTGGCTGTGAGTTTTGTGACTGGGTATACTGCCTGCTTTTTATGAAAGGAACGAGCATGCAGGCCGTAATCGACTGGGCAGAAAAGCAGCTTGAGGCAGCCGCTGGCGATGCGCGCAGGCTGTTTCACGGTCGCGGCAGCTGTTTTCCCGGCTACGAATGGCTGGTGGTCGACTGGCTGCCGCCGGTGGTGGTGATTCGAGCTTATCACCCCGAAACGCCGGCGGCGGTTGAGCCGTTACTGGAATGGCTGCGCGCCCGACCCGAAGTTGAAGCCGTTGTCTGGCAGCCGCGCAGCCGTCAGGACAGCTTTGGTCTGCAACTGCTCTGGGGCCAGTTGCCTGAAAAGCATGCCGTGACAGAAGCCGGCCTGCGTTATGGTGTTGATGCCATGGCAAAGCAGAACGCGGGCCTGTTTCTGGATATGCGCCCGGGTCGTGCCTGGGTGAGAGAGCATGCCGAAGGCAGGCGCGTGCTAAACCTTTTTGCCTACACCTGCGCCTTTTCGATTGCGGCCATGGCAGGTGGCGCGCGGTCGGTCGTCAATGTGGACATGAGTTCAAAGTCGCTGACCCGTGGCCGTGACAATCATCGCCTCAATGACCAGGACGTTTCCGCGGTACGTTTTCTGGCGGTCAATTTGCTACGCTCCTGGGGCAAGTTGAGAAAAATGGGGCCCTATGATCTGGTTGTGGTTGACCCTCCCAGCTTTCAACCGGGCAGTTTTGTGGCGGAAAAGGATTATGCGCGGGTATTGAAACGGTTGCCCGAGTTGACCACGGCCGGCGGATATGTCCTCCTGTGTCATAATGATCCGGCGGCGAGCGAGGCGTTTATCGAGTCACAGGTGCAGGCTCTGTTGCCGGAATTTGCCCTGAAGCAGCGTCTGTCGGCTGGTGAAGATTTTCCTGATAAGGACCCTTCGGGGGCGCTTAAGTTATTCGTATATCAGCGGCAGGAGTAAGTCGTCTTGATCTGCATTGACCTTGAAGCCAGCGGTTTGGCCAAAGAGTCCTATCCGATCGAAATTGCCTGGAAGTGTTCCGAAACGGGACAGTTCGACACCTTTCTGATCGACCCAGCTTCAGTGCCTGAGTGGGAGCACTGGGATGAGTTTGCAGAAGAGGTCCACTGTATTCCGCCGGAGATGCTTGAGAAAGACGGCATCCGTGTTGAGGATGCGTGCAAGCGCTTGAATGATGCCCTGGCGGGTCGGCAGGTGATCAGTGATGCCTATGAGTATGACAGCTTCTGGCTGCAGCGGCTGTTTGATGCTGCCGGAATGCGGCAGACATTTCAGTTGGTCGGTCTGGATACGGTACTGACGGCTGAGGAGCGCATCCAGTACCAGTTGATTGCCCGTTCCCAGTTCCGGCGCCACCGTGCGCTCAGGGATGTTGAGCACTTGCTGGAGGCGCTGGAATCCGCCAAATGGCAGGCCGAACAGTCGGGGTAAAAAGTGTAATCAGAGATTGCCGACCTGTTGCTCGATCAGCTCGCGCAACTCCTGATAGGCGTCCACGTTCTCGGGACCGAAGTACAGCTTGTAGTACTGGCGCTCAACCAGGCGCCCCTTGTTGCCGTTGATGGTTTCCTTATAGGTGGCGTACAGATAGCTCATCTGCAGGTGGATAACGCGGGTCTGTAACGGCAGCTCGAGCTCATGTCCTTCCAGGTCAAAGCGGGTTTTGCGTTCCTTGATGGTGTAAAACGAAACCTCGGCAACCTGATTCAGATTGAGCAGGAAATTGGACGTGACCGGCACAAGGCGGCGCTTTTCAAGGCCGTTGTGCTCCATTTGAATACCGCTGTTTTTCTTGATCTTAATGAACATGTCGACTCTCTGGCAGTGTAATAACTGAAAGAGAGTATAGTTCGATCCTGTGAAATTTTGCTGACAGCACCTCCGCAAGGTGCTGCCAGTCGGGCTTACTGCTCGTAGGTGCGCAGGAAGTTTGCAATGCGCTCAACCGCATCGCTCAGCAGCTCTTTGGATGGCAGGAAAACCAGCCGGAAGTGCTGGGTATCCGGGTAGTTGAAGCCACTGCCTTGCACGACCAATACCTTTTGCTGCTGCAGCAGGTCCAGCGCAAACTTCTCGTCATTGCGAATCGGGTAGCGGGCCGGGTCCAGTTTCGGGAACAGGTACATGGCCCCCTTTGGCTTAACGCAGGATACGCCGGGAATATCGTTCAGCATCTCCCAGGCCAGAGTGCGCTGTTCATACAGGCGGCCGCCCGGAACAATCAGTTCGTTGATGCTCTGGTAACCACCGAGTGCGGTCTGGATCGCGTGCTGTGAGGGCACGTTGGCACAGAGGCGCATGCTGGAAAGCATCTCAAAGCCTTCAATCAGGTCGCGTGCCTTGTGCTTGGGCCCGCTGATGATCATCCAGCCCGAGCGGAACCCGGCGGCACGATAGGTCTTTGACAGGCCGTTAAAGGTGATGCACAGCACGTCGTCCGCCAACGCAGCCATTGAAGTGTGCTCGGCACCGTCGTAGAGAATCTTGTCGTAGATCTCATCGGCGAACACGATCAGCTTGTGCTCGCGGGCCAGTTCAAGAATCTCCTCGAGCAGAGATTCGGGGTAGAGGGCGCCCGTCGGGTTGTTGGGGTTGATTACCACGATGCCGCGGGTTTTGGGCGTGATCTTGCTGCGGATGTCGTCGATGTCCGGGAACCAGTCCTGTTGCTCATCGCACACATAGTGGACCGGGTTGCCGCCAGCCAGGCTTACGGCAGCGGTCCAGAGCGGATAGTCCGGCGCCGGAATCAGCATCTCGTCGTTGTCGTTGAGCAGGCCCTGCATGGCCATCACGATCAACTCGGAAACACCGTTCCCGATATAGATGTCTTCGATACCCACGTTGGGAATGTTCTTGCGCTGACACTCCTGCATGACCGCTTTACGGGCTGAAAACAGGCCTTTGGAGTCGCAGTAGCCCTGAGAGGCGGGCAGGTTGAGAATAACGTCCTGAACAATCTCTTCAGGGGCTTCAAACCCCCAGGGGGCCGGGTTGCCGATATTCAGTTTCAGAATACGGTGGCCTTCCTCTTCCAGTCGCTTGGCTTCCTGAAGAACGGGGCCGCGAATGTCGTAACAGACATTGATCAGCTTGTTCGATTTACGAATGACAGACATGTTCTCGTTCCTGAGCTCCAGGCGCGTCGAGCGGGCGTATCATGGGGCCGGGCGGCACTCTGGACAGCAAAATTCAAAGTGCCCAATCATACGCGCATGGCAAATGGCGTACAATGCGTCCCATGCCGTCATCATCCGAATGATCAACCTGACAACAGGAGAGTGCTTTGAAAAGCTGGTCAGCACTGTGCGAGCAGGCACTGAGTTTTCATCCTGACATGAGTCTGGAACACATGATGGGGCCGCCGCCGTTGCCTTCGGATCAATTGCTGGCGCTGAGTGACGCTCAGGTGTTTTCCGTTATGACGCGGCGCATTTTCAGAGCCGGTCTCAAGCATTCCCTCGTTGACGCCAAGTGGCCTGTATTTGAAAGTGTGTTTTATGGCTTTAACCCTGAGGCTGTTCAAGAGATGAGTGACGAGCAGCTGGAAGGATTGATGCATGATGAACGCATCATTCGCCACTTCGGCAAGATCAAGGCGACGCGTGAAAATGCGTTGATGATGGTCGACCTTGCGCAGGAATATGGCAGTGTGGCGAAGATGATTGCCCACTGGCCTGTCACGGACATCGTGTCGCTTTGGAATCTGCTGAAAAAGCGGGGCAAGCAGCTGGGTGGCAATTCGGTGCCCTACTTTTTGCGCATGCTGGGCAAGGATACTTTCATGCTGACCGATGATGTGGTCGTAGCGCTCAAGGCACTGGGTATCGTGGACAAGAAACCAACCGCGCAACGGGATTTGAAGCAGGTGCAGGCGGCCTTCAACGAGTGGCATCAGGAATCGGGCCGTGCCATGTGCCAGATCAGCCGGGTGTTGGCACACAGCATCGGTCAGGGCCACGTTTAGGCCGGCGTAAGGCGAAGCAGCAGGGCGCTGAGCGAATCCTCGATCTTCTCTTCAGGTGGTTTGCCCGGGCGCTCCAGCCATATGCTGCCGTCCTGATTGTCGAGGCTCAAGAAGTAGTCCGTATCAGGCTCAAGCGTGGCAAAGAACAAAGTCAGCGGGCGCTTTTGCTTTCGTTTGCTCAGGGCGTGCCCGATCAGGTTGCCTCTCAGGCGCTCCATATCGGCCTCATTCCAGGCAAACAGCAGTGAAAAGGTGCGCCCATCATCAAGGCGGCAGAGCAGGGGATCGGACCAGTAGCGGCAAAAATAGGCGCTGATATCAGGATGCAGTGATGTTTCAAGGGCATCGTCGAGGCGCTCGAACATGTCACTGCCTGCTGTATTCAGTACCGGACGCCAGCTGACTTCCTGGCCTGGGCTGGCTTCATGGCGATAGCAGGGGCTAGGCCATTCGGGGTCGTAGGGAGTGGATGGATACCCGGTATGCTCCCAATGGTCTTCAAACGAACGGATCAGCCGGTCGAGTGCAGAATGAGTGTCGAGACTGGTCATGGTGTGTCCTGTCTTTTTTGATTCGAGCCTGCGATTGCAGGGGGGCGTCTGCAAGCCATTGTACTTGCTTGATTAATCTTTGTACGGCCCTGTAATAAAACGAAATTTTTTTGAAATAAGTGATTGACAACCCCTCAGAACTCCTTAAAATGCGCACCTCATTCACGGGGTGATTGCCCAGTTGCAGTGCCCGGTTGAATGCAGTTGGAGCGGTAGTTCAGTTGGTTAGAATACCTGCCTGTCACGCAGGGGGTCGCGGGTTCGAGTCCCGTCCGTTCCGCCA
>NZ_JACVEW010000032.1 GCF_017776525.1 Marinobacterium alkalitolerans
CCGAAGCCGTTGTCATCCTTGCCTTCCAGCGCCATCAGCGCAGAACCAACGATGATCGGAGTGTCGTCGCCCGGGAACTCGTACTCTTCCAGCAGCTCACGCACTTCCATTTCAACCAGTTCCAGCAGCTCTTCGTCGTCGACCATGTCTGCTTTGTTCAGGAACACAACGATGTACGGTACGCCAACCTGACGAGACAGCAGGATGTGCTCGCGAGTCTGCGGCATGGGGCCGTCAGCTGCAGAACATACCAGGATAGCGCCGTCCATCTGAGCAGCACCGGTGATCATGTTCTTAACGTAGTCAGCGTGTCCCGGGCAGTCGACGTGCGCGTAGTGGCGAGTCGGAGACTCGTACTCAACGTGAGAAGTGGAGATGGTGATACCACGCTCACGCTCTTCCGGTGCGTTGTCGATACCGTCGAAGGCAACGGCTGCGCCGCCCCATACTTCTGCACATACGCGAGTCAGTGCGGCGGTCAGAGTGGTTTTGCCGTGGTCAACGTGGCCGATAGTACCTACGTTAACGTGCGGCTTGCTGCGTTCAAATGATTGTTTAGCCATGGCAAGGTCAACCTGATCAAGTCGTTTCAAAGACGCCAAATACAACAAAGGGTAGACATATCACTATATCTACCCTTCATCTAAACTGGAGCTCATGGGCGGATTTGAACCGCCGACCTCACCCTTACCAAGGGTGTGCTCTACCCCTGAGCTACATGAGCATAACACATTGTCTTCGTTGGAGCGGGTAGCGGGAATCGAACCCGCCTCTTCAGCTTGGAAGGCTGAGGTAATAGCCACTATACCATACCCGCAAAACGGAGATGGTGGTGGGAGGTGGATTCGAACCACCGAAGCTTGCGCGTCAGATTTACAGTCTGATCCCTTTGGCCACTCGGGAACCCCACCAGCCTTTCAACGCTCCTTCAGACATGGTGCCGGCACGAGGAGTCGAACCCCGGACCTACTGATTACAAGTCAGTTGCTCTACCAGCTGAGCTATACCGGCCTTGCCTGTCGAAGTGGTGCGTATCTTACTGATCCGATTGGGGCTGTGCAAGCCCCTCACAGGATTTTTTTTCAATTTTTATACCCGGCCAGCCTGCACGCATCATTTGCTGCAACAGCGGCACAAAATCCTCGCCTTCCGGCATGGCGGCGATCAGATCAAGCCCCGGATTCGGGTCTTCCATGGGCACCCTTTTCACCTCCATTCCCAGCACGCTCACCAGCGCCTGCTGCTCTGTCCGGGCCTCTGCTTCCGCCTGTTCGCCCACAAACGGCCCCAGAATGAAATAGCCATCGCGGGTTTGCGGCACCCAGCCGGCCAGCGCAAGCTCATCCAGCAGCCGGATGCGTGCATCGGCATCCGGCGGCACCGGCACTCTCAGGCGATACCCGATGACACTCGGAGTTGCCGGTATCGTATTCACCTCAAAACCGCGCGCCTCCAGCCGCTCACCTGCGCGCGCAATCTCGGCCTCGGTCATGAAACTGCCCAGGCGATAGCACTGGAGTGAACGCGCTTCAAGCGCCTTGTCCGGACCCAGTTCATGCAACAAGCGCAGCCGTGTCAGCTCGTCAGGCACCTTCACCTGAGCATCCTGCTGCTGTTGCTGCCCAAACCAGAACAACAGCAATGCATTTGCAAGCACCAGCAACAGGGCTAACCAACGCAGCATATTACCCCCATGCCCATTGCAAGCCATCCAGGACCAGATCCGGGCAGAGCACCGCGTCGGGCAGAAAGGCGGTCAGAGCCTCTGCATCCCCGCCCGTCACAAGGGTCCGCACCGGCCCCGACTCACCCGGCAGCCCCAGCCTTAATTGTTCGGCCAGCGCCATCAGCATAAAGCGCGCACCATGACTGACGCCTTCTTCGGTGCTGCGGCCCGGCATCACAGCCTCTACCTCCAGCGCCTCTTCAACCCGCACCTCAGCCGTTCGGCCCAGCAGCGATATCTGCATCAGCCTCAGCCCCGGCAGGATGTATCCTCCCCGATGGACACCCTCGGCATCCAGCAGGTCCACCGTGATGGCGCTGCCGCAATCCACCACACAACAGGGACCGGACGCCCGGTGCCAGGCGGCCAGCATCGCCAGCCAACGATCCACGCCCATGCGCGCAGGGTCCCGGTAACTGTTGATCACTCCTGCGCAGGTTGCTTGAGTGAACGCCTGACGTAGATCCATATTCCAGCGCGCGCTGACGGCTTCACGCATTACCCGGTTCACGTCCTTGCCGGCAACAGAGGCCAGCCACACCTGAGCCGGTCGGGCATCCACATCCGCCAGCATGGCGGGCTCAAAGCGCCCGGTCGGCCAGCGCCCGCGCTGCACAATCTGCTCGCCGTCCAGCAACCTCCATTTAATGAAGGTATTGCCTGCATCCAGTTCAAGCCGGCTCATGCACACGCACACTCATTTCCCCGCCGTGAAACACCTCTTCGCCAGCGTCTGTCTGCAGCCGCAGACCGCCCTGATCGGTGACCCCCAGACACACACCCTCAAAACTGTGCCGCCCGGAGGTCAGTCTGACCGAACGCCCGGCAAAGGCATTGGCGGCCTCCCACTCCGGACGCAGCGGCGCGAAACCACCACGCTCGAACAGATCCAGCACACCGACCAGCTCTGTCACCAGTTCGGTCAGCAGCTCGGTGCGCGTACCGGCATAGCCAAGACGGCGCAGGTCGGTTGCGGACTGATCCAATTGCTCCAGCAGCGCATCCGGCACGGCCACATTCAGCCCCACGCCGACGGCGACCTGGCATTCACCGGCGGCATCGCCGCTCAGCTCGATCAATATCCCGGCCAGCTTGGCATCGTTGACCAGTACATCATTGGGCCATTTGAGCGCTGTTCCCGGAATGCCCATGCGCTGGAGTGCGCGCTGCAGGGCAATACCGACCGCCAGGCTCAACCCCTCCAGTGCGGCTGCACCGCTGTTGAAGCGCCAGGCCAGGGTGAAACACAGACTGGACGCCAGCGGGCTCAGCCACTGACGCCCCCGCCGCCCACGACCACCATGCTGGTATTCGGCGACATACAGCCCCCGCGAGATACCCCGTTGCAGGCGATCCAGCGCGATCAGATTGGTGGAGTCGACCTCTGTCCTGACCTCGATTTCGTGCAGATGTTCGAGTGGCGCCAGTGCCTGACCTATCTCTTGCTGCTGCAGCAGATCCAGCCCGCCGGGAATGCGATAGCCACGCCCCTTGACGCTGTATACCTCAACGCCCAGCTCTTCCAGGCGGCGCATATGCTTCCAGACCGCGCTTCGACTCATCCCCAGCGACTTGCCCAGTGCACTGCCTGAGTGGAAGGCGCCATCCGCCAGTACCGCCAACAACTTATCCAGCATCACCACCCCTCAGCGCCACGCGATCCAGCACGATAAAGCTGTAGTCGTAGGGGTTGGGGCCTTCGGCCTTGAAGTCATCCCGCGCCACCTCATGCCAGTCATCCGGATTGAAGGCGGGGAAAAACGCATCGCCTTCGACCTCGGCATGAACCTGGGTCAGATAGAGGCGGTCGGCACGGGGCAGGCACAGGCTGTAGATCTCGGCACCACCGATCACGACCGCTTCTTCAACGCCATCGATGTGAGCCAGACTTTCTGCCAGCTCGACACCCTCATCCAGCCCGTGCACGACTCGAACCCCCGGGTGATCCCATTCGGTGTCGCGGGTGATCACGATATTGGTGCGCCCCGGCAAGGGGCGGCCAATGGACTCAAAGGTCTTGCGCCCCATCACAATCGGTTTGCCGAGGGTCACCTGCTTGAAGTACTTCAGATCACCCGGGAGATACCAGGGCAGCTTGTTGTTGATGCCGATCACTCGATTCAGCGACTGGGCCGCAATCATGGCAAGACGCATGTGTTCTCCTTGTCTCAGACAGCGATAGGCGCACGGATAACCGGATCAGGCTCGTACCCGGTTAGCTCAAAGTCTTCATATTCATAGCTGAAAATATCAGCCGGTCGGCGGCGCAGCGTCAGTTGGGGCAGCGGCTTCGGGGTACGTGACAACTGCTCCTGCACAATGGCCGGATCATTCAGATGGTTGGCGTAGAGGTGAACATCCCCGAAGGTGTGCACAAACTCCCCCACCTCAAGGTCGCACTGCTGCGCCACCATATGGGTCAGCAGCGAATAGGACGCGATATTGAACGGCACCCCGAGAAAGTAATCGGCACTGCGCTGATACAGCTGGCAACTCAGCCGACCGTTGGCCACATAGAACTGGAACAGCGTATGACAGGGCGGCAGCGCGGCCTTGCCAAGGCGGACGTTTTCCTGCGGCGTGATGGTTTCATCGGGCAGGTCGGCCGGGTTCCAGCCACTGACGATCAGTCGGCGCGAATTGGGGGTACGCTTGATCTGATCAACAACCTGAGCGATCTGGTCGATGGTGGAGCCATCCGGGCAGGCCCAGGAGCGCCACTGCTTGCCGTAAATCGGACCCAGATCGCCATCCTCCAGCGCCCACTCGTTCCAGATCCGTACGCCGTGCTCCTGCAGCCAGGTGTTGTCGGTGCTGCCGGACAGGAACCAGAGCAATTCGTAGATGACAGACTTGAGATGCACCTTCTTGGTGGTCAGGAGCGGGAAGCCCTCGGACAGGTCAAAACGCAGCTGACGGCCAAACACCGAGCGCGTGCCTGTGCCGGTGCGATCCCCCTTATCCACACCGTTATCAATGATGTCCTGCATCAGATCCAGATACTGCCGCATAACCGCCCCGTTCTAAAAACAAATAGGGATCATTTTATGCCCCATATCGTCCTGAAGCCATAGCCGGGGCTTTACGCCTGGTGCCACCACTTGCCTGCGACCCGCTTTACGTCATCCATGACCGCTCGACTGCCGCCTTCCCTGGCGGCAGACGGTCGCATACAAGCGGCGGCACCATCAGCCCGCCACAGGCTAGCCAACATTACCCTGTCGACGATATGCCAGCCAGATCAACAGCGCTCCCAGTGCAACCATCGGCAACGACAGCAGTTGACCCATGGTCAGCCAGTCAAAGGCGATAAAGCCCAGATGCCCATCCGGCTCCCTTACCAGCTCCACCAGCGACCTGAAGCTGCCATATCCCAGCAGGAACAGACCCGATACTGCCATGCGCGGACGCGGCCTGGCCGAGTACCACCAGAGCAGCGCAAACAGGACCACACCCTCCAGCGCCATTTCATAGAGCTGGGAGGGGTGGCGCGGCATGCCGTCACCGGCACGCGGAAAGATCACCGCCCAGGGCACATCGGTCACGCGCCCCCAGACTTCACCCCCGATAAAGTTGCCCAGTCGGCCTGCACCCAGCCCGATTGGCACCAGCGGCGCCACAAAGTCGCCGATTTCGAAAAAGGTTTTCCGGTAACGACGCGCAAACAGCGCCAGCACCACCAGCACCCCCAACAGCCCCCCGTGGAAGGACATGCCGCCTTCCCAGACCGCAAACAGCCACAGCGGGTCCTGCAGAAAGTAGTCGAAGTTGTAGAACAGCACGTACCCGGCGCGCCCGCCCAGTATCACGCCCACAGCCCCCCAGAACACCAGGTCGGACACCTGCTGTTCGGTCCAGCCCGATCCGGCCTGACGGGCCCGATAGTTGCCCAGCCACCAGGCTGCGGCAAAACCGATTAAATACATCAGGCCATACCAGTGCACCTGAATGGGCCCCAGTTCCAGCGCCAATGGATCGATATCATGTACCCACATGCCGATTTATCCCAGATTGGAGAAGATGAAACGCCCGGCCACCACGACCAGAAACAGTGCAAACACTTTCTTCAGCATCGGCTGGGACAGACGGTGCGCCAGCCGAGCACCTATGGGTGCCGTGAAGGAGCTGGCCATGACAATACCGACAAACGCGGGCAGATAGACATAGCCCAGACTCCAGTCCGGCAACGCCTGATGCCCCCACCCCAGCCAGATATTGGTCAACGCCCCCATCAGGGCGATCGGCAGGCCACAGGCCGCCGAGGTCGCCACGGCCTGCTGCATGCTGACACGGCGCCAGCTCAGATAGGGCACGGTGAGTGTGCCGCCGCCAATACCGAAGATGGAGGATGCCCAGCCTATGACACCACCCGCGGCGGCCAGTTCAGGCATGGCGGGTGCACGACCGCCGGCTCCGGGTTTGAGGTTGAAGGCCATCTGCACCGCCACCAGCAACGCAAAGCTGCCCAGCGCAATCTGCAATACCGGCCCCGGCAGCTGTATGGCCGTATTGACCCCCAGTACGGCCCCGACCAGAATCCCCAGCGCCAAGGGTCGAAACAGCAACCAGCGCACGGCACCGTGCTGATGATGAGTGCGTACCGAGCTGATGGATGTGACCACGATCGTGGCCAGAGAGGTCGCAACCGCCATGTGCGTGAGTACGCCGGGATCCACCCCCTGCAATTGAAAGGAGAAGATCAGCACCGGCACGATCAGCAACCCGCCACCGATGCCAAAAAGCCCGGCGACAACGCCTGCCAGCGCCCCCAGTAACACATACAGGGCCAGAGTTGTTAACATGGTCATCCATCCGCTTGTTAAAGCGATCTATCTTAGAGCCTCAACCCGGTAGATGAAACCTCATGTGTCTGGCCGTTCTTGCCCTCAACGCTCACCCTGACTGGCCATTGATTCTGGTGGGCAACCGCGATGAGTTCCATGCTCGCCCCACCGCGCCGCTGCACCCCTGGCCGGACCACTCCATCCTTGGCGGACGGGACCTCGAAGCGGGCGGCAGCTGGATGGGACTGGGAAACAACCACCGTTTCGTGCTGGTCACCAACCACCGTGACCTGAGACGGCCCGTTCCGGAAGGGGCGCTCTCACGGGGGCGCCTGGTCACTGACTTCATTGAGTCACCGCTGGATGCGCAGGCATTTTGCCATTCACTGCCGGACGAGCGTTTTGCCAGCTTCAACCTGCTGCTGCGTGACAGCAGCGGCTGGTATCACTACAGCAATCTTACGCGCCATTGCCGGCCATTGGGGACAGGCGTTTATGGCCTGAGCAATGCCCTGCTGGATACCCCCTGGCCCAAAACGCTGCTGGCACGCCAGCGACTGCAGCAACAACTGGCGCAGGGACTGCCGCAGCCGGAACGACTGATTCATCTGCTGCATGACCAACGCCGCCCGCTCGACAGCAGGCTGCCCGATACCGGCCTGTCACTGGAGCGCGAGCGCCTGTTGTCGTCATGCATGATCCTGTCGGACGATTACGGCACCCGTGCCAGCAGCCTGATACTGCAGCACCGCAGCGGGCGACTGCTGTTCATGGAGGAAGGGTATTCAGCCGAGGGGCGGTGCCAAAGCCGGCGCCGCTACCAGATGCAGCGCCCTCTGCTGGCCTGAGACAGGTTAAAGCTGGTTGGGCAACCGGGGACGCGTGAGCTGACCCAGCCCCAGCCCCTTGAGGGCATCGCGCAGGTACTGGTGAATCTCTTCGGCATCGCCCATCCGCAGCACGCGACTGAGCAGGGACTGGGCACGCACCAGACTCACGCCCCGAATGGCCGACTTCACACGGGGCAGGTTATTGGCGTTCATGGAGAGCACTTCGTACCCCATTGCCATCAGCAGCAAAGCCCCTCCGGGGTCCGCCGCCATTTCACCGCAGATGGACACGGGCTTGCCCTCCCGGCGGGTTTCACGCGCGATGTACTGCAGCGCACGCAGCACCGCCGGGTGGTAAGCGGCATATAGACCGGCCACCCTCGGGTTGTTGCGGTCTACCGCCAGGATGTACTGCGTCAGATCGTTAGACCCGACAGAGATAAAGTCGACCAGCCGTGCAAAGCGGCGTACCTGATACACCGCTGCCGGGACTTCCACCATCACGCCAACCGGTGGGCGCTTGATGTCGTAGCCTTCATCCTGCAACTCCGCCACGGCACGGTCGATCTGCCGCAAGGCCTCCTCGACCTCGTGGATACTGGTCACCATCGGCAGCATGATACGCAGGTTGTCCAGCCCCTCGGAGGCACGCAGCATGGCGCGCACCTGCACCAGAAAGATTTCGGGATGATCGAGGGTGACACGAATGCCGCGCCAGCCCAGGAAAGGGTTGTCTTCGTTGATCGGGAAATAGGGCAGCGCCTTGTCACCGCCGATATCCAGCGTGCGCATGGTCACCGGGCGCGGCGCAAAGGCTTCCAGCTGACTGCGGTAGCTCTGCAACTGCTCCTGCTCACTGGGGAAGAAGTCGCGGATCATGAACGGGATTTCAGTGCGGTACAGACCTATGCCTTCGGCGCCCCGCTCCAGTGAGCGTGTCACATCCGCCACCAGCCCCGTATTGACCCACAGCGGCATGCGATAGCCATCGGTCGTTTCGGCCGGCAGGTCCCTGAGCTCCTCCAGTCCCGCCGCCACGGCCTGCTCATCCCGGATCACCCGTTCAAAGGCTTCCAGCAGCCGTTCCGAGGGGTTTACATAGATGCGGCCCGAGTAGCCATCCACGATCACCTTGCGACCATCCAGCCGAGTGAAAGGCAGGTCGACCACCCCCATAACGGTCGGAATCCCGATCGAGCGCGCCATGATGGCCGCATGGGAGTTCCCCGATCCGCTTACGGCGACCAGCCCGGCCAGTTTTTCTTCCGGCACCATGCCCAGCATGGCGGGCGACAGCTCGTCTGCGATCAGAATCGCATTATCCGGACACTCCATCTGCACCGGGCCCGCACTTTCCTGCAGGTAGCCGAGAATACGGCGGCCCAGATCCCGAACATCCGTTGCACGTTCACGCAGGTAAGCATCTTCCATGCGACTGAACTGCTGCACCTGCGCCAGAATCACATCCCGCAGCGCACCCTGCGCCCACTGTCCCTGCTCAATGCGCCGCTCAATTTCTCCACGCAGGGCGCTGTCGTCCAGCATGCGCAGGTAGACATCGAACAGGGCCTGCTCCTCGGCCTTGAGGCGCTGCGCCAAGCTCTTGCCCAGCGTGGTCAGGTCATCCCGCACGGCTTCCAGTGCTGCATGAAAATCGGCACGCTCACGCTCAACCCCGCGCCCGGGCTTGTCCGGCACGGTTTCAAGCTCTGCCGTCAGGGTGGCGATGACCACCGTACCTATGGCCACACCCGGCGCCGCCGCCACACCGTTGAAGCGCTTGTCGTGTACAGCGGGTACCGACTCGGACGCGTCGGCCTGACCGGCTACCGCTTCAGCCGTGTCCATATTCACCGACCCGGTCGCTTCAGCATGGGCGATGATACCGGCCAGCTGTGCCGACAGCGTCACCATGAACGCTTCTTCGCTTTCGTCGAAACGGCGGTGCTCGACCTGCTGGACGACCAACACGCCCAGGACCGTGCGGTGATGGATGATGGGGACGCCCAGGAAGGCGTGGTAGCGTTCTTCGCCAGTGGCCTGAAGATAGTGGAAGGCGGGGTGACGGGCGGCATCTTCCAGGTTGATCGGCTCGGCACGCTGCCCCACCTGACCGACGATCCCCTCTGTCATGGAGAGGCTGACCTTGCCCACGGCATCCTGATTAAGGCCCTGGGTGGCACGCAGCACGTAGCGCTGCTGAACCGGGTCAAACAGGAAGATGGAGCAGACCTGAGTTTTCATCGTGCGCTGAATGCGCCGTACAATCAGGTCAAGCACCGATTCAAGATCCGGTGCGGCACTGACCTCCTGTACGATTTTGCGCAGCACGCTGAGCATACTCATGGATCGCTCCTGTTCAGGTCATGACGTCGACGGAAGGCGCGCCAGTCGGGGCGAGAGCTCCTTCATCGCCTTGCGGTATACCTCTCGCTTGAAGGACACCACCTGCCCCAAGGGATACCAGTAGCTGACCCACTCCCACCCATCAAACTCGGGTGAGTCAGTGTGGTCGATCCTGACAGCGCTGTCATCACTGAGCATGCGCAACAGGAACCATTTCTGTTTCTGGCCCACACACACGGGGTGTGAGTGGCGCCGGATCATGCGTTTAGGCAGACGGTAGCGCAGCCAGCCGCGCGTAACCGCCAGAATTTCCACATCCGAGGGCGACAGTCCGATCTCTTCACCGAGTTCGCGATACATCGCCTCTTCGGGGGTTTCGTTTGACTGTATACCACCTTGCGGGAACTGCCAGGCGTTTTGCCCGATGCGTCTTGCCCAAAGAACCTGACCCTGCGAATTAACCAGAATGATTCCGACGTTCGGTCTGAATCCATCTGCATCAATCACAATTCTGATCCCGATCTGTAAAGGTTATTGGGTTTTATTGTTCCACAGATCATCCTTCTGGCAAATAGCATGCAGGATCGAGCGTTGCGTGACTACCCCCCGAGGTCTATGCTTGCGCATTTATCTGCCCGCTGGCTCGGGCCCGTTTGAGAGGATTTCCGGTGAGTCTTGCGATTTTTGACCTGGACCACACCCTGATCGGTGGCGACAGCGACCACGCCTGGGGCGAGTTTCTGTGCCGCAAAGGCGTTGTGGATGAACATGAATACCGCGCGGCCAACGACCGCTTCTATGAAGAGTACCTGCGCGGGGAGATGGATATACACGAGTTTCTGAACTTCGCCCTCAACCCGCTGGCCAAGCATACGCCGGAGCAGCTCGATCAGTGGCATGCCGAGTTCATGGCCGAGTGTATCGAGCCGATCATTCTGCCCAAGGCCGAGGCCCTGCTGAAACAGCACCGCGAGCAGGGTGATTTTCTGCTCATCATTACCGCCACCAACCGTTTCGTGACCGCCCCCATCGCCGCGCGCCTGGGCGTTGACGACCTGCTGGCCACCGATCCCGAACAGATCAACGGCCAGTTCACCGGCAAGGTTGCCGGCACGCCCTGCTTCCGAGAAGGCAAGGTCACGCGCCTGAACGCCTGGCTGGAGCAGACCGGGCACAGTCTGGAGGGCAGCTGGTTCTACAGCGACTCCAACAACGACCTGCCGCTGCTGGAGGCCGTAGACAACCCGGTGGCCACCAACCCCGACGACCGTCTGCGTGCGACCGCCCAAGCCCGTGGCTGGCCTGTGCTGGAGCTGATGCCCTCAGACGTGTGAGCGACACGCCTTCATGGTGGCATTCAAGGCCTGCATGATCTGACGGCGGCTGATCACGCCCACCAGCCGCCCATCTTTCACCACCGGCCAGGTTTTGGGCTTGTTCCCGCCCATTTTCTGGACCAGATCAATCACGCTCTCTCCCGGCGACGTACACAGCGGTTCGCTGTACATGATGTCGCCAACCTGGGTACGGCTGTCACAATGGTATGTGCCACTCACCAGATAGTCGATGCAGTCGTGTTCGGATACAAAACCACACACATGGTGGTCATCATCCACCACTGGCAGGCCAATCTGTCCGGACTGCAGGATCAGGTCCACTGCCTCGGCCAGTGACATGCGCACATGAAGCGGATGTGGGACGGGCTGCATCAGATCCTGTACTTGTTGTTGCTGCATCTTGGCTTTCTCCTTCCACTCGGGGTTCTACTCTGAGTATGGCAAAAGCCGGGCCGAACGCGCAGTGAAAACGCGCCGACCCTTGTGCTGCATCAGGGGCAGGGGTTGGGATAACGCTGATGAATCGCTTCGATTTTCGCCAGCAGCTCAGGTGAGAGCCTCACCTCCAGCGAATCGAGGTTGGCCTTGAGCTGCTCAAGACGGGTCGCACCAATGATGTTACTGCCCAGAAACGGGCGAGAATTGACATAGGCCAGCGCCATCTGGGCCGGATCCAGCCCGAACTCGGCCGCCAGATGCAGGTAACACTCGGTGGCGGCAACCCCCTGTTCGGTCAGGTAGCGACGGTACTCCGGGAACAGCGCCAGACGTGAACCTTCCGGCCGCGCACCACCGGCATACTTGCCGCTCAACACGCCAAACCCCAGCGGCGAGTAGGCGAGTAGCCCCACGTCTTCACGCAGCATCACCTCGGCCAGCCCGACTTCGGCTGTCCGGTTCAACAGACTGTAGGGGTTTTGCACCGATTGAATACGGGGCAGCCCCAGGGCGTCTGCCAGCTGCAGGCACTTCATGGTACCCCAGGGCGTTTCGTTGGACAGGCCGATGTAGCGAATCTTGCCTTCCTGCACCAGCTCACCCAGCACGGACAGGGTTTCTTCAAGCGGTGTACCGGGGTTTTCCGGCTTGTGCTCATAGCCGAGCTGGCCGAAATAATTGGTACTGCGATCCGGCCAGTGCAACTGATACAGATCGATATAATCGGTCTGCAGCCGCTTCAGGCTGCCTTCCAGTGCCAGCCGCAGGTTACGGGCATCATGGCGCATATCCGGGCGCAGGTAGCTGACCATGTCACCGGGGCCCGTTGCCTTGGTCGCCAGGATGACCTTGTCGCGTGTCCCGCGTGCCTGCAGCCAGTTGCCGATATAGGCTTCCGTGCGCCCCTGGAACTCGGCGGCCGTCGGCACCGGATACATTTCGGCCGCATCGATCAGGTTTACCCCCCGCTCCAGCGCGTAATCCAGTTGAGCAAAGGCTTCTTCTTCGGTGTTCTGGCGGCCGAAGGTCATGGTGCCCAGCGCAATGCGGCTGACTTTCAGATCAGACCGGCCCAGTGTCAGGTAATCCATTGACTGTCTCCTTTCACGATGTGGCAATCATTACCGCCGCCTCAGTTTGCCGGCAGTACACGGAGGAAATAGGCTTTCAGATACTCGGTTTCAGGGATCGCCGGATGAATGGGGTGATCCGCACCCTGACTGCCCTGAGCAAAGATCTGGGCGTTACGATCCAGCTCACGGCTGTTCGCCCGCAGAATATCCACCAGACGGTCCTTGGCCAGATGCATGGAGCAGGAAGCGGATACCAGCATGCCGTCCTTGTTCAGCAGGCGCATCGCCAGGTTGTTGATGCGGGCATAGGCGCGCTCGCCGTTGCGGATATCCTTGCGACGCGCAATAAACGCCGGCGGGTCCACAATCACCACATCGAAGCGTTCCTTGTCGGCCACCAGTGCCTTGCACAGTTCAAAGGCATCGCCCTGCAATCCCCGGAAGCGGGTCTCACCGTCATTCAGACGTGCGTTCTCGGCAGCCACTTCCAGCGCCGTCACCGAGGCATCCACACAGACCACTTCACTGGCCCCTGCCGCCAGCGCCTGAGCGCCCCAGCCACCCACATAGCTGAACAGATCCAGCACGCGCTTGCCGTTCACCAGCGTCTGCATGCGGGCACGGTTTTCACGGTGATCATAGAACCAGCCGGTTTTCTGACCGGTCAATACCGGCGCGACCAGGTTGACACCATTTTCATTCAACGGCGCCAGCTCCGGCACTTCGCCCTGTACCACTTCGACAAAGGTATCGAGCCCCTCGGTGGCGCGCATCTTGCCATCGTTACGCAATACGATCGCCTGCGGCTGAAACACCTTGTTCAGAGCATCGATGATGGCGTCCTGCATCAGTTCCATGCCGGCGGTGGAGATCTGGACCACGAAAATATCAAAGAAACGGTCCACCACCAGTCCGGGCAGGCCGTCCGCATCCCCGAAGATGACCCGGTAGCAGGGCTGGTCAAAGCACTGCTCACGCAGCGACCTGGCCACGTTGAAGCGGTGCACCAGCAGGGAGCGGTCCAACGGACGTTTCAGGTCGCGCCCGATCAGGCGACCACAGATCAGTGTATTGGGGTTGACGGTGGCAATGCCCAGCGCCTTGCCGGCCGATGTCTGCACAACGACCTGCTCGCCCGGCTCAAAACCTTTCAGCGGCGTGGCACGGGTATCGACTTCGTTGCTGTAGATCCACAGATGGCCAGCGCGCAGGCGACGGTCCGCGCCTGACTTGAGTGTAAGGGGTTTGAGGTTCATCGTGCTCTATCTTTGTTCTGAAATGACTGTCCCGGCAAAAGCCGGGACAGTGAAAGGGTCAGGGCCTTGCAGCCGATCAGCTTTCGGACTCGCAGTGGGCGGCGTAGCCATCCGCGTCCAGCAGGTCTTCCAGCTCGGCGGTATCACTCAGCTTCAGCTTGAAGAACCAGCCATCACCATAGGGGTCGGAGTTCACCATTTCCGGTGCATCTTCCAGCTCTTCATTGATGGCGACCACTTCACCACTGAGGGGCGCGTAAACATCAGACGCCGCCTTGACGGATTCCACCACCCCAACATCATCGCCGGCGCTCAGTTCGTCACCGACTTCCGGCAGCTCGACGAACACCACGTCACCCAGCAGGTCTTGCGCGTGATCGGTGATGCCGATCGCCACAACACCCTCGCCTTCCTCGCGGATCCACTCGTGGCTGGCCACATACTTCAATTCGTTAGGGACGTTGCTCATCTTGGTTTCCTATCTATCGGGTTCAGGAAAAAACTTTTTCACCGTTGCGTACAAACGGCGGACGCACCACTCGCACCGGGACGCGCTTGCCACGCATTTCCACTTCAGCGGTTTCCCCCACACCGGCCGGTACACGCGCCAGTGCAATGGAGTGACCCAGCGTCGGCGAGAAGCTGCCACTGGTGATCTCGCCTTCACCCAGCCCCTCGACAATCACGGTCTGATGCCCGCGCAACACACCGCGCTCGGTCAGGACAAGGCCCACCAGCCGACGTGAAACACCTTCAGCCTTCATTTTCTCAACCGCCTCGCGGCCGACAAAATGCCGGTCTTCAGGCTCCAGCGCCACCGTCCAGCCCATGGCCGCTTCCAGTGGCGATACGCTTTCGTCCATATCCGTGCCGTAGAGGTTCATACCCGCCTCCAGGCGCAGGGTATCACGTGCTCCCAGGCCACAGGGTGCCACACCGGCATCCAGCAGCTGCTGCCAGAAAGCCTCGGCTTCGTCTTCCGGCAGCATGATCTCCAGGCCGTCTTCGCCAGTATAGCCGGTTCGGGCAATAAACCAGCCTTCCGACTCATGACCGACAAAGGGTTTCAGCTCAGACACCAGGCGGGCACGGGATTCGCTGACCACCTGTTCAACCCGCTGCCGCGCCTTGGGCCCCTGAATGGCGATCATCGCCAGCTCCGGCTGCTCGGTCAGCGTGATATCAAAACGAACAGCCTGATCGGCCATCCAGCGCAGGTCGTTGTCGCGGGTGCCACAGTTCACTACCAGGCGATACCACTCACCAGACGCACCCGGTTCCGTCATCAGGTAGACAATCAGGTCATCAATGACACCGCCCTGTTCGTTGAGCATGGCCGTATACAGCGCCTTGCCCTTGTGGGTCAGGCGGGCCACATCGTTGGCCAGCAGGTGGCGCAGGAAGCTGCGCGCCTGAGCACCGGCCACGTCGACCACGGTCATATGGGATACATCGAACATGCCGGCGCTTTGCCGAACCTTGTGGTGCTCCTCGACCTGAGAACCATAGTGCAGCGGCATCTCCCAGCCACTGAAGTCCACCAGTTTGGCGCCCAGCGCCTGATGTTGTGCGTGAAGTGCGGTCTTATGTCCCATCGGCAAACTCATCTGCAGGCGGTGTTCCGAAGCTTAAGCCTAAGCCATGTTGCAAGCGGTTAACACAAAAAAAGGGATCACAATGTATCGGCATTTGCGACACAGTTCAATCTTTAACCGCCTGTCAAGCCACCGGACGGCGCGCCAGTGGCGGCCGCTCTCCCGATAGCCCCATCGCCTCCAGCACCAGATGCTGTTTCACCGGTTCCAGCCGGTTCATCAGGTTCATGCCGCAACTGCGCAACAAGCGCACAGGTGCCGGCTGAGGGGCAAACAGACGGCGAAAGCCTTCCATGCTGGCCGACATCATCAGATTGGCGCTGCGACGCTGACGTTGATACCGCCTGAGCACGGCCAGTGATGCCAGGGACTCACCCCGCTTGTGGGCGCCTGCAAGCACGTCTGCCAGTGCCACCGCATCCATGAAGCCGAGATTCACCCCCTGACCGGCCAGCGGGTGGATGGTATGGGCTGCATCTCCAACCAGCGCCAGCCCTGCCTCCACATAACGGTGGGCATGGCGCTGGCGCAACGGTATCAACTGCCGCTCGGCACTGGCTACCACCGCACCCAGCCGGTACTCAAAGGCCTGGCCCAGCGCCGCGTTGAATGCCGCCTCATCCAGTGCCATCAGGGCACGACCATGTTCAGGGGAGGTTGACCAGACGATGGAGGAAAGGGACTGCTGCGTGCCAGCCAGTGGCAGGAACGCCAGCGGCCCGTCTTCGGTAAAGCGCTGCCAGCAGGTTTCGGCATGCGGCTGCTCGGTTGCAACGGTGGTTACCAGCGCGTGATGGCCATAGTCCCACTCGGTTGCCGGTACTCCGGCCAGTCGGCGCGTGTGCGACAGGGCGCCATCCGCCCCGACCACCAGTTGAGCCCGGATCACCCGACCATCATCCAGCGTCAGCGCCCGGCACCCTTCGGCATCCGGGGCCGCAAGTGCCTTGATGCCGGTACCTGTCATCAGGTTCAGTCCTTCAGCCTGCTGCTGCACAGCCAGCAGGCCCGCTTGAATGACTGCATTTTCGACGATATGACCCAGACAGTCTTCGTGCAGTGCATCGGCACTGAAGTGAATCTCGCCGCTGCCTTCGCCATCCCAGACCTGCATATCACGATAGGCACAGGCACGGCCTGACGCCTGAATCCCTGACCAGGCTCCCAGATTCTGCAGCAGCTGCACCGAAGCCAGATTCAGGGCGCTGACCCGGTTCTCGAACTGACCCGCGGGGCGCACCTCAACCTGTTCTATCCAGTCAGCCGGAACGCCTTCACGCTGCTCCAGCAGTGCAATGCTAAGCCCCGTGTCCTTTAGCCCAAGGGCAAGGGCCAGCCCCACCATGCCGGCGCCTACTACCACCAGATCGTATTCTGCATCCACCTGCATCGGCCTGTTCTCCATTTAACGCAGCCGGGCAGCCGGCTGATCAAGTCCCATGGCTGCACGCGCAAACAGCGTTTTCGCAACCGGGCAGATATCCAGCGCCTGCAACGCACCGGCACGCCCCATTCTCAGCAAGGGGTTGTCACTGGTAAACGCCTTGAGGGTCAGATCACTGAAACCGATGGTGCGCTGCTGGTCCTCACGGCGCTGATCAACAAAAGAACGCAGCCCCTCGATCGCACCCAGCGGCAGGCCATCACGTTGGCGCTGAAGAATCAGGTCTGCCAGCGCGACCACGCCGCGCAGGGCCAGATTGTAGCCCTGTCCGGCGATGGGGTGCAGGGCGTGTGCGGCATTGCCCAGCACCACCAGTCCCGAACGTGCCTGCTCCTGCGCGAGCGCCAGCTTGAGTGGATAATGAAACCGCTCCCCAACGGCAACGAAACGGCCGGCACGGTAGCCAAAGGTCGCCTGCAGGCGTTCAAGGAAAGCCGCATCATCCAGCATCAGCACCTCTTCCAGCGCCGCGTCCGACAGTGTCCAGACCAGCCCGCAACGCGGTTGCCCTGATACGGATTCAGTCGGCAGGAGGGCGACGGGACCGCCCGGCGTAAAGCGCTCATACGCCACATTCCGGTGTGAGCGGTCCAGAGATACGTTGGCCACCAGCGCATGCTGTCCATAGGCCTGCTCCGTGTAATGGATACCCATTCGCTCACGCAGCGCAGAACGGCCACCGTCCGCCATCACGACCAGCTGCGCCTGCAGTTCACGCGGCTCACCTTCAAGCTGCAGCTGAACTTGCTGCCCTGAAGATACGGGGGTCAGCCCCGTCACCTCGGCCGGGCTGATCAACTCAAGGCAGGGGCTTTTCGACGCCTGCAGATGACTGATCAGGACCTGACCCAGCCAGTGGTTCTCCACCACATAGCCCAGCGCCGGAACGGACTCCTCTTCGGCCCGCAACCGGGTCGTCCCGAACCGCCCCTGCTCGGAGACGTGAATGGTTTGGATCGGTGTCAGGTGCTGTTCCAGCGCATCCCAGATACCCATGCGCCGGTACAGGGTTCTGACCCCCTGCGCCAGCGCCGTTGAACGGGCATCGTAGCTGGGCGTAAAGCGCGGCTCGCCCTTGCCGTCCTGTGGTAACGGCTGGGCTTCAACCAGCGCCATGCGCAAGCCGAGCGTCTCAGCCACCGGCAGCAGCGCGGCGGCCAGGCTTGCGCCCACCATGCCACCCCCGATAATGACCAGATCATACTCCTGCATGAACCGCCCTCCTCTCAGGCAGACGCCATCAGTGCTTCAATATCCGCGATACGCTTGGGTACACCCGCAGTCAGCACCTCGTACCCGCGCTCCGTCACCAGCACGTCATCTTCGATGCGGATACCGATGCCGCGCCACTTCAGGGGTACGGTTTCATCGTGCGGGGCAATATACACACCGGGCTCGACCGTCATGACCATGCCGGGCTCCAGCGGTCGCCACTCGCCGTGGACCTTGTAATCACCCACATCATGCACATCCATGCCCAGCCAGTGCCCAACACGGTGCATATAAAAGCGGCGATACGCGCCCTCTTCAATCAACTGCTCAAGCTCGCCTTCCAGCAGCCCCAGCTTGACCAGCCCCTCGGTCAACATGCGAACGGACAGATCATGGATCTCGTTAAAGGGCACTCCGGGACGAATCGCTTCGATACAGGCATCCTGAATATCCAGCACCAGCTGATACAGCTGCGCCTGCTCCGGGTTGAAGCGTCCGTTCACCGGGAAGGTCCGCGTAATGTCACTGGCGTAGTTGTCCAGCTCGCAGCCGGCGTCGATCAGCACCAGATCACCGTCCTGCAGCGGGTCTTCATTCTCGATGTAGTGCAGAATGCAGCCGTTTGCGCCGCCACCCACAATAGGTGAATAGGCCTGAAAACGTGCGCCTTCGTGCATGCACACAGCCGTGATTTCTGCTTCCAGCTGGTACTCGTACAGGCCGGGACGGCAGGCGCGCATGGCCTGACAATGAGCCTGAGCCGATATTTCACTGGCCCGGCGCATCAGTGCCTGCTCGGCGTCCGACTTGAACAGGCGCTGCTCATGCAGCAACCGATCCAGCAGAGCCAGCTCCACCGGTGCACTGGACCCCAGACGGGCCTGAGCCCGCAGAGTGTTGAGCCAGCCGCGTACCCGGGTGTCGAGGGTTTCGTCCATGCCGATGGAGTAGTACAGCCGCTGGAAGCCATCCAGCAGACGCGGCAGTTCTTCGTCTACCCGATCCAGGTCAATCGCCTGATCTATGCCGAAGTCACGCACGCAGCCTTCAGGGCCGGCACGATAGCCGGTCCAGATCTCCATCTGCGGATCCCGTGGCGGACAGAACATGACCACCTCACCTTCGGCGCGCCCCGGCATCAACAGCAGGATCGCATCGGGCTCGTTGAAGCCGGTCAGGTAATAAAAATCACTGTGCTGGCGAAAGGGGTACTCTGAATCACGGTTACGGCTTTTCAGAGATGACGCCGCCACCAGCGCCATACTGCCGGCCGGCAGTGCCTGCATCAGGCGTGCGCGGCGCCGGGCAAATTCGTGTTGCGCAATTTTCATGCTGAATCCTGTTTCAGTGCAGGGTGGGAGGGGTGCTGCCTGTCTGGTCCTCTTCGCGGGCATCCGGCTCGTTGCACTCGCTGAAAATCAGCAGGGCCGCCATACGAACATATTCCTGAACTTCCATCAGGTTGGCCTCGTCTTCCTCACCTTCGGCATCCGCATCGGTGCTGATCTGCACAATCTGAGCCAGATCCCGCAGGGTTTCCTGACCTTCCACCGAAAGCCCGCCGGGGCCCTTGCGCTCCTGCATGCCAAATCCGCTCAGAAAGCCACTGCACCAGACGCCCAGCGCCTCGGCACGGATGGACAACGGTTGGTCCTCATCCGGCAGCAGCAGCTCGAAGCTGAAATCGGGTGCCTGAAACTGCTGCAATATGGCCATATAGGTCTGCATCACCGTGCGACGCGTGACGTCACTGCCGAAGGGTTCAATATCAAACAGTTCCTGAATACGCTGCAACAGCCCGGCAGGATCAAAGCGCGCCCCCGCAGCCACCTGACCCGCCAGCAGGCCGTGCAATTCGGACGGCGAGAGCGTCAGGGCGCCCTCCTCCACCAGAAGGTCGGCCAGAACGTCAAAGTCGGGGAGTTCTACTGTGGTCGATTGTGCATCGGTCATGTGCGGTTTCCGGATCGTATCTATGGGTGGCGTTCAGGGCCGGCGGTGTCCGGCACGCTATGCCACCCTATGCTAGCATCTCACTATGGGCAGAGCCATTGGCTCTCAATTGACCCTGCTCAAGCAGCTGTTTATAGTCAGCAAGTTGGGGAAAGGGAACAGGTATGAGCGAGCACTATTTCAACGCCCTCGAGCATAAAATCGATCAGTTGCTGGACATTGTTGAGCGTCTGGAAAGCGAAAATGACCAGCTGAAGCGGCAAAATCAGCAACTGCGAGAAGAACGGGCGCAACTGGTGCAGCTGAACGACCAGACCCGAAACAAGGTTGAGGGCATGATACAGCGACTCAAGGCACTGGAGCAGAATTCATGAGCGCGGACGCACGCACTGTCACAGTGAAATTGCTCGACAAGGAGTATACGATCAGCTGCCCCGATGGCGCGGAAGCCGAGCTGCTCGCGTCCGCCGATTACCTGAACCAGAAAATGCAGGAAATCCGGCAGTCAGGCAAGATTATCGGCCTTGAACGCATTGCCGTGATGGCAGCCCTGAACATGTCGCACGAGCTGATCAAGAGCCGCGAAGAGCAGCGCCACAACATCGAAACCAATCTGCGCCGACTGGGGCAGAAAATCGACCACAGCCTGGCCAATACCGCCAAGCGTCATGAAAACTCTTCATCCTCCTGAAAACCCTTTTTTTACAAAGGGATACATACGCCTTTAGCAGAAGCTTTATAAATTTCAAGGGCTGACATCAGTGCATGAGGGCGTATAATGAGAATCAGGTTCCTGGAGTGTTCGACAGTTGGTCAAGTCCCTCGAGCCGATAAGCAATACCCAGGCAGCGTTCAACAGGTGATGTGAGCATGTCCGCTTGACGGAAAGCCTGATTCGCTTGTGAAACGCTTCCACTCTGAACCTTTGGGTTCAGGGCCACGACCGACACCGGCACTCTGGGAAGCCTCTTACCATGATGCAGGATCGCAAGACACTCCGACGACAGCTGCGCCAGCAGCGCAACGCCCTTACCCCTCGGCAGCAGAAGATTGCCGCTGCTCAGGCACTGCGATACCTGGGCCGACAGCTCTGGTTCCGTCGCGCCCGGCATATTGCGCTCTACCTCCCCAATGACGGCGAACTGGATACAGCGCCCATCATCGACCTCTGCCGCAGCCAGGGCAAACATCTGTACCTGCCCGTACTGCACCCCGTGCGACACAACCGGCTCTGGTTTACACCCTACACCCGTCGAACCCCAATGCGGCTGAACCGATACCGAATTGCCGAGCCAATACCACAGGGACGGCCCCGCCGACCGGCGTTCGCGCTGGATCTGGTTCTGATGCCGCTGGTGGGATTCTCTGCGTCAGGTGGACGCCTTGGGATGGGCGGTGGCTACTATGACCGCACCTTTGCGTATCGAATGAGAAGCAAGGGGCTCAGGGGCCCGAAACTGGTAGGCTTGGCGCACGACTTTCAGCGCCGGAATGAATTGCCGCTAGAGCCCTGGGACGTGCCCCTGGACGCCATACTGACTGACCGGTGTTGCTACCGAATCAGCTATTGAATGCCTGCTGTACCAGTGAAGCCAGCTGCAGATCACTCTGCGAGATACCGGTCATCACCGCACCTACGATAAAAACCACTACAAGTACCAACACCAGATCCGGGCTTTTGTTCATAGCACTTCGCATTCTTTATTGAGTTGTCGTGATAACCCACTGAAAAACAGTGGAACCCTGCATGACCTAGTCTTTCACATGACAACTTTTTTGCAACCCCTATCCCGCAATTTTGCAGATTTTAACCACACTTTTTTAGAAGATTCGTTAACGTCGGGGAAAATACAACTAAAAACAGCGCCATTTGTCTGCTTTTCGCTACAAACCCGCACCCAGAAACACACACAAAGGCAGTGTCAGCATGGCCACAAGTGTCTGCACTGTAATGATCCGCGCCATCAGTGGCGCATCTCCGCCGAGTTGACGCGACAGAATGTAGGCCGAGGTCGCAGTTGGCACGGCGGCAAAGACCAGCAGTACCTGCGTTGCCAGAGCGTCCAGACCGAGCAGTCGCGCCGCTCCGAAGGCCAACAGGGGGAAGAGCGCCAGCTTGATCAGCGAGGACACCACCAGCGCCCCGCGCGCGCCGGGCATGCTGTGCAGGCTCAAGCCCGCTCCCACCGCCAGCAGGCCCATCGGCAGGGCCATTCGAGCCAGCAGTTCAAGCACGCTGGCCAGCGCGGACGGCAACCCTGCACCTGTCACACTGAGCCCGATACCGCCCAGACACGCCAGAATCAGGGGATTGCCCGCCAGTGTCCGCAGGACCTGAATCACACCGGGGCGCTCCGGCGCCGTCACGGAAAACGCCAGCACACACAGCAGGTTCAGGGTCGGAACCATCACCGCCGTAATCAGTGCCGCATGCACCAGTCCCGCATCACCGTAGAGTGCAGACGTGGCGGCCAGCGCCACATAGGTGTTGAACCGCATGGCCCCCTGAAAGAAAGAGGTAAAGACTGGCCCCGGCATGCCCAGCAGCGGCTTGCACACCCAGGCGATCAGCACACCACACCCCGGCAGCGCCAGCACCGCCATCACCAGCTGCAGGGAAGCCCCACCGGTCAACTCGGCATCGGCCAAACGCCCGAGCAGCAGCGCCGGAAAGAATACGTAATAGGTCGCCTTCTCGGCCGGAGCCCAGAACCCTTCACCGGGAAAATCATGGCGCCGCGCCAGATAGCCGAGCAGAAGCAACGCAAAAACCGGCCACAGAGCGGTGATTATCGGCATCATCTGAGATACATTCCTTAGGTGAACACGAAATATTGAACAAGAGGCAGCGCGTTATGATGACATCCCTGGTGCTTACAATCATTGGCCCGGACAAACCCGGCCTCGTTGGGCTTCTCTCCCGCACCATTGCCGACCATGAGGGTAACTGGCTTGAATCGGGCATGTCACGCCTGGGCGGAAAGTTTGCCGGTATTCTGATTACACAGGTTCCCACCGAGCAGGCCGATGCACTGACAGCCGCTCTGCAGGCTCTGGAAGGACAGGGGCTCAAAGTCACGGTCGAACGCGGTGAGGAAGCCAGCCCGGCCGTACCGATGCAGCCGATGACACTGGAACTGGTCGGCCATGACAAGCCGGGCATCGTACGTGAGATTTCTCAGGCACTGGCCGCCCGCCATATCAACGTGGAGCGCCTCAGCACCGAACTGACCTCCGGCTCCATGTCAGCCGAAGAGCTGTTCAAGGCCGAAGCCGAGCTGCTGGCCCCCACCGAGATGGACCCGGACGAATTGCAGCAGGCGCTGGAGGCAATTGCCAGCGACCTGATGGTGGATATCACCCTGCGCTGATTGCGCGCCGATCAGACACAAAAAAGCCGCCCCTGGGCCACTGCTGTCCCATAGTTTTCGATCATAAAGGGATCCTCATTTGAGGGTCCCTTTTTTGTGGCTTTAGTGGAGG
>NZ_JACVEW010000033.1 GCF_017776525.1 Marinobacterium alkalitolerans
CAGATTTGGATCGCTATGATCTGCTATCTACTGCTCTCGTTTGCTCGCCACAGCGCTCGGCAAGGCTGGAGCGTACAACGCATTATGCGAACACTTCAGGTGAGCTTGTTCGAACGCATGCCCCTTTGGGCGCTGCTTAATCCTCCTCCACTAAAGCCACAAAAAAGGGACCCTCAAATGAGGATCCTTTTATGATCGAAAACTATGGGACAGCAGTGGCCAAATGGCAGCCTTTTTTTGGTAGGGCGATCAGCTCATGCGGCGGTACTTGATCCGCTCGGGCTGATGGTCCTTGCCGAAGCGACGCTTGTAGTCCTCGGCGTACTCGCTGTAGTTGCCTTCAAAGAACTCCACGTTGGAATCCCCTTCATAGGCGATGATGTGAGTACAGATGCGGTCCAGGAACCAGCGGTCGTGCGAGATCACCACGGCAGAACCCGGGAAGGCCAGCAGCGCTTCTTCCAGTGCACGCAGTGTCTCGATATCCAGATCGTTGGTCGGTTCGTCAAGCAGCAGCACGTTGCCGCCTTCCTTCAGCAGCTTCGCCATGTGCAGGCGGTTGCGTTCACCACCTGACAGGTCCTTGACGTATTTCTGCTGGTCGGAGCCCTTGAAGTTGAAGCGACCGCAGTAGGCACGAGCCGGGGTCTGGTAGGTGCCTACGGTGATGATGTCCTGACCGTCGGAGATCTCTTCAAACACCGTCTTGTCGCCATTCAGCTCGCGTGACTGATTGACGTACGCCAGCTGCACGGTGGAGCCGATTTCGATTTCGCCGGCATCCGGCTGCTCTTCACCGGTCAGCATGCGGAACAGCGTGGACTTACCGGCACCGTTGGGGCCGATGATGCCCACGATGGCACCCGGCGGGATGGCAAAGTTCAGGTTTTCAAACAACAGCTTGTCGCCATAGGACTTGGTGACGTTGTGCAGTTCGATCACCTTGTCACCCAGACGCGGACCCGGCGGAATGTAGATTTCCTGGGTTTCGTTACGCTGCTGGAACTCACGTGAGTTCATCTCTTCGAACTGCTTCAGACGTGCCTTGGACTTGGCCTGACGCCCCTTGGAACCCTGGCGTACCCACTCCAGCTCGGACTTGATCGCCTTGCGGTGGGAGGCTTCCTGCTTGGCTTCCTGCTCCAGACGTTTCTCTTTCTGCTCCAGCCAGGATGAGTAGTTGCCTTCCCAGGGAATGCCGTGACCGCGGTCCAGCTCCAGAATCCAGCCAGCGGCGTTGTCGAGGAAGTAACGGTCGTGGGTGATGGCCACCACGGTACCGGTGTACTCCTGCAGGAAACGCTCGATCCAGGCGATGGATTCGGCATCCAGGTGGTTGGTCGGCTCGTCCAGCAGCAGCATGTCCGGATGTTCCAGCAGCAGGCGGCACAGGGCGACACGGCGGCGCTCACCACCGGACAGGTGCTCGACCCTGGCGTCCCAGGCGGGCAGGCGCATGGCATCGGCAGCGCGTTCCAGAGCCTGATCCAGGTTGTGGCCGTCTTTGGCGGTGATCAGGTTTTCCAGTTCACCCTGTTTCTTGGCCAGTGCATCAAAGTCGGCGTCCGGGTCGGCATAGGCGGCATAGACCTGGTCCAGCTCGGCCAGTGCATCCTTGACGTCGGATACCGCTTCCTCCACCACTTCACGCACGGTCTTGCTGTCATCCAGCTCCGGCTCCTGTGGCAGGTAGCCCACTTTCATGTTGGGCATGGGGCGTGCTTCACCCGTGTATTCGGTGTCGACACCGGCCATGATCCGCAGCAGAGTGGATTTACCGGCACCGTTCAAACCCAGCACACCAATCTTGGCGCCGGGGAAGAACGACAGGGAGATATCCTTGAGGATTTCACGCTTGGGCGGCACAACCTTGCCCACGCGGTTCATCGTATAAACGTACTGAGCCATCAATATGCCTGTAGGTTTGGGTTAAAAAACAGGCAGATTCTACCTGTCAGGGCAGATGAAAGCCATTTGCTGCAGATCAATAGCGGGATAAACGGGCCTGACCTAGTCTTAATGCGGCTGTGCAGCTGTCGGCCCATGTCTCTTAGCCTAAAGGCAGACCCAAAAACAGAGGGAGGTTGTTATGAACCGTGATCTGACCCGCTTCAACAGTCTGTTTGACGATACATTCCTGAATGACTTTTTCCGCCCGCTGGCGACCCGCAGCAATGGTGACAAGGTAGCGGCCATCGACGTACATGAGACGGATGCGGCCTACACCGTGAATGTGGATATGCCGGGCGTCAAGAAAGAGGACATCAAACTTTCGTTGGAGAACGGTGTTCTGACCGTCAAGGGTGAAACCCGCAAGGAAGACAAGGAAGAGAAGGATGGCAAGCTGATTCGTCAGGAGCGCCATGTCGGCCAGTTTATCCGCCAGTTGTCCGTGGGATCGGATGTGGATGCCCAGTCCGTGTCCGCAGCGTTCAATGATGGCGTTCTGTCCATTACCCTGCCCAAGAAACCGGCTGCGCCGGAAGAGGGCGTCCACATCAGCATTGATTGAGGACCGGGCCAGGGAGTGGCCTTTTCAGGAAAATGGAGGGAGTTGTGTCGCGGGCGGGAGTAAAATGAATCCTCCGCGTCACAGACTGACCCCTTTTCATGTGCCTTCCGTACGATTTTTAGACTATAATGCGCCTCTTTTTTGAAGGCAGCTCCAGGTCAGTTCGTCGCTACCTGCACCAACCTTGCCGCTATTTTTGCAAATTCAGGGGACAGCAATGTTTAGCAAAGATATGTCTATCGCCAGTTATGATGCGGATCTGTGGTCTGCGATGCAGTCCGAAGCGACTCGTCAGGAAGAGCACATCGAACTGATCGCATCCGAAAACTACACCAGCCCGCGCGTGATGGAAGCCCAGGGATCTGTCCTGACCAACAAGTACGCTGAAGGCTACCCGCACAAGCGTTACTACGGTGGCTGCGAATACGTAGACGTGGTTGAAGAGCTGGCGATCGAGCGTGCCAAGGAGCTGTTTGGTGCCACTTATGCCAACGTTCAGCCGCACTCCGGTTCTCAGGCCAACGCCGCTGTTTACATGGCCCTGTGCCAGCCGGGTGATACCGTTCTGGGCATGAGCCTGGCCCACGGCGGTCACCTGACCCACGGTGCCGCGGTTTCCTTCTCCGGCCGCATCTACAAGGCCGTTCAGTACGGTCTGAACCCGGAAACCGGCGCCATCGATTACGATGAAGTCGAGCGTCTGGCCGTTGAAAACAAGCCGAAGATGATCGTGGCCGGCTTCTCTGCCTACTCCCAGATCGTTGACTGGGCGCGTTTCCGCGAGATCGCTGACAAGGTCGGTGCTTATCTGTTCGTCGACATGGCGCACATTGCCGGTCTGGTTGCGGCAGGCGTATACCCGACACCGCTGCCCTTCGCTGATGTGGTGACAACGACCACTCACAAGACTCTGGGTGGCCCGCGTGGCGGTCTGATCCTGTCGGCCAACGCTGACGAAGACCTGCAGAAGAAACTGAACTTCGCGGTATTCCCGGAATCTCAGGGCGGCCCGCTGATGCACGTCATCGCCGCCAAGGCCGTCTGCTTCAAGGAAGCGATGGAGCCGGAGTGGAAGGAATATCAGGCTCAGGTGGTCAAGAATGCTCAGGCCATGGCCAAGGTGTTCCTGGATCGCGGCATCAACATCGTATCCGGTGGTACTGAAGATCACCTGTTCCTGGTTGACCTGATCAACAAGGACATCACCGGCAAGGATGCAGACGCTGCCCTGGGTCGCGCCAACATCACCGTGAACAAGAACTCCGTACCGAACGATCCGCGCTCGCCGTTCGTGACCTCGGGTCTGCGTATCGGTACGCCGGCCGTGACCCGTCGCGGTTTCAAGGAAGAGGAAGTGGCTCAGCTGGCGAACTGGATCTGCGATATCCTCGACGATATCAGCAACGAAGACACCATCGCGCGCGTGAAAGAGCAGGTGAAGGATATCTGCGCACGCTTCCCGGTTTACAAGTAAGCCGGTAGAATAGCCCGGGCGGCTGCGGCCGCCCTTTTTTTTGCGGCGTAATGCCGACCCCTTTCAAGGGAAACGCTCTTTAAGTCGAGGCATGCATGCACTGTCCATTTTGTGGCACCCATGAAACCAAAGTCGTCGATTCCAGACTGGTGGCCGAAGGCCAGCAGATCCGTCGTCGGCGTGAGTGCATCAGCTGCCACGAGCGTTTCACCACCTACGAAACTGCCGAACTGTTGATGCCTCGCGTGATCAAGAATGATGGCACCCGCCAGCCCTTTGACGAGGACAAGCTGCGTGCCGGCATTCAGCGTGCGCTGGAAAAGCGCCCGGTGAGCATCGAAGAGATCGAGGCCTGTATTACCCGTATCAAGCAGCGTTTGCGCGCAACGGGCGAACGTGAGCTGCCCTCCCGTGAAGTGGGTGAGGCGGTGATGCTTGAGCTGCAGAAACTGGATCAGGTCGCCTATGTGCGCTTTGCGTCCGTTTACCGCAGTTTTCAGGATATCAACGAATTCCGCGAAGAGATCGAACGCCTGTCCACCTCCGATAAAACGGGAGGCCAGGCATGAGCGCTGGGTTTACGGCAGACGATCATCGCTGGATGGCGCGGGCGCTGCAGCTTGCGCAGCAGGGGCTGTTTACCACCGACCCCAACCCGCGCGTCGGCTGCGTCATCGTGAACGCGGATGAGTGTGTGGGCGAAGGTGCACACCTGAAAGCCGGCGAGCCTCATGCCGAAGTGCATGCCTTGCGCGCCGCCGGCGAGCGGGCACGGGGCGCGACCGCCTATGTCACGCTGGAGCCCTGTAGCCATCAAGGCAAAACCCCTCCCTGTGCCAATGCGCTGGTTGAAGCTGGCGTGGCCCGTGTCGTCTGCGCCATGCAGGACCCCAATCCGCTGGTGGCCGGGCGGGGGCTTGCGCGCCTTGAAGCCGCCGGCATTCTGACCGCTCACGGCCTGCTTGAAGCGCAGGCACGTGCGGTGAACCCCGGGTTTATCAGTCGCATGGAGCTGGGACGTCCCTATACCCGCCTCAAACTGGCGTCTAGTCTGGATGGCCGTACCGCCATGCAGAGCGGTGAATCACAATGGATTACAGGTGCAGCAGCCCGTTCCGACGTGCAGCGGCTGCGTGCACGCAGCTCGGCCGTATTGACCGGCGTGGATACGGTGCTGATCGATAACGCTTCGCTGACCGTACGCGAGTCACAACTGGGCCTGCCCGCTGAAGAAGCTCGGCGTGCCGCTGAGCGGCAACCGCTGCGGGTGGTGGTGGACAGCCGCCTGAGACTGCCGGTTTCGGCGCCCATGCTCAGCCTGCCCGGAAGTACCCTGATTGCAACGTCCCGTGCGGAGCACGACCCGGCCGCCATCGCACTGAGCGCGACCGGAGCACAGGTGCTGTCTCTGCCCGGGGCGGATCAGCGGGTCGATCTGGCCGCACTGGTCAGCTGGCTGGCCAGACATGCCGAGTGTAATGAGCTGCTGATCGAATGCGGCGCTACACTGGCCGGCTCGGCCCTGCGCCTGGGGCTGGTGGATGAGCTGGTGCTCTACATGGCACCGACCCTGCTGGGCAGCTCGGCGCGGCCGCTGTTCAATCTGCCGCTGGAGGAGATGGCGCAGCAGTATCGCCTGCAGTTGACCGATACCCGCCAGCTGGGGGACGACCTGCGCCTGACTCTGAGTTGTCGCCAGGAGGAACACTGATGTTTACCGGCATTATCGAAGCGGTTGGTACCATTGCGGATATGCGCATGACCGGTGGCGACATGCGTCTGTATGTGCGCACCGGGGCGCTGGATCTGGGTGACGTTAAACTGGGTGACAGCATCGCCACCAACGGCGTATGCCTGACCGCGGTGGAACTGCCCGGTGATGGCTTTATCGCCGACGTGTCACTGGAAACGCTGGCCCATACCCGGTTTGAATCACTGACCGTGGGTGAACAGGTCAATCTGGAAAAGGCGATGCGGGCCGATACCCGGTTCGGTGGCCATATTGTCACCGGCCATGTGGATGCGCTGGGCACCATCGTGGAACGCAGTGAAGATGCGCGCTCGGTCCGCTTGAGCGTGCGCATGCCGGGCTCGATCCAGCGCTATGTGGCCGCCAAGGGCTCGATTACCGTGGACGGTGTCAGCCTGACGGTGAACGCGCTGGAGGGGGACTGTTTCACGCTTAATATCGTGCCGCATACGGCACAGGAAACCATTATCGACAGCTATACAGCCGGTCGTCAGGTGCATCTGGAGGTGGACATCATTGCCCGCTATCTGGAACGTCTGATGGGCGCGGCGCAGGCTGATGATCAGACCGACGGTGCGGCCGACGGTGTGACGCTTGCGTTGCTGGCTAATCACGGATTCATGCGCCGCTGAGGCGGCGGGAGAGGACTATGCAGCTGAACACCACTGAAGAACTGATCGAAGATATTCGCCAGGGCAAGATGGTCATCCTGATGGATGACGAAGACCGCGAAAATGAAGGGGATCTGGTGATCGCCGCGCAGTGCGTGCGCCCGGAAGACATCAACTTCATGATCACCCATGCCCGCGGGCTGGTCTGCCTCACGCTGCCGCGCGAACGCTGCGAACAGCTCAACCTGCCGCTGATGGTGCAGAGCAACGGAGCCGCGTTTTCAACCAACTTCACCCTGTCGATTGAAGCCGCGAAAGGGGTCACCACCGGCATCTCGGCCGCTGACCGTGCCACCACTGTTCATGCGGCCGTGAAGGCGGATGCCAAACCGGAAGACATCGTGCAGCCGGGGCATATTTTCCCGCTGATGGCTCAGCCGGGTGGCGTGCTCAGCCGTGCCGGTCATACTGAAGCCGGCTGCGACATCGCCCGTATGGCCGGCTTCATGCCGGCCTCGGTGATCGTCGAGATCATCAATGAAGATGGCAGCATGGCGCGTCGCCCCGACCTGGAAAAATTTGCGGCCAAGCACGGCATCAAGATCGGTACCATTGCCGACCTGATCCACTACCGCACGCTGAACGAGCATACCGTTGAGCGCCAGGATGAAGGCACACTGCAGACCGAATACGGTGACTTCCGCTATGTGACCTATCGCGACGAAATTCAGGACTGCACGCACCTGGCCCTGATGAAAGGGGAGGTGACGCCGGAAGATCCGACGCTGGTTCGCGTGCACGTGCGCAACGAGGTACTGCGTGACGTGGTCGGCGTGCGTCCGGGCGATGAGATGAAATGGACCATGCGTCGCGCGCTCAAGCGTGTGGCGGAAGAGGGCAAGGGCGTGGTGCTGCTGCTGGATTCAGGGCGTCGCGTTGATCTGGGCGAAGCGATCGAAGGGCTTTTGAAAGCCGACCGCAAGCGCTCCAAAGTGAATGTCAGTGCCTCGGGTGCCTACCTGACAGTGGGGACCGGGTCGCAGATTCTGCGTGATCTGGGTGTGCGCAAGATGCGTCTGCTCAGCTCGCCAATGAAATTTAACGCCATCTCCGGTTTTGATCTGGAGATTGAAGAGTACATCCCCTACGAGGATTGATGGAAAGGTTATGACAGTACAAGTATTTGAAGGCGACTTCGTCAGCGCCAACGGTAAGTACGCCATCGTGGTTGGCCGCTTCAACTCATTCGTGGTTGAGAGCCTGCTGGACGGTGCCATCGACACCCTGCAGCGTCACGGTGTCGCAGAAGAGAACATCCGCGTGATCCGTGTACCGGGTGCCTTTGAGATTCCGCTGGCCACCAAGCGCATTGCTCAGCAGAAGCAGGATGATGCCATCATCACGCTGGGTGCCGTGATTCGCGGGGGAACCCCACACTTTGAGTACGTCTCTGCCGAGAGCTCCAAGGGCGTGGCTCAGGTATCCATGGATTTCGATATCCCGGTGGCAAACGGCATTCTGACCGTCAATTCCATCGAACAGGCGATCGAGCGTTCCGGCACCAAGGCCGGCAACAAAGGGGCTGAAGCTGCGCTGTCTGCGTTGGAAATGGTCAGCCTGCTGCGTCAGCTTGAGGTCTGAGTCATGAGCGACACCACTCCGCGCAAGTCCGGCAAGCCCAGCCTGACCGAAATGCGTCGCAATGCGCGCAGCTTTGCCCTGCAGGCCCTGTATCAGTGGTCGATGGCGGGACAGAGCGTGAATGAAATCGAGGCTCAGTTCCGTGTCGATAACGACATGAGCAATGCCGACACCCAGCTGTTTTCTGAACTGCTGCGCGGTGTGACCGGGGCCAGCCGTGACCTGGACGAAGCCTTTCGACCGTTCCTGGACCGTCCCATCGACGATCTGGATCCGGTAGAGCTGAGTGTGTTGCGTATCGGTGCCTACGAGCTGATGCATCGCCTGCAGGTGCCCTATCGTGTTGCCATTAACGAAAGTGTTGAGCTGGCCAAGATCTTCGGCGCGACCGAGAGTCACAAGTACGTGAACGGTATTCTCGACAAGCTGGCACAGCGTGCGCGCTCGACCGAGATTCGTGCACGTCGCGGCAACAGCTGAGCCTGACTGCGTTGATGGGTGAGTTCGAGCTGATTCGTCGTTACTTTGATCATGCCGCCGCAGGAGCGGGTGTGATTGAAGGGATAGGCGACGACTGCGCGGTCTTGCAGGTTCCCGCCGGTCAGGAGCTGGCGGTTTCCATAGACACGCTGGTGGAAGGGATTCACTTTCTGTCCGAAATCCCGCCGGCGGAGCTGGCCTGGCGCCTTATCGGTGCGGCCGTCAGCGATCTTGCGGCCGCAGCGGCGCAGCCAGCCTGGCTGACGCTGGCGCTGACCCTGCCCAAGGCTGACCCCGAATGGCTGGAACCTTTTGCCCGTGCGCTGGCCGAATGCTGTGAGCAGCAGGGCATTGCGCTGGTGGGGGGCGACACCACCCGAGGCGACAGACTGGTGTTGAGCGCACAGGTGCATGGCTGGGTTGAAGCCGGTCAGGCACTGTTGCGCAAGGGCGCGCAGCCGGGCGACCGGGTGCTGGTGTCCGGCACTCTGGGGGACAGTCGTGCCGGACTGGAAAGCCTGCTGCATCCTGTCAGCGCACCGACACAAGAGATTCGCTGGCTGCAACAGCGCTTCTATCGGCCTGAACCCCGCATTACCCTGGCTCGCGCCCTGCGGCCCCATGTGCATGCGGGGCTGGATATTTCTGACGGCCTGCTGGCTGATCTGAGCCATATGCTGGACGCCTCGGGCGTTGGGGCCGACATTGAGACCTGCTGTCTGCCGCTGTCCGGCGCCTTGGCACACTGCTACCCCGACCAGGCCCTGAACTGGGCCCTGTCGGGCGGCGAGGATTTCGAACTGTGTCTGGCGGTCCCGGAGGCAGCGGTAACGACCTGTCTGCAACTGGCAGAGCAGCAGGGAGTGCGTTTGACCGGCATAGGACGGATCACGGACGTGCCGGGGCTTCGGGTAAACGACGCTGAAGGGCGTGAGCTGGCCGGTCTGGCACAGGGCTATGACCACTTCAAGGAGTCTCCATGAACAAGGCGCCCGCATCGGTCTGGCGAAACCCGGTTCACTTTCTGGCTTTTGGTCTTGGCAGTGGTGCTGCGCCCAGGGCGCCGGGCACCTTTGGTACGCTGGCGGCCGTTCCGTTGTGGTACCTGATGGCGCAGGGCAGCTTGATACTCTATCTGAGCCTGACGCTGGCGGCTTTTGTGATCGGAATCTGGTTGTGTGGACGTACCTCTCGCGATCTGGGCGTGCACGATCATGGCGGGATCGTCTGGGATGAGTTTGTCGGGTACTGGATTACCATGATCGCGGTACCGGTTAACTGGATCTGGGCGCTGGCCGGCTTTATCCTGTTCCGCCTGTTCGATATCTGGAAACCCTGGCCGATTCGTCCGGTGGATCGTCGAGTGCACGGTGGCCTGGGGATCATGCTGGACGATGTGCTGGCAGGTGTATTGGCGGGGCTGGTGCTGCAGGGTCTGCTTTGGCTCTGGGGCTAACACCGGCGCGCCGGGAAATGAATTTGTGACTGAGGAACAACCAAGGTGTCAGTACAGTATGTAGCCGATTCACGGCTGCCCACCCCCTGGGGGGTGTTTACCATGGTGGGTTTTGAAGATCCGTCCACCGGCAAGGAACATGTTGCACTGGTATTCGGTGAGGTTGCCGGCGATGAACCCGTGCTGGCGCGTATTCACTCCGAATGCCTGACCGGTGATGCGCTGTTCAGCCTGCGCTGTGACTGCGGCTTCCAGCTGCAGGAAGCCCTCAAGCGGATCGCTGAGGAAGGCAAGGGCGTACTGCTCTACCTGCGTCAGGAAGGGCGTGGCATTGGCCTGCTGAACAAGATCAAGGCGTATCACCTGCAGGATGGTGGCGCCGATACGGTTGAGGCGAACGAGAAGTTGGGGTTTGCCGCCGATATGCGTGACTACAGCATGTGTGAGCCCATGCTGGAGCATCTAGGCATCAAGGCGGTCAAGCTGATGACCAACAACCCGCGCAAGGTGGCGGCGCTGGAAAAATACGGCGTGAACGTGGCGGAACGTGTGCCACTGCAGGTGGGCAAGAACCGCCACAACGAGAACTACCTGCAGACCAAGATGGGCAAGCTGGGTCATATGATGACCGAGCACCACTTCAAGGACGAATAACGCGCGCCAGCGCTCGGGCTATTCGGGCAGCGCGTTCAGGTCATGCTGTCCAGACGCTGCCGAATCGAAGCCTCTATCCCGGCGGCATCCAGCCCGCACTCTGCCAGTTGCTCCTCGCGGCTGGCGTGTGCAACCCACCGATCCGCAATCCCCAGCATTAACAGCGGCGTCTGCTGCCCCTGCTGCTGTAACTGCTCGGCTACGGCGGAGCCCGCGCCACCCTGTATTGCGTGATCTTCCACACTGACCAGCAATTCGTGTTCACGGGCCAGCTGCTGCACCCTGGCGCTGTCCAGCGGTTTGACGAAACGCATGTCCACCAGTGTGTAGTCGCAGCGCTCCGCAACCTGCAGGGTTTCAGTCAGCAGCGGGCCGAAGTTCAGCAGTGCCACCCGCTTACCCCGGCGCAGCAGCCGGCTTTGGCCCAGTGTCAGCGTATCGGTGCCGTTTGGCTGAGCGCTCGCAGCGCTGCCGCGGGGGTAGCGTACGGCCACGGGCCCGGGGTGCTCATAACCCAGTGTCAGCATGGCGCCGAGTTCGGCTTCATCGGCGGGTGTCATCACCACCATATCCGGCAGGCAGCGCAGGTACGCCACATCAAAGCAGCCGGCATGGGTGGCACCGTCTTCGCCCACCAGGCCGGCGCGGTCGATGGCGATCAACACGTCGAGCTGCTGGATGGCAATATCGTGAATAACCTGATCGTAGGCGCGCTGCAGAAACGTGGAGTAGATTGCCAGTACCGGCTTCATGCCACTGCAGGCAAACCCGGCTGCCAGCGTGGCCGCATGCTGCTCCGCGATGGCAACGTCAAAGTAGCGGTCCGGGAACTGTTCTGAAAACGCGATCAGGTCTGAGCCTTCACGCATGGCGGGCGTGATGCCAACCAGCCTTTTATCCACAGCCGCGGTTTCACACAGCCAGTGACCGAACACATTGCAGTACTTGGGACGCTTGGGCCGGGGCGCTCGTTTGTCGGCGTTGACCGGCTCAATCTTGGTCAGCGAATGATAGCCCACCGGGTCCGCTTCGGCCGGTGCAAAGCCCTTGCCCTTGCGGGTGACGACATGCAGCAGCTGTGGCCCGGGCGTGTTCAGTGCCTGCTCCAGAGCCGGCAGCAGCAGACTGAAATTGTGACCGTCAACCGGGCCGCTATAGCCGAACTCCAGCGCCTGAAACAGATCCGCCGTGATTGGACCGTCCATCTTCTGCTTCAGGTTGCGGGCCAGGTAGGTCGCCAGCCCGCCTTCGTTGCGGGAGATGGACATCTCGTTGTCGTTCAGCACCACGAGCAGGTTGGCGCCCGTGTGGGCCGCGTGGTTTAACGCTTCAAACGCCATGCCGGCTGTCATGGCACCATCGCCAATCACGGCGACGGTATGGTGGCTTTGGCCCTGCAGGCGCTGCGCCAGTGCCATGCCCAGTGCCGCTGAAATGGAGGTGCTGGAGTGCCCGGTGCCGAAGCTGTCGAAAGGGCTTTCACTGCGCTTGGGGAAGGGCGACAGACCATCCTTCTGGCGCATGCCCAGCATCTGCTCGCGGCGACCGGTCAGTATCTTGTGGGGATAGGTTTGATGCCCGACATCCCAGACCAGTTGCTCATGCGGAGTTTTCAACAGGTAATGCAGGGCGATGGTGAGTTCCACAACGCCCAGCCCGGCTCCGAAATGACCGCCCGTCTGGCCCACCGAGTAGAGCAGAAAGGCTCTCAGCTCACGGGCCAGTTGCGGCAGCTCGGAGCGTTTCAGGGTACGCAGCTGCTCCGGCCGGTCAATGCTGTCCAGCAGGGGCGTGTGGGGGCGCTGTTCAGGAATGTCGTGAAACATCATCAGTGATCACGGTTTACGATGTAATCGGTCAGACCGATCAGATCCTGAGCGCCCGGACCGAACTGCTGCAGCAGTGCAACGGCTTCCTGGTGCAACGCATGCAAACGGGCACGTGCGCCTTCAAGGCCCAGCAGGGCCGGGTAGGTGGGTTTGTTCTGCTCAAGGTCGGAACCCTGAGGTTTGCCCAGCGTAGCCGTATCGCCTTCGATATCCAGCAGGTCATCCTGAATCTGAAACGCCAGGCCGACCAGGTCGCCATAGTCGCGCAGTCGCTGCAGGCGGTCAGGGTCCTGTTCACCTGCAGCCTGAGCGCCCAGAATGACCGCGGCGGTGATCAGAGCACCGGTTTTGCAGGCGTGCATGGCCTGTAACTGCGACAGGGTCAGTTGCTTGCCTACATGCGACAGATCGAATGCCTGGCCGGCCACCATGCCCTGGCTGCCACTGGCCTGTGCCAGTGTACGCAGCATGCGCAGTTGGGTGCCGGGGTCCACGGCGTCCATCGGCTCGCTCAGGTGTTCAAAGGCCAGACACTGAAGGGCGTCGCCCGCCAGAATAGCAGTGGCTTCATCGAAGGCGATATGACAGGTGGGCTGGCCGCGGCGCAGGTCATCGTCATCCATGGCCGGCAGGTCGTCATGGACCAGCGAGTAGCTGTGTATACACTCGATCGCAACAGCGGCCCGATCCGCCAGTGCCGACAGCGGCGCTTCTGTGCAGAGCCGGTAGCCCAGATAGACCAGCGCCGGCCGCAGGCGTTTGCCGCCGTTCAAAAGGCCGTGTCGCATGGCCTGCTGAAGCCGGGGCTCAAGGGCATTGTCGGTGGTGATCAGTTGTTCCAGTTGTTGCTCAACACGCGTCCGGCACTCGGCCAGAACCTGCTGGGTACTCATGGGCGTTACTCGTCAGGTGCGTTGAAGTCAGTGGCGTGGATTTCGCCGTCCTGCTCGGTCAGTAGCTGCACCTTCTGTTCAGCCTGCTGCAAAATGCCCTGACACTCGCGTGTAAGCTTGACGCCCTGTTCAAATGCCTTGAGCGCGTCTTCGATCGGGAGGTCGCCCTGTTCCAGCTGCTCAACCAGTCCTTCCAGCTGCTGCAAGGCGTGTTCAAAGTCGGGTGTGTCGGGTTTTGCTGCCATAGGGGTCTGCCGTCTTGATTAGGGCGCTCACGTTAACCAACCCTATGATAGCGGTCAATCCGACAACTTCAAAAAGCCGGCGGGAAGGGTGAACGAATGTTTAATTCTGGTATCATTCGATTCTGGTAATGTAAGCAGTCGTGCCGTCGTTTTCGGTCTCAAAACTACTCAGGAGCGATCAGTGGATCTGGCTACCCTCGTTGGTCTGATAGGGGCTTTCGGCATCATCATCGCCGCCATGGTGCTCGGTGGTGATATCGGTATCTTTGTTAACCCGCCTTCCATGCTGATCGTACTGGGGGGAACGCTGCTGGTGGTGCTGATGAAGTTCACCCTGGGGCAGTTTCTGGGCGCTGGCAAGGTGATGGTCAAAGCCTTCATGTTCAAGTCAATCAACCCGGAAGACATCATCGCCGAAACGGTTGATCTGGCGGATGCGGCGCGCAAGGGCGGCCTGCTGTCACTGGAGGACAAGGAGGTGTCGTCCGACTTCATGCAGCGCGGCATTCAGCTGCTGGTGGATGGTCATGACCCTGACGTGGTGAAGCAGTTGCTGCGAAAGGATGCCTCGCTGACCTTCGAACGGCACGACTTCGGCACCAAAATCTTCAAGGCCATGGGGGACGTGGCGCCTGCAATGGGCATGATCGGGACACTGGTCGGTCTGGTGCAGATGCTGTCCAACATGTCCGACCCCAAGTCTATCGGCCCCGCGATGGCCGTAGCCCTGCTGACAACCCTCTATGGCGCCATGATCGCCAACATGTTTGCGCTGCCGGTGGCCGACAAGCTGGAAGTACGCCGTGATGAGGAAGCGCTGAATCAGGCCCTGGTCATTGACGGCCTGTTGGCAATCCAGGCGGGGCAGAACCCGCGTGTGATTGACCAGATGCTGCGCAGTTATCTGCCCGAGGGCAAACGTGCCGTTGCTGAAAGCTGAGGGAGTCGGCCATGAGTGACGACAACGAAGAAGAACAGAAGTGTAAATGTCCTCCACCGGGCTCGCCCGCGTGGATGGCGACCTTTGCCGACCTGATGTCGCTGTTGATGTGCTTCTTCGTACTGCTGCTCTCCTTTTCGGAGATGGACGTACTGAAGTTCAAGCAGCTGGCAGGTTCCATGCGCGAAGCATTCGGGGTGCAGAACCAGATCAAGGTGGAAGATATTCCCAAGGGTACCTCCATCATTGCCCAGGAGTTCAGCCCCGGGCGGCCTGAGCCCACGCCGCTGAATGAAGTGCGCCAGATGACCATCAACAATGACATGAATACGCTGGATATTCGCTCTCGCGAGGGTGAGTCGGAAATTCAGGACCAGCTGCAGGGACTGGAAGAGCTGCGTCGCCAGCAGGAAGAGCAGGCGAAGCAGGAAGCCGTGGCGGTGGCACAGGCGCTGGCACAGGAGATTGGCGAGGGCAGCATCGAGGTGGAAACGGATGGCACCCGTATCATTATCCGCGTGAAGGAGCGTGGCTCGTTTGATTCGGGTTCGGCCGAACTGAAATTCGCCTATATCCCGGTCATCGCCAAGATTCGTGACCTGTTGCTGGATATCAGTGGCAAGGTGGCCATTGAAGGCCACACCGACAATATTCCCTACAGCGGCCGACGGTTCGAGTCCAACTGGGATCTCTCCTCGGCACGTGCACTGGCGGTGGCGCACGAACTGTTTGCAGACCGGCGCATTGATCAGTCCCGCTTCAGCGTGGCCGGTTATGCGGATACGCGTGCGCTGGCACCCAATACGTCACCCGAGTCACGCGCACGCAACCGTCGTGTGGAAATCGTGATTCAGAAGGGCGATGCCGAAGAAGCACTGGAAAAGCTGCAGTCACGCCCTGAGGGCGATACGGAAGGCGAGCCGATCGACCCGGCAAGCCTGTTCTGATCGGCTGCAAAGGTCACAAAAAAAACCGCCAAATGGCGGTTTTTTTAACGTCAATATAAGCCGTTTGTGCTTACTTGGAAGCGTCCAGCATGTACTGGATGGCGGACTTCAGCTCGGTGTCAGAGCAGTCCATGCAGGTGCCTTTCGGCGGCATGGCATTGATACCGCTGATGGCAGTGGCCAGCAGTGCATCGACGCCTTTCTCGGCACGCGGTGCCCAGGCAGCGGCATCACCGAGTTTCGGTGCGCCTGCAACACCAGCGGCGTGGCAAACGGAACATTTGGTGTTATAGACTTCTTCACCGGAACGCTCAGCCATAGCGGCTGCCGGCGATAGCATCAGGGTTGCAGCTGCGATCAGCAGTGTCTTTTTCATTGCAGGTTTCCTTTATTAGTCAGGTTTGCTACCTATTATACTCTTATCGGCGAGTTTAGGTTTGCCATGAGTCTAATGTAAATAGCGAATTAGTCCTGTACCTGCAAATCAGGTTTTAGCCTGTATTCGGTCAGGTGCGCCGCTTAATTGCGCGAGCCCAGGCGCATGGCAAAGTCAGCCTGGCCCTGCAGCAGGCGGTCGTGTCGGCGGCTGCGTTCCTGCAGTCGATGCTCGCGAATGGCCTGTTCCAGCACTTCATGGGGAACGGCTACCAGATTGCGAACGTCTTCGATGGAGTAGCCACGGTCCAGCAATTGTCTCAGCTGTGCAGTCAAATGGATGACACTCATGATTTTATCCTCTTATTGGTCAAGAGCATTATTGGTTGTCATCCATTGCAGAAAGATGTCAGTCACACGAACCTGGTGTGACAAAGTGCCTGCCGCACGCGGTCAGCGTTAGCAGTACGAAGGGGACGCTGGCACCCGCAAGCCATTCAGCCATGCTGAAGGGGCCCACCATGGGGGTGTAGCCACAGGCCTCCCAGATCTCGAACAGCCAGGGCCACCACTGGTCCGGGGCAAACCAGGCCGGCAAGCCGGACTCCAGCGTGCAGCTGCTTTCAATCCAGAGCCGTTCAACGGCCAGTACGCGCCAACTGCGTTCGGCAAAGCCAAGTGCCGCCACCAGCGCGAGCGGGTGACAAAGGCTCTGAACCCAGCGAAACCTGAACCCGGCCAGCGCAACGACGGCAATCAGGATGACGGCGGCGAGCCAGAGCCTGATGTGGATGCAGAGCACGCAGGGGCCGAAATCCAGCGCATATTGATAGTAAAGCGCGATCGCTTCAGCACCCGAGGCGCCTGCCAGCAACAGCCACCAGTAAAGCGAGGAGTTCAGACATCTTTGCAGCACGGGTAATCCTTATCCAGTCCGTTGATCAGCAGGAAGGTTAGCCTGAGCCCTTGCCCGGGAACAAGCCATATCCTTCAGATATGGCTGTGATTATGCGCGTGCTCAAAGGTTCCCGGAGCTTTATCCCGTATGAACCTGCTCCCGGAACTGACCGATGGCATCGACCACGCGTTGTGCTTCCGAGCGGATCTCTTCCATCACCGCGCCGGCTTCGGTGGCCAGAGATACACCATTTTCAACCTGCTGCTGACTGGCCTGAGCCTCATCGGCGGCAATCGCCGCCAGCTTCTGGTTCTGTTCCACCACTGACTTGATCTGCTCAGTGGCTTCACTGGTGCGGCGTGCCAGATTGCGCACTTCATCGGCGACCACGGCAAACCCGCGGCCCTGGGTGCCGGCACGTGCGGCTTCAATTGCGGCATTCAGCGCCAACAGGTTGGTCTGCTCTGCGATGTCCTGGATCATATCGACAATGCGGGCGATTTCACCCGACTGTCGATTCAATGCAGACACCTGCTCGGCAGCATTATTCAGATGGGCTTCAATATTGCGCACCATGTCGATGGTTTGAACGACTGACTGAGCACCGTTTACCGCGCTCTGGTCTGTCTCCAGCGAGATGTCATAGGCCAGCTGAGCCGCCCGTGATTCCGCGTTCCTCCGTTCAACTTCGGCGGTGATGTCACTGGCGATCTTGAGTACCCCGAAAAGCTCGCCGGCAGCGTTGTAAAGCGGGTTATAGGTCGCCTGAAGCCAGATTGTCTGCCCCTGTTTATTGACCCGCTCAAAGCGATCCGACATATACTCACCCTGATTGAGGCGCTGCCAGAACTGCTTGTAGTCGGCGGATTGTGCATAGCCTTCAGGGCAGAAGATGCGGTGATGGCGGCCCTTGATCTCGCCCAGAGCATAGCCAGTGGTGGCGAGGAAATTGTCATTTGCCTTGACGATTTCACCGGCAAGATTGAACTCGATGACGGCCATGGATCGTTCGATGGCATCGAGCACACTCTCATGTTTCTGCTCGGCCTCAACAGATGCCGTGATATCGCGGGCCAGCTTGATTACCTTGACCACGGAGCCCTGTGTGTCCTTTACCGGAATGTAGCTGGCCTCGAGCCAGAGGGTGGCGCCCTGCTTGGTGACGCGTGAGAAACGGTCACTCAGGCTTTCACCCCGAGCCAGGTTTTGCCAGAAGCGCTGGTATTTGTCAGAGCGCACCAGTTCCGGTGCGCAGAGCATCCGGTGATGCTGTCCCTTCAGCTCTTCCTCGGTGTAGCCGGTTGCCTGTTCAAACAGGGTATTTGCAGAGAGAATATGGCCATCCGGCGTGAACTCGATCACGGCCATGGTGTTGGAAATAGCATCAATGACCTGATTGGCTTCAAACAGTTGCTGCTGCAGCTGGGCGACTTCCTGCTTGAGGTTCTTCTGAAAAAACATGAGGTGACTACCCGGTTTGAGTGCAGAGGCTTGCAGATACCACGGCCGGGGGAGTGCCAGGGAAACAGGCAAGAGCGGTAAAACTGCACCTATGTTAATAGATGTCGTTTAAGATGTATCACTGTTACGTGTTTCAGGCCGGACTGGATCAGTCGAGGGCAGTAAGGCTATCTGTGCCCGCTAACGGTTTTCGCTGTCAGCCGCTTTCATGAGTATTCGGTCAAGCCAGCGGGTGGGCAGGAATCGCCTGAGCGTACCCAGCAGCCAGGTGGGGGTAGTGACGTAGTAGCGTGCCTTGGGGTGTCGATGCTCCAGAGCATGTTTCAAGGCGCGGTACACTGCAGCCGGTGGCAGAGTAAAGGCAGAGCCTTCTCCTTCACCGCCTTCCAGTCGCTTGAGCACACCCGCATATACCCTGGCGTGTGCTCCATGCTGATAAGCAATGTTGCGCTTGAATGCAGCCAGTGCATTTTGTCGAAACGCGCTGGTGATGGGGCCGGGTTCGATCAGGCTGATCTCAACGCCACTGCCTGCCAGCTCCTGTCGGTAGGTATCGGTCAGCCCCTCGAGGGCGAATTTGGATGCGTTATACGCCCCGCGGTATTTCATGGCCACCAGCCCCAGTACGGAGGAGTTCATGACAATGCGGCCATGGCCCTGGCGCCGCATGACAGGGAGTACAAGGTTGGTGAGCTCAAGCCAGCCAAACACATTGGTTTCAAACTGGGCCCGGAGCACGTCGCGGCTGAGGTCTTCCACGGCTCCCGGCTGACCATAGGCACCGTTGTTGAACAGCGCATCCAGTGTGCCGCCGGTCAGGCCGAGTGCCCAATCCACGGCGTCCTGAATGGATGTGGAGCAGTCCAGATCCAGCTGGCAGGCTTCAAGCCCCTGTGCCTTGAGCATATCCACGTCTTCTGCCTTGCGGGCCGTTGCCAGCACCCGGTAGCCGTCTTCCTTCAAGGCCATCGCACAGTGATAACCAATGCCGGTGGAACAACCCGTGATCAGAATAGAAGCAGGCATACAGACAGAAATCCTTGTGGGGGTGATCAGAACAGCTCGACATCCGAGTGTTCAATTTTCGGTTTGCGGCTTTCCAGCTGGAGGGTAACACGGTTACGGCCGGATGACTTGGAGGTGTACAGGGCTTCATCAGCCACTTCGATCACGTCACTGATCGGCATATCCGGCTCTATGGGGGCGCAACCGACGCTGACCGTGACCTGGCCTGAGGGGAAGGTATAGTCCTCAACGCACTGGCGAAAGCGCTCAAGTGCTTCGGTAACACCCTGCTGATCGGTCTGATTGATGATGACCAGAAATTCTTCACCGCCGTAGCGGAACAGGAAGTCGGAGTAGCGGAACTCCGACTTCATCAGGTTGGCAAAATGGATCAGTACCTCGTCGCCATAGAGGTGACCGAAATTGTCATTGATCTCCTTGAAGTGGTCGATATCCAGCAGGGCCACCCAGGACTTCAGTGCTTCCTGCTCGCGCCCCCGGTAGAAGTCCACCACCTGCTCGAGTGTATTGTCGAGGGTCTGGCGGTTATTCAACAGCGTAAGCGGGTCGCGTTCCTTGGAGTCAAACATGCGGACCTGGCGGTCATAGATCAGGCTGAGCCCGCGAATCAACTCGGCGTTGTAGTCGTTCACTTCACCCCGAATCAGCACCAGCCGTTCCGGTACGGTGTGTTCACAGATGTAAATGACAATGTAGGGCTCACCGTCAAAATCGGTAAAGCTTACGCCATGCTGACCCCGATAGGCGATCTCGCGGATAATGGTGTGGTTATCGTCGATGTAGTTCTCGTCAAGCGAGAGGGGAAAGCGGCGTACCAGAATATCCGGCTCGTCCGGGCGCTTCTGCTGGCGGGCCAGGATCTCATAGGAATCGACTGCAGTGATGCCGTCAAAGGACATCAGCATCTCGATCAGGTCGCGGGTCAAATCGTGGTAGTTGTTCGATTCGAGCAATTTGGCCGAAACACTGAACGCGGCTTGCAGGTCTTGGTAACTCATTGTGCTGGACGGCACCCCGTATCAGTGAATATCAGTCAGATCGGTGGAGCGATTACACGAACTGCAGAATGTGCGATCAAATTTAAAACAATTGTAACAGCCACCGCTGCCATGCTGAAGCGAGGAAAGGCAAAGCCTGCGTCAGATCAGGTGTCGGGCCTGTAACAGCAGTCGCAAGCGCTCGGCCAGTTCGATTTCAAGATGCGCCAACGCCTCTTCACTGGTCGGCTCGCCCATATGCCAGATCGCCGTTTCCACCTCCGGCAGGCGCTCCTGCAAAGACGCTTCTGGCCACAAGGCCTCCTCTTTCGGCGAACAGATGATGATCAGCAGATCAAGCGGTGATGCTGTTAACGCTTCTATACGGTCAAGCTCCGACACAGGTTCAGCATCCAGTCGCCTCAACACAGCGTGCGTCGCTTCAGGTATGGGGGTTGGTGTCAGGCCGGCGCAGCGGATCACAAGTTCAGGGCAGATATGATGTGCCAGTGCTGCCGCCAGTTGTGCACGGATGGCGTTATGCTGGCTGATAAAACCGATATGAACAGACTGAGTCATCTGGCGGCCTCGTGTGCTGATGGGCTCACCTGAAGTGTAGTGCAAAGTGAAGGAGGGATTATTTGGATGGTGTTACGAGAGATATAAACGAAAAAAGCCTGTGAAAACAGGCTTTTAACTTATGTAATTTGGTGGAGGTGGCGGGTGTTTCCCTCTACACACCTAACCCACTGAAATTGCGCCAATTTGTGTAAATTCTCTATCAAGATGGCACACAAAATGTGACCTGCTCCCCACTTTCTAAACCAGCAAGCTCTTAGTAATGTTCATCACAGAGAAGGAAGATGAACATGAAGAAGCGATTCACTGAAGAACAGATCATCCCGATCCTGAAAGAAGCGGAAGCAGGCCTGCCAGTCAAAGAGCTGTGTCGGAAGTACAGTATCTCCGACGCCACGACAGCCGCACTGTCTGTAGCTCAAACCGGCTGATATGGTTGCTCCCATCTCAAATCCAGTTTCCAATTGGCTGCCGGCTCGGGCACGCACGAAGCGAATGTTAGATGCCAATCTAAACAATCACTTGCTGTGGTTATGATTTATCGGAATGATTCATAAATTTCTCATGAAAATAATTCTTGGCGCTTAACGGGTCCTAAAGCCTGTAGACAGAACCTACCTACTACTACAGGAGTTCGTCATGTCTAATACCTCCGACATCATTGATTTTTCATCTTATGTACCTGGTTCAGAAGCTCATGTTGATAAGGGAAAAATAATTGATGTGAATAAGTCCTTGCTTAGCATAAAAGATAACGAAAGAATAACGCATGAACACGTCGCTTTTATCAATTTTTATCCTGTCTTATCTGTACTTTGGAAAAAATATCAAGAAAATGTTGGATGGCCCGAAGAATATTATTTTATACAGATTGAAAAGGGGCCTGTAGCAGTTCTAAATCAGATGTGTATACCATCTAACAAGTTTAATGTAACATTCTTTAGTATTTTTCGATTAGACATAATTAGCAATAATCAAATTGAACTGATCCGATTTTTATTAAAAGACAATAAGGCGGTAGATTTAATAGTTAATAGCGATAAAAAATACATATCTATATTTTCTATATCGATACTCTGCGCTGTAAGCTCGATTGATAAATCTGTTTTCAAAGAGCTTTTGGAAATGGACCATCAAAGAGTTATAGAAATAATACTAAGTTGGTATATTGAAAATTATCGATTTATCTGTATGGATAGATATATTTCATTTAAAGATTATTTTGAAAATTTATGTGCTCATAAGCTTTCATGTAAAGCTGTAAAAAGTGTCAATAATTTTATGTCAGTCGTAATATATAAGGATGCTCCTTCTTTATCTGTTAGGGTTATATTGGATAAATTAAACATACTTATGTCGTGCTTTATGGTTGAGGAGATGACGGTTTATTTGAATAATGATGATATAAAATGGGTCCAATTAATTGGGTTTTGTGTAGAAAGTAATTTTGAGCATTGTCCTAATATTGGTATTGAATTCAGTAATGATCAAAGTGATGATGCGCTTGTAACAATTGATTTAAAAATGTCCTAAGAAAGAAGTCGTCAAGTTCGCCACATGAGATAATGTGAGCGGCAGATGATCGAGAGCACAGAGAAAGGTACATCATGTACAGCTTGTCGAGACCTAATTCAACAATAAGCGTGGGAGATCCCCAAGGAGAAGGCACTTGAGCATGGTTATACTATTGGCGCAGTTCAATTGTGTGCGCATTGACAAAATCATGAAAAACAGAGTTAATACATCTGAAGTATCTGAGAAGGCGATTGCGACTGGCTAAAACGGTGGGAACCTGCCCCAATTGTCTGCTAAATACGGAAAAATGGAGGCAGAAAGCGCTGGAAGGGGCTTGTTCATTTTATTCTCAGTCTTAAAACTCATATGTGCGGTATTGAAATATTAAACACAAGGAGGAGTCATGCAGAAATCAGCAATAATTTCTGATTGCGGAAAGTACAGGTACGAGCTAAAAAGAATATGGGAAAATTCCAAGCCTACAGTTTTATTTGTTTGTCTCAATCCATCAACAGCTGATCATGAAGAAGAAGATAATACTTCGCGGGTATGTATAAATTACGCTAAGCGCTGGGGGTATGGAGGTCTGATTATAGCAAATTTATTTGCATACAGGTCTACTGATAAAACAGAACTCTATCGAGTTGATGATCCAATAGGTCCAGACAATGATCGGCATTTACAGCGACTCAGCGAGGAGGCTGTCGAAACTGTTTGCGCATGGACAGATGATGGAGCTTTTATGAACCGTGATTTGGCTGTTTTGGCGATATTGAAATCACCGAAGTGCTTAGTAAAACTTAAAAGTGGTAGGCCGGGTCATCCTTTGTATAAAAGCAAAGATCTCAAGCCTATATCGTTACTATAAGCATGTGAAGAAATAGTATTCATGTGACACATACCCCCTATAGGGGTAGTTGTGAATACTAAGGAAGGTGTGATCAAGTCCGCTACATGGGATAATGCTGACTACACATAATCGAGGGCGCATAAGATGGATCAGCAACTTACATTCGCGTGTACAGTGATGGTAATTACCTGACACATGCCTCCCATAGGCTCTGGGTTTAAGCCGCGCTTTCAGCGGCTTTCCTG
>NZ_JACVEW010000034.1 GCF_017776525.1 Marinobacterium alkalitolerans
GACACAAAAAAGCCCCGTCAGGTGACGAGGCTCTCCTGTATGAATTCGGTGGTGGTGGGAGGTGGATTCGAACCACCTTCGGCGGTTCTCATCCACGTCAGACTCCACAGACACAAAAAAGCCCCGTCAGGTGACGAGGCTCTCCTGTATGAATTCGGTGGTGGTGGGAGGTGGATTCGAACCACCGAAGCTTGCGCGTCAGATTTACAGTCTGATCCCTTTGGCCACTCGGGAACCCCACCAGCGGATGCGAATTCTAGAGTCCTGAGCGGGCTTTGTAAAGGGCTTGAGTCAGGAAAGAAACAGGCTTTTTTACTATGCAGTCTTTTCAATTTTTAGCGAATTTCGATGAAAAAAAATCGTATTTAAATTGGAATGGAAAAAGAGTCGCCAAGCCCTCATAATGCGCGCCTTTCAGCCCGATGGGGCAGGGCGGGATACACGTCCTAACTCAATAAATCAAGATTGAAATCCTCGAGCTAATATCTATATTTAGTGCCCTGTAGGCGCTGCTGTACTACATCTTGTGTTTTGTTATCAGGGTGACCGCAAGCGACCCCGCTCGCGTTTTGCATCATTTTGATGCAGTCCTGCACAAGGATGAGGCAGCCCCTCTATACAGGGATACGGCTTCGGGGAGGCCGGAAAAAAATCACTGACAGACTGGAAGAGCGTGCACAATGCAGCAAGATCTGATGGTTACCAAACGCGATGGTCGGCGTGAACTGATCGACCTTGAGAAGATCCATCGTGTCATAATCTGGGCCTCTGAAGGGCTTGAGAATGTTTCGGTATCCCAGGTCGAGCTCAGTGCTCACCTTCAGTTTTACGAAGGCATCAAAACCTCCGATATCCACGAAACGCTGATCAAGTCGGCTGCCGATCTGATCTCGGAAGATGCGCCCGACTATCAGTATCTGGCGGCGCGTCTGGCGGTGTTCCATCTGCGCAAGCGTGCGTTCAACGACTTTGAGCCGCCGCACCTGTATGACCATGTCGTGAACATGGTGGAGCAGAAGCGCTACGACCAGCACCTGCTGACCGACTACACACGCGAAGAGTTTGATGAACTCAACGCCTATCTGGACCACAGCCGCGACATGAACTTCAGCTACGCGGCCGTGAAGCAGCTGGAAGGCAAGTACCTGGTTCAGAACCGTGTTACCGGTGATATCTACGAAAGCCCGCAGCTGCTGTACATGCTAGTGGCTGCCTGCCTGTTCGCCAATTACCCGAGTGATACCCGTCTGAGTTACGTGAAGCGTTTCTATGACGCCACGTCCAAGTTCAAACTGTCGCTGCCGACGCCGATCATGGCCGGTGTGCGTACGCCCACCCGTCAGTTCAGCTCCTGCGTACTGATTGAAACCGGTGACAGCCTGGATTCCATCAACGCGACCGCTGCCGCGATCGTCAAATACGTATCTCAGCGCGCCGGTATCGGTATCAACGCCGGTGGTATTCGTGCAATCGGCAGCCCGATCCGCAACGGCGAAGCCTTCCACACCGGCTGTATTCCGTTCTACAAGCACTTCCAGACGGCGGTGAAGTCCTGTTCTCAGGGCGGCGTTCGCGGCGGTGCTGCGACCCTGTTCTACCCGATCTGGCATCTGGAAGTTGAATCCCTGCTGGTCCTGAAGAACAACCGCGGCGTTGAAGAGAACCGTGTGCGCCACATCGACTACGGCGTACAGATCAACAAGCTGATGTATCAGCGCCTGATCAAGGGCGAGAGCATTACGCTGTTCAGCCCGCACGAGGTGCCGGGTCTGTACGATGCCTTCTTCGCCGATCAGGATGAATTCGAGCGCCTGTACGTGAAATACGAGCAGGACGAGAGCATCCGCAAGAAGAGCATCAAGGCGGTCGAGCTGTTCGGTTTGATGATGTCGGAGCGTGCCTCCACCGGCCGTATCTACATTCAGAACGTGGACCACTGCAACACCCACAGCCCCTTCGATGCGCAGGTGGCACCGGTCAAGCAGTCCAACCTGTGTCTGGAAATTGCCCTGCCGACCAAGCCGCTGAACGACGTGAACGACCCGGAAGGCGAAATCGCACTCTGTACGCTTTCGGCGTTCAACCTGGGCGCGCTGGAGAATCTGGACGAGCTGGAAGAGCTGGCAGACCTGATTGTTCGTGCGCTGGACAGCCTGCTGGATTATCAGGACTACCCGATTCCGGCCGCGCGCAACGCGACCATGGCACGCCGTACGCTGGGTGTGGGTGTGACCAACTTTGCCTACTACCTGGCCAAGCATGGCGTTCGTTACTCCGATGGCAGTGCCAACGGTCTGGTGCACCGCACCTTTGAAGCCATTCAGTACTACCTGCTGAAGGCCTCCAACCAGCTGGCCAAGGAGTTCGGTGCCTGTCCGAAGTTTGATGAAACCACTTACGCCAAGGGTCTGCTGCCGATCGACACCTACAAGCGCGACGTGGACAGCTACTGCGAAGAGCCGCTGCACTACTTCTGGGAAACGCTGCGTGAAGATATTCGCGAGTTCGGTTTGCGCAACAGCACCCTGACGGCGCTGATGCCCTGTGAAACCTCGTCGCAGATCACCAACTCCACCAACGGTATCGAGCCGCCGCGAGGTTTCGTATCCGTGAAGGCGAGCAAGGACGGCATCATGAAGCAGGTAGTGCCTGACTACCTGGAGCTGAAGGATGACTACGAGCTGCTGTGGAACATCCCGAGCAACACCGGTTACCTGCAGCTGGTGGGTATCATGCAGAAGTTCGTCGATCAGTCGATTTCGGCCAACACCAACTACGACCCGGCCAAGTTTACCGGTGAGAAAGTACCGATGAAGCAGCTGCTCCAGGATCTGCTGACCGCGTACAAATACGGTGTTAAGACGCTGTACTACCACAACACCCGTGACGGTGCCGGCGCGTCCGACAAGGGCGACGACGGCTGTGAAGGCGGCGCCTGCAAGCTTTAAGGCTCCCCAGGGAGCAGACCCCTTTCAATCCCGGGCCATCCGGCCCGGGGCGTGGCACTGTTTTTTCAGGAAAAGGCATTCATGTCATATTCTACCTTCAGCCCCAGTAACCATGATGCAACCCGTGAGCCGATGTTCTTTGGACGTTCGGTTAACGTGGCGCGGTATGACAAGCAGAAGTACCCGATCTTCGAGAAGCTGATCGAGAAGCAGCTGTCGTTCTTCTGGCGTCCCGAGGAAGTTGATCTGACCAACGACCGCAAGGACTTCATGGGGATGCCGGATCATGAGAAGCACATTTTCCTGAGCAACCTGAAATATCAGACGCTGCTGGATTCCGTGCAGGGGCGCTCGCCGAACGTGGCCTTTTTGCCGGTGGTGTCCCTGCCCGAGCTGGAAACCTGGTTCGAGACCTGGGCGTTCAGTGAGACGATTCACAGCCGCTCCTATACGCACATTATCCGCAACATCATCACCGAGCCTTCGGAAGTGTTTGACCAGATCGTCACCAACCCGGAGATCATCAAGCGGGCCGAGGCGGTCACGCGGCTGTATGACGAATTCATCCAGCTGGTGAACGTGTATACCCTGCACGGCGAAGGCATTCATCGCGTCGATGGCGAAGCCTATGACGCAACGCTGTACAACCTGAAGAAGAAGCTTTACCTGACGCTGGTATCGGTCAACGTGCTGGAAGCGATCCGTTTCTACGTCAGCTTTGCCTGCTCGTTTGCGTTTGCGGAACGTGCCCTGATGGAAGGCAATGCCAAGATCATCAAGCTGATTGCGCGGGACGAAGCGCTGCATCTGACCGGCACCCAGCACATGCTGAACCTGATGGCGTCCGGTGCAGACGATCCCGACTTCAAGCAGATCGCAGTCGAGTGCGAAGAGCAGGTGTATGCCATCTTCCGTGAAGCGGCGCAGCAGGAGAAGGACTGGGCCGAGTACCTGTTCAGCGAAGGCTCCATGATTGGTCTGAACGCACGCATTCTGGGTGACTACGTTGAATACATCACCAATGTGCGCATGAAGGCGCTGGGGCTTGAAGAGATCTTCCCGGCCCGTCAGAACCCGCTGCCCTGGATGAACGGCTGGCTGGTCAGTGATAACGTTCAGGTCGCGCCTCAGGAAGCGGAGATCAGCTCCTATCTGGTCGGTCAGATCGACAATGACGTTGATAGCGGCGATTTCGACGGCTTTGATCTCTAACAGGAGTGCGCATGTCGGGCATACCACGGATCAAGGTCAACAACTATCACACCTTCTTCTACCAGTATGAGTTTTCGCTGCTGGATGCGCTGGAGTCACAGAATATTCCGGCGCCCTACAACTGCCGCGGAGGCTACTGTGGCTGTTGCAAGGCTCGGTTGCTCGATGGCGAAGTCGAGTATGTGCAGGACAGTCTGGTGGACCTGAAGGATGACGAAATCCTCACCTGTAGTTGCCGTCCGGTGACACATATTGAGGTCGAACTGACAGAAGACTGAATCGGATCAATAAACCCGTTTCTGCACGAAAAAAGCGCCTTGACAGGGCGCTTTTTTTTTGAATTGTGCACATGCTGGAGAGGGTGTGCGCAATTGCGGTGCATAACCCCTCCGAAAAAATTCTGTAAGACGGTTGCAATATGTAACTATATGTTTTTAATGGGTTTTAGTGGTGATTGAACAAAATTTTACCAATTCGCTGAAGGCCTCAATATAGCTGGGCTGGGGCGGCTATTCCCAATAGTATCCACTATTTTATCCACAGAAAATGTGAGTAACCAAAGGGTCAGAAATCGGTCTTTTCCCTGTACTCACACAGGTCTTCAATGAGACAGGAACCGCACCTTGGCTTGCGTGCCGTGCACACATAACGGCCATGCAGAATCAGCCAGTGATGAGCATCCACCAGAAAGGGTTTGGGGACGTGTCGGAGCAGTTTCTTCTCAACCTCCAGCACGGTTTTGCCCGGAGCAATACCGGTCCGATTGGAAACGCGGAAGATGTGCGTGTCGACAGCCATGGTCGGCTGACCGAAGGCTGTATTGAGCACCACGTTGGCCGTTTTGCGCCCGACGCCCGGCAGCTTTTCCAGCTCGGCACGCGTCTGCGGGACCTGGCTGTTATGCAGCTCAATCAGCATGCGACAGGTTTTGATGACGTTCTCGGCCTTGGTATTGAACAGGCCGATGGTCTTGATGTGCTCCTTAACGCCGTCAACGCCAAGGGCCAGCATGCTTTCGGGCGTGTTGGCGACGGGGAAGAGCTTGCGCGTGGCCTTGTTGACGCTCACGTCAGTCGCTTGCGCCGAGAGCAGTACGGCGATGAGTAGCTCGAAAGGGGAGCTGTATTCCAGCTCGGTCCTGGGGTCGGGGTTGTCCGCCTGAAGGCGGCTGAAGATCTGGTAACGCTTGTCGGCATTCATATCGCAGTCGTTCAATTCAGGAAACGAAAGCTGCGATTATTCCAGATCCTCGGCCAGGGTGGTACGGTTGCGGCCACTCTCTTTGGAGTGGTAGAGCGCGGCATCGGCCTGTCGCATCCAGTCCTCATGCGAGCGGTAGTCGTTGTTGGCCTCGGCGACACCGAGGCTGATGGTAAATTCAATGCGTGTGCCGGCGTGTTCAACCACCATCAGTTCAACGGCCTCGCGAACCCGCTCTGCGAAGACCAGTGCATCGCTGCTGCGCGTGTTGACCAGCAGTACCCCGAACTCCTCGCCGCCATAGCGGCCGGGAAGGTCTGTGCTGCGGGCGTGTGACTTGAGGGTGTTGGCCAGAACGCGTATTACTTCGTCACCGGCCTGGTGGCCATAGGTATCGTTGACCTTCTTGAAGTGGTCCACGTCCAGCATGACCAGGCTTGAGGGCTGCTGGGTGCGACAGAAGCGCTCAAATTCCTGCTCCAGGCAGCTTTCCCAGTGCCCGCGGTTGGCCAGCCCGCTCAAACGGTCGGTCCGGCTCAGGCGTCCCAGTTCCTCGTTGGCTTGGTGCAGGGCTTTCTGGCCCATGGCTGCCGCAGTCATGTCATACACCATGATCCCTACGTGCGTCACGGCACCGCTCGGCGAGGTGAGGGGGATCAGGGTCACGTTCTGGTACATGAAGTCAGCCAGACCGGTAATCGGATGGTAGGGCTTGAAATGGAACAGATAGGGTCGCTCTTCCCAGGTAATGAACGCCTGGCTGCGCAGCAGAAAAACGCTCTCCAGCTTGCGCTGGAACCAGCGTGCCGGAAAGCCGCTGAACAGTTCGCTCAGGCGTTTCCCCTGAGCAACGGAATCACGAATGCCCGAGTGGTTGGCCATGAAGCTGTTCCACAGGTGCACGCGATGATCGGCATCCAGTACGATCAGGCCAACATCCAGGTTTTGAAGCAATCCCAGCTGCCAGTGCAGCTCTTCCATGTTCAGCGCATGCTCAGGTGGGTTGATCATCATAAATGTCTCACAAGTTCATTCAGTGCGCTCAGAGAGTCTTCCGTGAACAGCATCATCAGGTCGCAATTGATCTCGTGTCCTTCAATACGATAGTTGATGTCGACGCTGAGCGCTTTCTGGCGGGCGCGGCTTTTGCCGGGCTGCTGCAGGTTGTCCTTGCGCAGGATCAGCGGTGACCCCTGAGTGAAACGCAGGTCAAGCTGGCAGCCGAGGCCGTTCAGGAAGGCACCGATCAGGACATTGGCAATATCCATCACCAGTTCACGCTCAACCTGTTCCGTTACCTGGCCTTCGTGGCTCAACAGGCGTGCAAGGGTATCGGCATTGCGGGCAGACAGGCTCAACAGTGCTTCGCCGGAAATACCGGGTGCGATAAAGCCCTGACACACCGTGGTCAGTGTATTGGCCTGAAAGGTTTGTTCCAGCGTGGCGTTCAGCTCACAGGCATCCACCACCTGTATGCGGGGAACCGGCAACTCGATAAAGGTATCCAGCAGCTGTGCCAGCAGATTGGCCGCTTCACCCATGGCGACATTGGACAGTTCCTGATAGCTGTCACGCAGTGCGATTGCTGCCTGAGCCGGCTCAGATTCATTGCCCAGCGCCTGAAAGGTTCCGTCAGGTGCTTCGGTAAAGGAGCTCGTGCTGGTGTGGTCCAGTGCTTCCAGCAGCCCGAATTGATGCAGGGTGCTGGAAAGCTTTTCCATATCGATCGGTTTGCGAATAAAGTCGAGGGCGCCCTGCTGCATGACGCGCTCGCGGGCCGAGGGCTGAATATCGCCGGAAACAACGACCGTCATGGTCGGGAGGTCGTGGCTGCGGATGCGGGCCAGTACCTCATATCCGTCCATCAGCGGCATGTTGAGATCCAGAAACAGCAGTTCACCCTTGCCGGCTCGAATCGCTTCGAGGGCTTCAAGGCCGTTTGCGGTTTCGGTGATTTTGACGTTCCATTGTGACAGCGCCCGTGCCATCTGGCGTCGGGCCAGACGAGAGTCGTCACAAATTACAACAGGTATCGGGGTGCCCACCTTGGCTCCTGCTCGTTGTTGTCCACGTTAAACAAGCAGACTAGCCCAAGTCGGCGTTCCGATACAATGACTTTAGTCTAATGCTTTAGCCGGTAACACGAACGCGCTTGCTGGGCGGCGGTTCGTCTGTTTTCGGCGCGGCTTTCTGCTTCTCTTCCAGACGCATGTCGATCACGTTTTTCAGAGCGATCATCAGGCCAAGCCCCACAAATGCACCGGGCGGAAGAATCGCAAACAGGAAGCCCTTGTAGTCACTGAAGATGACCACCTGCCAGTTGCGTGCCGCTTCGCCAAACAGCAGGTGCATGTTGGCGAATAGGGCACCGGTACCCAGCAGTTCCCGCATGCCGCCAAGCAGGATCAGCACGATGCTGAACCCAAGGCCCATCATCAGGCCGTCCACGACCGAGGCGCGAACCGGGTTTTTGACGGCAAAGGCATCCGCACGCCCCATGATGGCGCAGTTGGTCACGATCAGCGGGATGAAAATGCCGAGAATCAGGTACAGCTCGTAGGTCAGCGCCTGCATCAGCAGTTCGATTGCGGTCACGAATGACGCGATGATCATGACAAAAATCGGCAGCCGAACCGTTTCCGGCACCAGTTTGCGGAACAGGGAGACGGTCAGGTTGGAGCTGACCAGTACCAGCGTGCTGGCAAGTCCCAGCCCCATGGCATTGACCACGGAGGCGGTTACGGCCAGCAGCGGGCACAGGCCCAGCAGCTGAACCAGTGCCGGGTTGTTGTGCCAGAGGCCGTCCAATGAAATTTTGCGATAGTCGACACTCATTCTGTTACTCCTGCAGCGCTGGGCTGGGTTGTCTCGGTGACAGGCGTGAGCAGGTAATCCCGGTGGGCACGAAAATACTCAATGGCGCGTGCGGTGGCCCCGACAATGGCACGCGGCGTGATGGTGGCGCCGGTAAACTGGTCAAAGCGACCGCCATCTTTTTCGACCGCCCAGCTTTCGTCGCGTCCGACCGCCTTCTCGGCACCGTCAAAACTCAGAATCCAGTCGGATTTGTTCAGTTCCACTTTATCACCAAGCCCCGGAGTTTCCTTGTGACTGAGTACCCTGACGCCTGCGAGGGAGCTGTCAGCATTGATGCCCACCAGCATTTCGATATCACCACTGTAGCCATCCGGTGCGACCACCGGCATCAGTACGGTTTTCACTTCACCGTCCTGAATCGCCTGATAAAGGCGTGCCTCGCCATCAACACCCAGCTCGGGCGCCGACATGCTCAGGGTGTGGTCCAGCAGGTCCGGATCGCGTTCACGCGGCACAATTTCGTAGAGCGCACGGGCCTGATAGGCCTCCTTGTTCGACTGAATGGCGTCGCGGGTGGCAAGCTGGGTCAGGGCGATAACCGCTGAGGTCACAATCGCAAAAATCCCGATTGCCAGCGCGTTGTTGCGGATGGCCTGAATGATTTCGTTCATGCGTTGCCTCCACGTCCCTTGTTGGCGCGCGTGTGCCCGTAGCTGCGTGGCTGGGTGTACAGATCGATAAACGGAGCGGCCAGGTTCATCAGCAGAACGGCAAAGGCAAACCCGTCCGGGTAGTTGCCCCAGGTGCGGATGATGAACACCAGCAGGCCGATGCCGGCACCGAACACCAGACGGCCACGGTTACTGGTGGCGCTGGAGACAGGGTCGGTGATGATGAAGAAGGCCGCCAGCATGGTCGCACCGGTGGTCATGTGAAACAGCGGGTCGGCGTAGTTGTCCGGGTCATAGCCGAAGAACATGCTGGAGAGCAGGGCAAGCGTTGCCAGCATGGCGATAGGTGCGTGCCAGGTGATCACCTTGCGGTAGAGCAGGAAGATGCCTCCCATCAGCCAGGCCGCACTCACGGCATGCCAGGCACCGATGCCTTCTGCCAGAACGGCAGACTGGCGCCAGACCTCCTCGGTAGTCAGGCCGCCTCGGTGGCGCAGCTCATCCAGCGGGGTAGCGCCGGTAAACTGGTCGTAAAAGGCGGGTTCGACGCTGCCGAAAATGGCACCCAGAGTATCCATGAATGAGGCAACGGAGGCGCCATCGATCAGTACGAAGGGGGCATTCCAGCGTGTCATTTCGACCGGGAAGGAGATCAGTAGCAGGGCGTAGGCAACCATCGCGGGATTGAAGGGGTTCTGCCCCAGACCGCCATAGAGGTGCTTGGCAATGACGATCGCCACGAATACCCCGACGCCGGTCAGCCACCAGGGGGCCAGCGGAGGCAGGGAGACAGCGATCAGTGCGGCGGTGACCACTGCACTGAAGTCGCCGAGATAAAAGCCCAGCGGGCGCTTGCGCAGCTTGAGCATGGCCGCTTCAAACCCGAGCGCCAGCAGGCTGGCCCAGACGATCTGGATCAAGGTGCCCCAGCCAAAGAAAACAGTCATGGCCAGCACGCCCGGCAGCATCGCCAGCGTCACCAGTCGCATGACGTTAGCGGTGCTGTTGGCCTTGTAGACGTGTGGCGAACTCATACGGATCAGCGACATCGTGTATTCGATCCTGTAGCAAATGGGTTAAGCAACGGCCCGCAAACGGTCAGGCCGTTTCGTGCTGCTTAAGGGTTTCGTTCAGTTCTTCGGCCTTGCGGCGTGCGGCTGCAAGCTCGGACTCCAGTGACGCACGGGCTTCGGCTTCTTCAGTCTTGTCCAGCGAACGCTCGAGCTTGGTCACGGCAGCCCGTGCCATGGCGGCATCAACCTTGAGTTTCTTCAGGTCGACGCCCTGAGCAGCGGCCTTGTCGAGTTGTGCCTGTTCGGCTGCCTTGAAGGCACGGTCGGCTTCTGCGTGGCGCTGGCGCAAGGTTTCCAGTGCCTGCTCGGCCTGAGCGCGTTCTTCGCCTTCAAGATCGGCCAGCGCCGCTTCCGACTTCTTCAGCTTGGTACGCATGATCGATACCTGCTGCTTGAGCGCCTTCAGGTCCACAGGTGCCGCTTCTGAAGCCTCAGAGCCGGCACTGTCCTGTGTGTTGGCACCGGAAGCCTGCTGGTAGGCCTTGTCCGCCTCGTCGGCACGTGTTTCCAGTTCCTGTACCGTAGCACGCAGCTTGTCGAGTCCGTCGAGACCTTTGGTCTCAGCGTTCTTGAGCGCATCGCGCGCCTTTTTCAGCTTGGTGCGCGCCACGGCGGCGGCGGTCTTGAGCTGTTTGATATCGGGGCCGTCATTGCCGGCTGGCGCGGCGCTGCCGCTTTGGGCCTTGTCCAGATCAGCCTGCGCCTTGTCAGCACTGGTCTGGGCCGAGGCAAGCGCGGCTTCCAAAGCGCTCAGGTCGCCTTCGCCGCTTTCACGGGCGGCATCCAGCGCTTTTTGTGCTTTTTTCAGTTTGGTGCGCGCCACGGCCGCGGCAGTCTTGAGGGCGTTCAGATCCAGTTCCGGTGAGCCGGAAGCGCTGGCCTCGGGAGCCTTGCGGGCTTTCTGAGCCTTGGCGGCTTCTTCAGCGCGGGCCTTGCGGCGTGCCTCTTTCTCGGCTTTCTCACGCTCCAGTCGTGCCTGGCGCGCTTCAAAGCGCTGGCGTGCGTGGTCGGCCTTGCGCTGCTCCGCTTCCTCGGTACGGATTTCGGATTTGGCGAAGCGGTAATACTGTACCAGCGGAATGCTGCTGGGGCAGACATAGGCGCAGGCACCACACTCGATGCAGTCAAACAGGTTGTGGTGTTTGGCCTTGTCGAATTCGCGTCCCTTGGCAAACCAGTACAGCTGCTGTGGCAGCAGTTCGGCCGGGCATACCTGCTCGCACATGCCGCAGCGTATGCAGGGTTGTTCGGGCGCCGCCGGGGGCATCTCCTCACGGCTGGCTGCGATAATGCAGTTGGTGGTCTTGATCACCGGAATCTGGTCGTGCTCCACCGTGACCCCCATCATGGGGCCGCCCATGACCAGCCGGTACAGGCGGTCTTCGTAAAGGTTGGCCGCGTCCAGCAGGTCTGCGAAGGGGGTGCCGATCAGGGCTTCAAAGTTCTGCGGGCGCGCCACGGCATCACCGGTTACGGTGACAACGCGGGAAATCAGCGGCTCTCCAAAGTGCACTGCCCGGTATACCGCCGACATGGTGCCCACGTTCTGGCACACAATGCCGATATCGGCCGGGATCTTGCCGCTGGGCACTTCGATATCGGTCAGCAGCTTGATCAGCTGACGCTCACCGCCGGAAGGGTACTTGGTTGGCACCACCTGAATATCGATATTCAGCTCACAGCCCTTGAGTGCCTTCTCAAGGGTGTGAATGGCGTGCGCCTTGTTGTCCTCAATCCCGATGATCACGTGGCTGGGCTTGATCAGGTGATGCAGTATGCGGATGCCGCCAATGATCTGGTCGGCACGCTCGCGCATCAGCATGTCGTCAGCCGTGATGTAGGGCTCACACTCGGCCGCATTGATGATCAGGGTGTTGACGATGTGGTCATCACCCAGATGCAGTTTTACGTCGGTGGGGAAACCGGCGCCACCCATGCCCGCAATACCGCACTGGCGGATATGCTCGATCAGATCGTCGCGCTCCATGGCGGCATAATCTTCAATGCCCTGGTGTTCAACCCAGCGATCCTCACCGTCGGACTCGATGCAGATGCAGTCGGAGTCCAGACCGGAGGCATGAGGCACAGGGTGCGGGCCAATGGACAGCACACGCCCCGAGGTGGGGGCATGCAGGGCGGCGCTGATACGGCCGACCGGCTCGGCAATGAGCTGGCCCTTGAGCACGGTCTGACCCACTTCGACTATCGGGCTGGCGGCCATGCCGATGTGCTGTTGCAGCGGCACATAGAGGCGCTTGGGCAGCGGCAGTTGTCCAATGGGCTCGCGGGTTGACTGCTTTTTGTTCTCGGGCGGGTGAATGCCGCCGTGGAATGCGAATACCTTACCCATCAGACGGCCTCCTGCTGCTGTGCCTGTCCCCGGCCCAGATCCGTCGCAATCAGGCTGGGAGATTCGGCCGGTGAAGGCCACTTCCAGTTGGCAATGGTGGTTTCGACCGGAATCATGTCGATGCAATCAACCGGGCAGGGCTCGACACAGAGGTCACACCCGGTGCATTCATCCGTAATGACGGTGTGCATCTGCTTGGCGGCCCCCAGAATGGCGTCCACCGGGCAGGCCTGAATGCACTTGGTGCAGCCAATGCACTCGTCCTCGCGGATAAAGGCGACCATCTTGGGTTTTTCTTCGCCGTGTTCGGAGTCCAGCGGAACGGCCTCCACATCGAGCAGATCGGCCAGCGCTTCGATGGTGTTCTGTCCGCCGGGCGGACACTTGTTGATGGCGTCGCCGTTGGCAATCGCTTCAGCGTAGGGACGGCAGCCCGGGTAGCCGCACTGGCCGCACTGGGTTTGCGGCAGCAGGGCGTCGATCTGGTCAACAATGGGGTTGCCTTCGACACGAAAGCGCACCGAGGCATAGCCCAGGATGATGCCGAACACCACCGCGAGGCCAAATAGAATCAGTATTGCTGTGATAACTGTGGTCATTGTCTACTCCGCCTCAGAACTGAACGAGGCCGGCAAAGCCCATGAACGCCAATGACATCAGACCTGCCGTGACCATCCCGATCGCGGCACCGCGGAACGGCACGGGTACATCCGCCACGGCAATACGTTCACGGATGGCGGAAAAGAGTACCAGCGCCAGTGAAAAGCCCACGGCGGCACCAAAGCCGTATGCGATCGACTCCACGAAACCGTTCTGCTTTTTGATATTCAGCAGGGCGACACCCAGCACCGCACAGTTGGTCGTGATCAGCGGCAGGAAAATCCCCAGCAGCTTGTACAGCAGCGGACTGGTCTTGTGGACCACCATTTCGGTGAACTGAACCACCACGGCAATGACCAGGATGAAGGCGATCGTCTGCAGGTATTCCAGCCCGAAAGGCGCCAGCAGGGTGGAGTACACCAGATAGCTGCAGACAGACGAAAGCGTGAGCACGAAGGTAGTGGCCAGTGACATGCCCATGGCGGTTTCCAGCTTGTTGGACACGCCCATAAACGGACATAGCCCCAAGAACTGGACCAGAACGAAGTTGTTCACCAGAACGGTGCTGATCAGGATGAGCAGAAAATCAGTCATAGCCCCTGTCGTTGCCTTGGCCCCGCAAACCCTGCAGGGCAGTATTAGATACTGCTGAATTTTACCGGATTTATAACCTCAGGGTATAGAGCGGCCATTGATGCCGGGCAAGCCCAAGGTGAGGCCGGCGTGAGTGCCGGCCTCAATCACGTTAAATCAGATCGGCCTGTCTGATCTTGACCAGCAGTTCCTGCACCTGTTCCGCAGGCGTGCCGCTGAGGGAAGACAGGTCGATGCTCAGGTCTGCTGCAGCAGTATCGACATCGGTCAGCAGCAAGAGGCCGGCGGCCTTGAGTGACTCGGCCTGTTCCAGCTGGCCTTCACGCAGCACGATGGGCATGCGGCCCTGAGCGAACAGCTGCTGTTCCAGGGTGTACAGCAGTGTATCGGCGGTTGTGGAATCGGCACCGCTGAGGCTGACCAGTGCGGCCTGTTGGCCAAAGCGGCGTGCACGCGCTTCGGTGGTCAGTGCCGACGTGTTGTGCAGTTCGATAGAGCCCGCGTCAGCGTCCTGTCCGATTACCATGCCGGCAGCCACAGTCGCGTTGGTCAAACGGTCCACGATAATGAAGGAGCCGGTGCCCTTGTGACGCTTGTAGTCGTCCGCTACGACCGGTGTTTCCAGCTGGATCTCGACCTGAGCGATTTCGTTCAGGCCCAGTGAAGCCGTGGGGGACTGCTGCAGCGTGTTCACATCGATGGCGTGATGGATCGCACTGACGCGACCGGGGGTGCGGGTGGTCGACAGTTTGATCTCGTAGTTGCGTCCGGCCTGCAGTGGCTGCTCGGACATCCAGACCAGGTGAGCATTGAAGCGGTTATGGCTCTCCGGCACCTGATGGCTGTGAACCAGAATGTCACCGCGAGAGATGTCGATCTCGTCTTCCAGCGTCAGTGTCACCGACATGGGAGCGAAGGCTTCAGCCAGTTCACCGTCAAAGGTGACAATGGATTTCACCTTGCTGGACTTGCCGGAGGGCAGCACGGTGACTTCATCGCCCGGGCGCACCACACCTGAACTCAGGGTGCCGCAGTAGCCACGGAAGTTGAGGTTCGGGCGGTTCACGTACTGCACCGGGAAGCGCAGCTCATCAAAGTTGGCATCACCGGCAATCTCGACGTTTTCCAGCGTTTCCATCAGAGACTCGCCGGTATACCAGGGCATGTTCTCGGACGGGTTCACCACGTTGTCGCCCTTCAGTGCCGAGATGGGCGCGAAATGGATGTCCTTCAGACCCAGACCCTTGGCGAACTCAAGGTAGTCCTGCTTGATCTCTTCAAAACGGCCTTCGCTGTAGTCCACCAGGTCCATCTTGTTGACGGCGACCAGGGTATGCTTGATGCCCAGCAGCGATACGATGAAGCTATGGCGGCGTGTCTGTACCTGAACGCCATGACGGGCGTCGATCAGGATGATCGCCAGATCACAGGTGGAGGCGCCGGTGGCCATGTTGCGGGTGTACTGCTCGTGTCCCGGGGTGTCGGCGATGATGAACTTGCGCTTGGAGGTGGAGAAATAGCGGTAGGCCACATCGATGGTGATGCCCTGTTCACGCTCGGCCTGCAGACCGTCAACCAGCAGGGCCAGATCCACTTCTTCACCGGTGGTGCCGACTTTTTTGCTGTCGTTCTGGATCGCGGCCAGCTGATCTTCATAGATCATTTTTGAGTCGTGCAGCAGACGGCCGATCAGGGTGGATTTGCCGTCATCCACGCTGCCGCAGGTCAGGAAGCGCAGCAGCTCCTTGTTTTCGTGCTGGTCCAGGTAGGCATCGATGTCGGTGGCGATCAGGTCGGATTGGTGTGACATTGTTATCTCTTCCCGTGTTCTGTCTGTATGTGGAAGCTGCTGTGGCCCGTTTTCCCGGGAGGGCTCAGTGGGAGGCTGTTGCGGGCGCGCACTCAGTGCGCGCAAACCCGATACATCTCTACCACTTCGCTCACCGCCTGAGCTTCCGCATTATCAAAATGTGTTCAGCTGCAGATCAGAAGTAACCTTCCATCTTTTTCTGTTCCATGGACCCGGCGCTGTCGTGGTCAATGGCGCGGCCCTGACGTTCCGACGTGGTGGTCAGCAGCATCTCCTGAATGATCTCAGGCAGGGTGTCGGCCTGTGACTCCACGGCACCGGTCAGGGGGTAACAGCCCAGCGTGCGGAAGCGGATCGGCTTCATCATCGGTACTTCGCCATCGGCCAGCGGCAGGCGCTCGTCATCCACCATGATCAGCATGCCGTCACGTTCAACGACCGGACGAACGGCAGAGAAATACAGCGGAACAATCGGAATCTGCTCCAGGTGGATGTACTGCCAGATATCCAGCTCGGTCCAGTTGGAGAGCGGGAAGACACGGATACTTTCACCCTTGTCGACGCGGGTGTTGTACGTGTTCCAGAGCTCCGGGCGCTGGTTTTTCGGATCCCAGCGGTGGTGCTTGTCACGGAAGGAGAACACACGCTCCTTGGCGCGAGATTTCTCTTCGTCACGACGCGCGCCGCCAAAGGCCGCGTCGAACTGATACTTGTCCAGCGCCTGTTTCAGGCTCTGGGTTTTCATAACATCGGTGTGCTTGGCAGAGCCGTGCGAAAACGGACCGATGCCCATGTCCACGCCTTCCTGATTGATGTGCACGATCAGGTCCATGCCGGCTTCTTCAGCCATGCGGTCACGGAACTGGATCATCTCCTTGAACTTCCAGGTGGTGTCCACGTGCAGCAGCGGGAAGGGCGGCTTGCCCGGGTAAAAGGCCTTGCGGGCAAGGTGCAGCATGACGGAAGAGTCCTTGCCAATGGAGTAGAGCATGACCGGATTATCGAACTCGGCAGCCACCTCGCGGATGATGTGAATGCTTTCAGCTTCGAGCTGCTTCAAATGGGTCAGGCGGTGTTCCGGCAACTGATTCATCGTATGACTCTTTCGGTTGATTAACGCACGGGAGCCCATGTGGGGCTCATAACTGGAGGGCATTATGTCTAAGTGTTAATAAAATAAAAAAGAATAAATGCGAATTTTTATATGTCATAAGTGAATATGAACAGTGCTCAACGCATGCAGCCCTCGGGTGAGGGCGTGAATGCGTGCTTTATTCATATAAGAGATAACAAAATTATCAATTAGTATTTTACGTTATAAAAGGGGCTGGGTACTATGGCCGCCAGTTTCAATGACGCTCAATTATAAGGTTGACCTGACATGTACCAGTACACCGAAGTGGACCAGAAGCTGGTCGACGAACGGGTGGCGCAGTATCGCGACCAGACCCGTCGTTACCTGGCCGGCGAGCTGCCCGATGAGGAGTTCCGTGCCCTGCGCCTGATGAATGGCCTTTACATCCAGCGCCAGGCGCCGATGCTGCGCGTCGCGATTCCCTACGGTTTGATGTCATCGACCCAGCTGCGCAAGATGGCCCATATCGCCCGTACCTATGACAAGGGCTATGGCCACTTCACCACGCGTACCAACATCCAGTACAACTGGCCCAAGCTGGAAGAAGTGCCGGACATTCTGGCGGAACTGGCCGAAGTGCAGATGCACGCCATCCAGACCTCCGGCAACTGTATCCGCAACACCACCACCGACCCCTATGCCGGTGTGATTGCCAGCGAGCTGGAAGACCCGCGCCCCTGGTGTGAAATCATCCGCCAGTGGTCCACCCTGCACCCTGAATTTGCATACCTGCCGCGCAAGTTCAAGATCGCGGTCACCGGTGGCCCCGAAGACCGTGCGGCCTCTCAGGTTCACGATATTGGCCTGCATCTGGTGCAGAATGAAGCCGGTGAAGTCGGCTTTGAAGTGCTGGTTGGCGGTGGCCTGGGCCGTACGCCGGTCATCGGCAAGCAGATTCGTCCGTTCCTGGAACCGCAGGACCTGCTGTCCTATCTGGAAGCGATTCTGCGCGTTTACAACCTGAACGGTCGTCGTGACAACAAGTACAAGGCGCGTATCAAGATCCTGGTTAACGCCATGGGCATTGATGCCTTCCGCGAGCAGGTGGAAGCCGAGTGGGCTGAAATTCGCGAGTCTGATCTGCGCCTCTCGCAGGATGAAATCGATCAGGTGAAGGCCCAGTTTGCGCCGCCGACCTACGATATCAGTGCAGTCGATCACGATATCGAAGCGGATCTGGCGGCCAACGATGATTTCCGCGTCTGGTATGAGCGCAACACCGTCGAGCATAAAGTCGAAGGCTACCGGATTGTCGTGGTGTCGCTGAAGCCGCACCTGCAGGCGCCGGGCGATATTACCGATATCCAGATGGAAGCCGTTGCTGATCTGGCGGATCGTTTCTCCTTTGGCGAGATCCGTGCCACACACCACCAGAACCTGGTGCTGGCGGATGTGAAGCAGGCCGACCTGCTGGACGTGTGGAAGATTCTGAACGCCAACAACCTGGCACGCCCGAACATCGGTACGCTGACCGACATGATCGTCTGCCCCGGGTTTGATTTCTGTGGTCTGGCCAACGCCCACACCCTGAACATTGCCGACCAGATCAACGAAAAGTTCGAGAACGTGGACTACCTGCACGACATTGGTGAAGTGCGCCTGAACATGTCCGGCTGCATCAACGCCTGTGCTCACCACCACGTGGGTCATATCGGTATCCTCGGCGTCGATAAGAAAGGCGAGGACTGGTACCAGTTCACGCTGGGCGGCTCATCCGAAGCGGATGCATCGCTGGGCAAGGTGCTGGGCAAGGCTATCCCGGCAGATGAAGTCGCCAACACCATCGAAAAGATTTTGCTGACCTACATTGACCAGCGCGACTCCGAAGCGGAAAGCTTCCTGGAAGTAGTACGTCGCGTCGGAGTTGAGCCCTTCAAGGAGGCCGTTTATGCCGCTGATCATTAATCGCACCCCGGTCACTGAAGACAAGTGGACGCTGGTGTCCGAGGAACAGTCCATCCCGGCAGATGGCGCCATTATTCTGCCGCTGGCGCAGTGGCTGGAAAACCGCGAAGCTCTGGCGGGTCGAGAAGTTGGCGTGCTGGTGCACGGTGATGACGATCTGGACCAGGTGCTGGCACTGAACGGAAAGGTGGAGTTGATCGCGGTGGCGTTCCCGGCCTTTACCGACGGGCGTGGCTTCAGTATCGCGCGCCTGTTGCGCCGTGCCGGCTACAAGGGCCAGCTGCGGGCGCTGGGTGATGTGACCCGTGACCGTTTGGCATACCTTGAGCGCTGCGGGTTTGATGCCCTGCAGGTGCCTGAAGACCGCTACACACCCGAAGTGCTGAACGCCTTTGACGAAGTGAGTGTGCGCTATCAGGGTGGTGCATCGGTTACCCGCCCGGCCTATCCGCAAAGCTGACAAGGAGAACAGGAATGAGCATCGATCTGGCAGCTGCCAACGCGGCACTGGAAGGAAAAACACCGCAGGAAATCATCGCCTGGGCCATCGCCAACAGCGAAAAGCCACTGGTGACGACCAATTTCCGTCCCTACGAGTCGGTGATTCTGCACATGGCGGTGCAGGCCAAACCGGACATCAAGGTACTCTGGGTGGATTCGGGCTACAACACCTCGGCGACCTACCGCTTCGCGGAAAAGCTGATTCAGGACCTTAACCTGAACATCGTCACCTACATCCCCGAGATGAGCGCAGCCCGCCGTAACGTGCTGATGGGCGGCATCCCGGACGTGAACGATCCGCAGCATGAAGAGTTTACCCGCCAGGTAAAGCTGGAACCGTTCCAGCGCGCACTGGGCGAACTCAAGCCGGACCTCTGGCTGAACGCCATCCGCAAGGATCAGACCGAGTTCCGCCAGTCACTGGATATCGTGTCTGCCAGCAAGGACGGAATCATCAAGGTGGCACCGCTGTTCAACTGGACCGAAGCGGATATGGACGCCTATCTGGCCGAGCATCATCTGCCCAACGAACACGACTACTTCGACCCCACCAAGGCGATCGAAACCCGTGAATGCGGGCTGCACACGCAATTGTAAGGCAGCCTACCCCGACAGGGTGCTGAATGGGCTTCTAACGCCCTGGGCACCCTGTTTCAACACATGCGTATAGATCTCGGTTGTCTTTACATCGGCGTGGCCGAGCTGCTGCTGTACCGTCCGTATATCCACTCCCGACTGCAGCAAGTGCGTTGCGAATGAATGCCGCAAGGTATGACATGACACCGGCTTTCTAATGTCGGCGTCTCGCGCCGCTTTTCTTATCCGTTTGTTCAGGTTACTCTCATCGTAATGGTGCCGGCGCAGGAGTTTGCTGGCAGGGTCAATACTCAGGCGAGATGCAGGGAAGAGATAATGCCAGCCAGACTCAAAAGGCGCATTGGGATACTTGCGAGCAAGTGCACCGGGCAGCCAAACGCCCGCATAACCTTCGCACATCAAATCCTGCTTGAGATAATTCTCTACCCGCTCAAGCTGCTTGCTCAGCAGTGGCAACAGTTCCTCCGCCAGCGTCACCAGCCGGTGTTTACCCCCCTTGCCGTTAATCACCCGAATTTGCCTGTAGTTGAAATCAACATCCTGGACTCTCAGGCGCACCAACTCAATGCGTCGCAATCCCGAGCCGTACAGCATGGCGGCCATCAGATAGTGGACACCTGTCAGCTGACTGAGCAGAGCGGCCACTTCCTTATGGGTCAGCACAACGGGCAGCTTACGCGGTTTGCGGGATGGGCTGAATCGAGACAGGTCGCCCACCGTTTGACCCAGAAACTTTGTCTTGAGAAACACGATCGCGTTCAGCGCCAGAGCCTGAGTACCGCCAGATACATTACGCTCAACGGCAAGAAAGGTCAGAAAGCGGATGATGTCTTCATCATGCAACTGAGTTGGATGGCGTTTGTCGCTGTACACAATGAAGTACTTGATCCAGTACAGATACGACTTGATTGTGCGATGGCTGTAACGCTGGACACGCATGAAGTCCTCAACGGACTTGAGAAAGGGAGATCCTGACATGTACCACACCTCATCCATGAAATGTATACAGATGGTTATACCCGCCGGATGGCGTGATGTCGAGATAAGTACCTTTTTATTCGGTTGCCGAAGTTCTAAGCCTTTGTATTTCAATGAGTTGCTGAGCGATGGCCGGAATTAAAAGGTATACCCGATAATAATTATTATGAGGTCGGAGACCTCATTAACAGACTGTTAGATTTACAAACAAGGAGTATAGTCGTGAGAAAATCAGGAATTATCTTGGTGGCAGCAGTTGTCTTTTCTAGTGGTTGCGCTACTCATAAGGCGGCCCCGAAAGCAAAAATAGAAAGGCAAAATGTATATCAAGTTCCTTTCGAAAAGGCATGGAATATTTCCGTAGACTTTTTTGCCGAAAACGGTATCAACCTAGATAAAATTGAAAAAGACTCGGGACTGCTAACAGCGCAAAATGGTTCAGTAGGCTTAGGGTCCTACCTTAACTGTGGCGAGGCTGGCGGGCTAGGAAGCAGGTTTGAAGATGTAAATTCACGATTAAATGTCCTTGTGCGTAAGGTTGATGATGAAACGTCAAAAATATCGGTAAATCTCAATGCTAATGCGTACGTTGTACGTAGAAACCTGTATGGCCACGCTTTAGAAAGAATTTCGGTTCGCTGCGAATCAACAGGCCAACTAGAGAATGATATGCATGCATATTTCCAGTCTAAGATTTAAAACCTAACAAGGCCGTCAACGATAAGCCCAGCTGCGCTGGGCTCGGACCTTCGCTGCTGCGCAGCTTCGGCCCGTTACAGCGGCGTTATACGTCTTCACGCGCTGAGACGAGGGAGTTAAGAATTAATGTCTGGCTATGAAAATGAGTACGAAGAGTTTTTATTTCATAGAATCAATGATTCAGATCTATTGACTGGATTCGTTGTCGGGCATTTAGTTATTGAACATCTTCTGGAAGAGATTGTTTTAAGTTACGACAGTAAGCTAAGAGAGCATTTTCTGTCACTGACTCATAGTAGAAAGATCTCTTTTATAAATTCGTTAGGGCTAGTTCCAGATGGGGTCGCGAGTTGCCTGCAAAGCATAAATAAGATGAGAAACAAGTTTGCTCATCAGTTGGGCTATGAGCCAAATAAAGGCGAATTGTTAAACCTAATCACCAAATGCAGAGAAAATTTTGATGACTTAACTGATGGTCTCGTACAGCTGCATGGTGCTCTAACAGATACAAATGACCTCCTTGAGGCGCAAGAGAAACATGGGGTTGGCCTGGCGGATTTGTTTATCCAGGTGGTCTACGATTTAGAGAGTTATGCTAATAAAGAGGTATAACAAGTGACTGTGGTGTCCAGCATAAATAATCAGGCTGTTTTATGACGCCAAAGCTCTTCGTTTTTGAGCATG
>NZ_JACVEW010000035.1 GCF_017776525.1 Marinobacterium alkalitolerans
TCCTCCACTAAAGCCACAAAAAAGGGACCCTCAAATGAGGATCCCTTTATGATCGAAAACTATGGGACAGCAGTGGGGTTCCAGTTCCTTTATATCCATGAAAACCTCTTGGGGTTAGCTGAACAGGTTGATGGGGACTTTCAGGTAAACCTGCCCGTTGTCTTCAGCCGGTGGCATTTCGCCGGCACGCATGTTGACCTGAACTGACGGCAGAATCAGTGCCGGCATTTTCAAAGTAGCATCACGCTCGGTCCGCATGCGGACAAATTCGTCTTCCGAAATGCCCTCGTGCACATGCACGTTGTGTTTACGTTGCTCAGCCACGGTGGTTTCGTGGCAGTACGTGTCCCGGCCGGGGGCCTTGTAGTCGTGGCAGAGGAAAATGCGTGTTTCACCGGGCAGGCTGAGCACCTTTTGGATCGAGCGGTACAGCGTGCGTGCATCGCCACCGGGGAAGTCGCAGCGGGCGGTGCCATAGTCCGGCATGAACAGGGTATCGCCCACAAAGGCCGCATCGCCGATGACGTAAGTCAGGCAGGCCGGGGTGTGTCCGGGCGTGTGCAGCACACGTGCTGTCAGGTTGCCGATGGAGAAGGTGTCACCTTCCTTGAACAGCCGGTCGAACTGGCTGCCGTCACGGGCAAACTCGGTGCCGGCATTGAAGGCCTTGCCGAAGGTGTCCTGCACCACGGTGATCTGATCACCAATCCCGGTTTGTCCGCCCTGTGCCTCGTGCAGGTAGGGGGCCGCTGACAGGTGGTCGGCATGAACATGGGTTTCCAGAATCCATTCCACACTGAGTGCCTGTTCGCGTACGTAGGCGATGATCGCGTCTGCCGAGCGTACGTCGGTACGGCCGCTGGCGTAATCGAAATCCAGCACCGAATCGATGATGGCACAGGCGCTGGATGATGGATCACGCACCACGTAGCTGAAGGTGTTGGTGGGCTCGTCAAAGAAAGCTTTGATCTCGGGCGCCTGTGGCGTGTTGTGAGCGTCACGCATGGTGTCGATCTCTCTCTAAATATTAGTTTCGACTAATATTAAATGAATCCGGTAGCCGCTGTCTGCCACTCGCTGCTTGAATCTGTCTATCAAGACGATAGACAAGGCGGCAGGGTGATGGTTACCAGAGTCGAAAAAATAACCTGTGCCGATCGGTTGGCAGGCTGATAACATGAACGTCCAAGGTCTGCTTTAATCCTCAGAGGTGCTGGGCCTTCCTCACTCCAAAGAAGCCGTTGTATGGATAGTCTTGCGGAGATAACTGCATTTAACCGGGTGTACCTGGCCGCTTTTTTCACCTTTGTCGCTGCCTTTTACACCGTGCGAATTATCTACATGAAAAAGGTGCTGAAGCGGGAGCTGGTATTCCCGGGCGCACCTTTCTGTTCCACCTGGTGGAACCATATGATGTTCCGGTTTTTCCGTGCCCTGATATGGATGGTCTGCCTGTTGCGTGCCTTTTTCCCTTCGCTGGACAGCGGTCTGGGGCTGATTGCACCGCTGCAACATCCTCTGGTGATACTGACTGGAGATGTGCTGCTGACACTGGGGTTTGCCTTTACCATCGGGGTGCACTTTGTGCTGGGGGCTGGCTGGCGCTCTGGTGTCGATCCTGCCGGGCCAGTACAGCTTAAAACAACCGGTATTTACGGGCGCTCTCGTCACCCCATGTTCATGGGCGTTGCCGTTGCCCAGCTGGGCTTTTTTCTGGCGCTTCCCTCGGTATTTACGCTGGTCTGCCTCGGTATCGGCTGGGTGATGCTGTATCGGCAGGCGCTTTCCGAAGAGCAGTATTTGATGCAACGCTTTCCTGACGTATATGGCCGCTATGCTGCACAGGTGCCTCGATGGCTGTAAGCTGAGCCTGAATATCCCTTGATAAGGGGCCTCCCGCCCCTGACGTTGTATGGAGCTGACAAGCATGCGTGAACTGAAGGACTTTCCACTGCAGGCCTATGACAAGCTGCGCTACGGAGACACGGATCGCCAGGGCCATGTGAATAACTCGGTTTTTTCCACATTTCTTGAAACCGGCCGTGTGGAGATGCTCTACACCAAGGGGGAGTCGCTGGTGCCTGAGGGTGCCACCTTTGTCCTGGCCAAGCTGGAGGTGCAGCTGATCGGGGAGATTCTCTGGCCCGGCCAGGTGGATATCGGTTCGGGTGTGCTGAATATCGGGAACAGCTCGATTACCTTGTATCAGCAGCTGTTCCAGAACGGCACCTGTGTGGCCAAAGCCGAGACCGTGATCGTGCAGATGAACGAAGCCACCCGGAAGTCCCAGCCGCTGTCGCCGGATGTGAAGAAAACCCTGGAACAGTATCTGATCTCTGTCTGATTGATCGTCCCGCGAGCCCCCTGTCTGTGTGACTGCTATGCTTGAAGGCAGCGTTCTGCAGAAGGGGGCAGGTGATGGAGCTCGTGCCACAGATTCGCAACGCTGTCCGTGCACTGATTGTGCAGGACGGTCAGGTGTTGCTGTTGAAAAAGGACGGCTATGCCTCGGGGGGCATTCGGTATGCGCTGCCCGGAGGCGGCCAAGAGGCCGGTTAGGCACTGACCGACACCCTGCAGCGTGAGTGTCTTGAGGAGATCGACACCCGGGTCGAGATCAGGGACATGATTGCGGTAGCGGACTTTCTCAAGCAGCGCAGCACTGTTCCGGAGATGCGCCGTCACGTAATGGAATTTCTTTTCCTCTGTCACTTGCCGGCGCATTACCACCCCCATAACGGGCCTCATCCGGACAAGCACCAGGTGGATGTGGTGTGGATGCCGATGGAACAGATGGATCAGATTCGGCTCTTCCCTCAATACCTCTCGCGCTGTATTCCCGCCTATCAGGATCCGAACCGGCCCGTCTATCTGGGCATCCACCGGGATGAGGGGTTCTAGTGTCGGCTGTGCCGGCAGACTCCTCTGTTAAACCTTTTCCCCGGCATGCAAATCTGCAGATATCAACTAGGGTGACTGTAAAGTTGCAAGCAGGAGGTTGATTTTGCATTCATTCATGGCGATGTGGCATGAAGCAGCTCTGACAAGTGTCGGTTTTTTCTGGATGGCCCTGTGGGCGTTTATTCTGGGGTACATCATCAGCAGCCTGATTCAGGTGCTGGTCACCCGGCAGCGGATGCAACAGGCGATGGGCAAGGAAGGCCCCAAAAGCATGTTGCTGGGGACCTTTTTCGGTTTTATATCAAGTTCGTGCAGCTTTTCCGCGTTGTCGACGACCCGTGCGATCTTTAACAAGGGGGCCGGATTGGCGCCATCGCTCGCCTTCATGCTGGCCTCAACCAATCTGGTGATAGAGCTGGGCATGGTGATTGCCATCTTTCTGGGGTGGCAGTTTGTGCTGGGTGAGTATGTAGGCGGTCTGCTGTTGATACTGACCACCTGGTTGCTGATTCGCATCACACGTCCCAAGCGGCTGGAAGCCCGTGCCCGCAGGAAAATGGAAGATACGGAAGAAGAGGAAGTCGCACACTGGAAGGACACGCTCACCAGTCTGGAAGGGTGGCAGAAAATCGGACAGACCTATGTCATGGAATGGCAGATGGTGTGGAAGGATGTGCTGATCGGTTTTACCGTGGCGGGCATTATCTCGGCGATGGTGCCGGACAGCTTCTTTCAGGCGCTGTTCCTTGGGTCTGGCGCCGAAAACTCGGCCAACCCCGGCTTCTGGCAGGTATTGGCGCAGACGCTGGTCGGGCCGATTGCCGCATTTTCGACCTTTATCGGCTCCATGGGCAACATTCCTCTGGCGGCTGTCCTGTTCAGTCAGGGCGTTACCTTTGCAGGGGTCATGGCGTTTATCTTCTCTGATCTGGTGGTGTTTCCGGTGCTGCGGATCAATGCCGGCTACTACGGCTGGAAGATGGCACTGTATATCCTGGCCCTGATGCTGGTCGCCATTGTGTGCTCCGCGCTGGTGATGCACTACAGTCTGGCCTGGCTGGGTATGCTGCCGGACTTTTCCAGTGTGACCGCACCGAGCGAGCGTGAGTTCTTCAAGGTGAACTACCAGTTGTGGCTGAATGCGCTGCTGGTCAGCGTCAACGTCGTACTGTTCTGGCTCTGGCACACCGCTGATGCCAGTGGCGTGCATGAACACCATCACCACCATCACGGCGGAGCCTCCCTGACTGAGAAGGTGTTGAAAGGCCTGGTCGGTGCTGCCGGTCTGTGGCTGTTGGGTGGTCTGCTGATCCCTCTGGCCGTCGGTTAAACAGCGGCCTTGAAATACTGCCCCGGCGATGTGCCCAGTGTCTTGCGGAACATGGCCACGAAAGCGCTGGGGCTGCGGTAGCCCAGCGCAAGAGCAACTTCCGTGACTGCGGCTCCGCGCCCAAGACGCTCCACGGCTTCATGCAGCACGAGCTGACGTCGCCACTGCTGGAACGTCATGCCGGTTTCCCTGATGAACAGTCGGCGCAGTGTGCGGTCACTGGCACCTACTTGCGCGGCCCAGTAGGTGAGGCTGTGTTCCGCCTCAGGCTGGTCAATCATTGCCTGCATGACACGCTGCAAGCGGCGGTCGCTGGTGAATGGCAGGTAGAGTCCTGAGGGCTGCAGAGCCTGCAACTCATCCAGAATCACGGCACAGATACGGCTGGCCGGGCTGTCGGGCGCATATTCTTCGCCAAAATCGGCCACGCGCAGAATCAGCTCGCGCAGCAGCGGGGATACTTCGACCACGCTGCATTCGTTGGGCAGCCGCGCCAGACAGGATGGGTCGACAAACAGGTGTCGGATTTCCGAGGTCACGGCCGGGCTGACGGAGTGGAGGATACCGCCGGGTATCCAGACCGCCTGAGAAGGCGGGATGAGCCAGCTGCCGTTGTCCGTCTGTACCTTGATGACTCCCTGAGAGGCATAAGCCAGTTGCCCCCTCGGGTGGCTGTGAAAATCAAACTCGAAGTTTGTCTGGATGCGGTTGTGCATGCCCAGAATGGGGCGTGCCGGGTCCAGGATAAAGCCCCGTCTGGAGCGGCAGTGCTGGCGCGGTGCAATGAAGCGGGTTGTCATGATGTCCGTTTATCGATATCGATTGGCATTCTGTCGACTTAAACCCTAGCGCTACTGAGGCAGAATAGCGAGATGCATCTGTTGAGGGGTTGGATATGGTCTGGGGTTTAAAACGCTCACAGTGGGTCGCGGTACTGCTGATACCGCTACTGTCGGCCCTGTTGCTGCTGACACCGGCGGCGGATCTGTTTACGGATACACAGCGCCTGTCGGCGCTGCTGATTATGGCGGGCATGGTGCTCTTTGCCACCAGTGCCCTGCCGGAGTTTGTCAGCGCTCTGGTGGTGCTGGTGCTGGCGATGCTGCTGTCACTGGCGCCGGCCGAGGTGGTGTTTTCCGGCCTGACCTCAACGGCTTGCTGGTTGATCGTATCGGGGCTGGTGATCGGCATCGCCATCTCGGAAACGGGCCTGGCACAGCGTGTTTCAACCCGCTTTACCCGTTATCTGGAAAGCAGCTATGCGCGTCTGATCACCGGGATCGTGCTGATGGGCGTCCTGCTGGGGTTCGTCATGCCCTCATCGGTGGGGCGAGTCATGCTGTTCATTCCCATCGCGCTGGCCATTGCCGAAAACTGCGGTTTTGCACAGGGCAGCAAAGGTCAGCAAGGGGTTGTGCTGGCGGCGGCCTTTGGCTGCCATCTGCCGACCTTTGCCATTCTGCCGGCCAATATCCCCAATATGATCATGATCGGCTCCGCGGAGAACATTCATGGCTGGACGCCGCTGTTTGCCGAGTATCTGCTGCTGCACTTTCCGGTGCTGGGGGCACTCAAGGCGGCACTGCTGATCATGGTCATTCTCAAACTCTATCCGGATACCCCGGTGCGTCAGGCACCTCTGCACAGCAACGGTGGCTTCAGCGGGCGTGAGTTGCGTCTGCTGGTGATCATGCTGGGCACACTCGGGTTCTGGCTGACCGATTCGATTCACCATACCTCGGCGGCCTGGATCGGACTGGCGGCGGCGACCCTGTTGCTGCTGCCGGGAGTGGGCATGGTGTCGGCCCGGAGTTTCAACGACAAGGTGAATGTCAGTTCGATTCTGGTGGTGGCGGGCCTGCTGGGGATTGCCAGTCTGATCAATTACAGCCAGATCAGTCAGGTGGTGGGGAGCCGCGTACTGGACTGGCTGCCATTGGCGCCGGGGCAGGATGCAATCAACTTCTTTGCCCTGTCACTGGCCGCGGTTGCGACCGGTGTGGTGGCCACCCTGGCCGGGGTCCCGGCCACGCTAACCCCGCTGGCAGAGCAGATCAGTCAGATGACCGGGTTCAGTCTGGAAGCGGTACTGATGACGCAGGTGTTCGGGTTTTCCACGGTGGTGTTCACCTACCAGTCTGTTCCTCTGATGATGGCCATGCCGCTGGCAGGCGTGCCCATTGCCCATGCCGGGCGCTTGTGCCTGATTCTGGCGGCACTGACGGTGCTCATTCTGCTGCCGCTGGACTACCTCTGGTGGCAGCTGCTGGGGTGGATCTGATGCGGCTACAGCTCATTCAGCAGCTCCAGCGTGTGGTGGAGCCTGGCGTGGGCGCTGTCCATTTCAAGCAGCGATTGCAGCAGGGCCGGATCAAAACGGATCACGCCGAACAGGGCAAAGCTGAATGCGGCGTCGGAGCGGTTCACCCACTCGGGGGCGGTGCTGAGTTGCTCGAGTGCCTGCCGGGCTGCCGGGTCAGGATGTGACAGAGCCTGCAGTCGATGAATCACCTTGTCACGCAGCACAGTACTCTCGGCGTCTTCTTCGGGCGTCTGTTTCCGGTCCGGAAACGGGGTGCAGGCGTATTTCTGCCAGGGCAGCAGTTGCAGCTCCTGCTCTCGGCGGTAGCGTTGTTCAATATGCACATTGAGCAGCATGCGGCCATCGTCCAGCGTTTCGATCAACTCGCAGGGGCCTGCACTGAACACGTCATAGGGGCGGTAGGTCGCCTGATTGGAGCTGAGTGCTTCCTCCAGTGAACTGACCGCCTTGCCGGGGCTCAGCTCTTTCTGGGTGTGGCAGATCGCAACCGGGGTTTCCGTGTCCAGGCAGTATTGAATCATCTCCCGATAGCGGGGCTCGAATACGTGCAGTGGAAATACCGTGCCGGGAAAGGTTACACAGCCCGGAATCGGGAAAATACAGATCTCGGTCACCTTGCCGCTTCCTCTTGTTCTACCCAACAGACGCAATATGTACGCGTTTGCTGCCTGAACCGTTCATGCCGGTTTGAAACAGCGTTTCAGCATAGCTGATCGGCCATCTCCGTGAGGTTGTGTCGTCCAGCAGGAAAAGCGCGATCCCGACGATCAAATTGACGTATCTGGAAGTCATTGGCGCCGAAATGGTGCAAAAGATGGCACAAGTGCACCCATACGGAGCAGTGTGCCAGATCAAAGGCATGCGAGCTTTGTTGTTTTTTTACAAATTTTCTTTCATTTGAGTTGGTTATTGCAGACAAACGTTGCTATAGATTAAGTCCGGAATATGAGGAACTTGTGGCACGGCCCTTGCTAATTCCAATAAGAATAAACTGAGTGTCTCAATGAGAGGACAAGCTCCATGCATAAAAAGAAAATCCTGGCGTTCACTACCCTGGCAGCAACACTGGTAACCGGTGCAGCAAGTGTTCAGGCCGCAACTCTGGATGATGTTAAAGCACGCGGAACTCTTTCCTGTGGGGTCAGTACTGGCCTGGCAGGCTTCTCTGAAAAAGATGCCAATGGTAACTGGAGCGGCCTGGACGTGGATGTCTGCCGTGCAGTTGCAGCCGCTGTTCTGGGTGATGCAGATGCGGTTCAGTACAAGCCGCTGACCGCCAAGGAGCGTTTTACGGCGCTGGTGTCCGGCGAGATCGACATGCTGTCGCGTAACACCACCTGGACCCACACCCGTGATACTTCACTGGGCATCAACTTTGCCGGCACCAACTACTATGACGGTGCCAGCTTCATGGTCATGAAAAACCTGGGTGTGAAGAGTGCAACCGAGCTGGACGGCGCCAACGCCTGTATCCAGGCGGGTACGTCTACCGAACTGGCGATTGCTGACTACTTCCGCCAACACGGCATGTCCTACAAGGCGGTTACATTTGATACGTCTGACCAGACCCGTCAGGGCTTTGAATCCGGTCGCTGTGACTTCCTGACCTCCGACGGTTCTCAGCTGGCGGCACTCCGTGTGGGCCTGTCCAACCCGTCCGATGCCATGATCCTGCCGGAAGTAATCTCCAAGGAGCCGTTGGGACCGGTGGTGCGTCAGGGGGATGACCAGTGGTTCAACATCGTGAAGTGGTCGCTGAATGCGATGATCGAGGCAGAAGAGCAGGGCGTGACCTCTGCCAATGCGGATGACAAGCGTGAAAACGGCAACCCGGCCAACAAGCGTCTGCTGGGCACCGAAGGTGAGCTGGGCACCAATCTGGGCCTGAACGCTGACTGGGCGTATAACATCGTCAAACAGGTCGGTAACTACGGTGAATCCTTCGAGCGCAACGTGGGCATGGATTCCCCGCTTGAACTGGAACGTGGCCTGAATGCCAGCTGGAAGGATGGTGGTCTGATGTACGCGCAGCCCATGCGCTGATCGACTGCTATCGTTAGGGGGCGCAAGCCCCCTTCTGCTGTTGCAACTAACTTCAGGGCATTTCAATGCTGAAGCAAAAGACGCTTGAACAGACGAAGGCTGCTGCTCGGAGAAATAAGGGTGGCCGCTCTGCTGCCTTTTACAACAACCCCGAAATACGCGCTCTTGGCTATCAGCTCCTGCTGGTGTTGGGGCTGGGCTACTTCTTCTATTCCGTCATCAGTAACGTGCTGGCCAACATGGAAGCCACCGGTATCAAGACCGGTTTCGGTTTCCTGACCGCATCGGCCGGCTACGACGTACTGATGTCACTGATCCCGTTTGAAGCAACGGACACCTATGGCCGCATCTTTATCGTCGGCTTCCTGAATACGATTCTGGTGTCGGTGATCGGGATTTTCTTTGCGACCGTGCTGGGCTTTATTTTTGGCGTGGCGCATTTCTCGCATAACTGGCTGATCCGCAAGGTCGCCGTTCTCTATGTCGAAATTTTTCGTAATATCCCGCTGCTGCTACAGGTCTTTTTCTGGTATTTCGCCGTGCTGGCAACCCTGCCGAGTGCACGTCAGAGCCTGAGCCTGGGGGAAGCGATTTTCCTCAATGTGCGTGGCCTTTATGTGCCCAAAATGGTGGGCAGCGACCTGTTCTGGGTGGCGGAGGTCGCACTTGCGGTAGCGATAGCGGGTATTTTTGTGCTGCGCCGCTGGGCCAAAAGACGTCAGGCACTGACCGGTCAGATCTTCCCGGTGTTCTATACCTCCATCGCGATGGTGATCGGACTGCCGGTCGCTGCGTTGCTGCTGACCGGACTGCCGTTTACGGTTGAATACCCGGAACTGAGAGGGTTCAACTACTTCGGTGGTATCACGATCATCCCCGAGCTGATGGCGCTGGCGATTGCGCTTTCGGTCTATACCGGCTCCTTTATTGCCGAAGCCGTGCGCGCAGGCGTGCAGTCGATTCCGCAGGGCCAGACCGAGGCCGCGCGAAGCCTGGGTTTGAGCGAGAAGCGGATCATGTCGCTGATCATCGTGCCTCAGGCGATGCGTGTGATCGTGCCGCTGCTCAACTCCGAGTACCAGAGTCTGGTGAAGAACTCGACCCTGGCTGCTGCCATCGGCTATCCGGATCTGTTCAACGTGTTCGTGGGTACGGCACTGAACCAGACCGGTCAGGCGATCGAGACGATTTTCATGACCATCGTCGTATACTTCATCGTGAACATGGTCATCTCTTTCCTGATGAACCGTCTCAACAACGCTGTTGCACTGGTCAGCCGATAGGATTATGTCCATGAGAGAGTTTCAGCCTGTACCTGCTCGCCCGGCACCGGTCAAAACAGTGGGGCCTGTCGCCTGGGCACGAGCAAATCTGTTTTCATCCATTCCCAACAGCATGATGACCCTGTTTGTCATGGCGCTGTTTGTGTATTTCATTCCACCCATCGTGGATTGGGCATTCCTGTCCGCCAACTGGACAGGCACCACGGAAGATGCCTGTGTGCGTGACGGGGCCTGCTGGGTCTTCGTGAAAGCCTGGTCCTATCAGTTCTTTTACGGCACCTATCCTGAAGAGGAGGTCTGGCGCATCAATCTGATGCTGGGCTTGCTGGTGCTGGTGATTGCGGCTTCGTTCACCCTGCCCAAGCATATTCGCCTCAAGGCATCGGTAGCCGCCTGGCTGCTGCTGCCACTGGTGGGCATTGCCGTGCTGGACGGACGTCTGCTGGGGCTGAATCAGGTTACAACCGACCTCTGGGGTGGCTTTACACTGAACGTGTTCATGGCCGCTGCCAGTATCATCGTGGCGTTTCCGTTCAGCTTCCTCTGGGCCCTGGGACGTCGTTCCGAAATGCCTTTCATCCGCTCGGTGTCGATCATCTTCATCGAGTTTTTCCGTGGTGTGCCGGTACTGTCCCTGTTCTTCATGGGCTCGGTCATGCTGCCGCTGTTCTTTGCCGAAGGCACCAACGTGGACAAGCTGATCCGTGTATGGATCGTGCTGATCTTCTTCATGTCCGGCTACATGGCGGAGGTGTTCCGTGGCGGTTTCCAGGCCGTGCCCAGCGGCCAGTATGAGGCAGCGGACTCCATTGGTCTGAGCTACTGGCAGAAGATACTGCTGATTATCCTTCCGCAGGTGATCAAGGTGTCCATGCCGAACATCCTGGCGACCTTTGTCATGCTGTTCAAAAACACCACCTTCCTGTTGATCATCGGCATACCCGAGGTGGTACAAACCCTGCAGACAGCCCTGTCCAACTCCTACTGGCTGGGTGGCCATGCGCTGGAAGGGTATCTGTTTGTTTTCCTTGTGTTCTGGTCAAGCTGTTTCAGCATGTCTCTGCTCGCCCGCAGGATCGAGCGCCAGATGAATACCGATAAAAGGGGTTAACCATGAGCGCCGTTAAATCGTCTTCCGGTGCTGAAGACATCATCGTTATCGAGAATCTGAACAAGTGGTATGGCAACTTTCACGTCCTGCGTGATATCAACCTGCGGGTAAAGAAAGGTGAGCGTATCGTTATCTGTGGGCCTTCGGGGTCGGGCAAGTCCACCACGATTCGGTGCATCAACCGGCTGGAGGAGTTCCAGGAAGGTTCTCTGGTTGTGGACGGCGTTGAGATGATCAACGACGTGAAGAACATCGAAACCATCCGCAAGGACGTGGGCATGGTGTTCCAGCACTTCAATCTGTTTCCGCACCTGACCATTCTGGAAAACCTGACGCTGGGCCCGATCTGGGTGCAGAAAAAGCCCAAGGCAGAAGCGGAAGCCACCGCCATGCAATATCTGGAGCGCGTGAAGATTCCGGATCAGGCGGACAAGTATCCGGGGCAGCTCTCCGGTGGTCAGCAGCAGCGTGTGGCGATCGCCCGCTCGCTCTGCATGAACCCCAATATCATGCTGTTTGACGAGCCCACCTCTGCCCTTGACCCGGAAATGATCAAGGAAGTGCTGGATGTCATGGTTGAACTGGCACAGGAAGGCATGACCATGCTCTGCGTGACGCACGAGATGGGGTTTGCCAAGAAGGTGGCTGACCGTGTGATCTTCATGGATGCGGGACAGATTGTGGAGGAGAACGAGCCCAACGAGTTCTTCAATAATCCGCAGAACGAACGCACCAAGCTGTTCCTGAGTCAGATCCTGAACCACTGAATCCACCCGCCACTTTGCCAGGGGTATCTCCGAGCCATCGGCTCGGGCATGCCCTTGGCTTCATTCCGGGATGCTGTCAGGATAGCGACTTTCGTAACCTGATGGAGTGACACCTTGTCCCGACTCTACATCTACGACCATTGCCCTTTCTGTATTCGTACGCTGCTGGTCGCGCATTATCGACAGGTCGCCGATCTGGAGCAGATTGTGCTGCTCAATGATGATGAGGACAGCTGTCAGCAACTGATCGGCAAGAAAATGGTGCCGATTTTCGAGCATCAGGGCATTGCGATCAGTGAAAGCATGGACATTGCCAAGCTGCTGGACGAGCTGGGTGAGGGGGCCAAGGCACTGAGGCCGCTGCAGCTCAACGAAGCCATTCAGCCCCTGTTGCAGCCGATACAGCTGCATTGTCAGGCATTATCCTATCCGCGTGTTATCCACATGGGGTTACGTACCTTTGCGACGGAATCGGCTCGTGCCTACTACCAGCGCAACAAGGAAGCGATACTGGGCATGAGCTTTGCCGAGGCGCTGGCCGGCACTGCCGAACATCAGGCCAAAGTGGAACAGGTGCTGGCCGACCTGCCGCCCCTGAGCCTGCCTTCGGAACAGGGCAACACTCTGAGCTGGAACGATGTGATGAACTTTCCCCCGCTGCAGTATCTTACTCTGGTGAAAGGGCTGGCGTTCCCCGAGCGGCTGAAGCAGTGGCTGCATGAGGTGTCCGAGCTGGGTGGTGTCGAGCTTTACTTTGATCGCGAGATTTAAGGAGGCAAGGGTGAGAGTAAAAGCAACGATATTGGCAGGGCTGGTATTGGGCCTGAGCGGTCAGCTGGTGGCGGCAGAGGTGGATGTGGACGCTGCCATTGAGTACCGTCAGGGCGTGTACCGTGCGATGGAGTGGAATCTTTCGGAACTGGCCGCACAGGTGCAGGGCCGCCGCGACTTCGATGCCGCTGATTTCGAGCGCAGGGCCGGCCGTATTGCTTTCCTCAGCGGTATCCTGCTCGAAGGGTTTGCGGATAAGCGCAGTGCACGTGGCAACGAGGTTGATACGCGTGCCTCCTACCGTATCTGGCAGCAGAAGGCGCGTTTTGAGGAGATGATGGGCGAGATGCAGGCGCGCAGCCGGGCGCTGCATGAAGCCGCCCGGCAGGCGGATGCGGTGGATCAGTTGCGCCCGCAACTGGGGCGCCTGGCCCAGAGCTGCAAGGCCTGTCACGACAAATACCGCGACTGATTCGCTCAGTACCCCAGTGTCGGGTCTACCGGATCCGGCACCTGTCCCGCTTCAAGCTGCTCGATGTACTCCACAATCTGATCTGCTGCCGTGGCCACCGGTGTGGGGGCGGCAATGTGTGGGGTGATCAGCACGGCGGGGTGATCCCATAGCGGAGACGTTTCCGGCAGGGGCTCCTGTTCAAACACGTCCAGCAGTGCGCCTCTGAGCTGGCCGCTGTCCAGCGCGTGCAGCACGGCCGAGGGATCCACCACCTCGCCCCGTCCACAGCTGATCAAGCCGGCGCCGGGTGCCAGCAGAGACAGTCTTTGATCATTGATCAGGCCGCGGGTATCCGGTGTGTTGGGCAGCAGGTTGACCAGCAGGCGTACACCGCGGAGGAAGTCAGTCAGTTCATCGGTTCCCTGATGGCTTTCAATGCCGGGCAGCTGCTTGGCGGTTCGACTCCAGCAACGCACCGGAAACCCCATCTGTTGCAGCATTTCGGCAGCCTGTTGGCCCAGTGCTCCCGCGCCAAGAATCCCGACCGGCCAGGCCTCGGGGGGCTCGATATCCTGCGGGCGCCACTGGTGGGCCGGCTGCTGTTGGCGATATTGGTCAAAGTCCCGGGTGAAATGCAGTACGCCGTAGCGGATATAGTCGTTCATCCAGCGGCCCATGCCCGCATCGCGCAGCTTCAGCACGGGCACGTCCCGGGGCAGGTTGGGCAGCTTGAGCAGGCTGTCGACGCCAGCGCCCAGGTTGATGATGCCCTTGAGCTGCTGTTGCTGATCAAATAACGCAGTGGGTGGTTTCCAGACCAGCGCATAGTCCGCCTGAGTCTCCGTACCGGTTTCTTCCGACCAGATCCGAATGTGGGCATGTGGCAAGCGCCTGTGCAGGTGTGTCTGCCATTCGATGGCATCCTGACCCTGTGCGCACAGCAGAATATTCATGACGGTGACTCCTCGTACAAGCGGGAAGGCGACATGCGGTCCGTCGCCGGTTCTGCCCCGACTCTAGCAAACCGGTGCCAAGGCTGCACGGCGGCAGTTCTGCAGGCAAAAAGAAGCCCCGCCAGCAGAACTGGCGGGGCGTGTATCTTCCCGGTGCTGTTGCAGGAGCGTTAGCCGGCCTGTTTGGCCTTCAGCTCCAGACGGCGACGGTGCAACACCGGCTCGGTGTAACCGCTGGGCTGTTCACAGCCCTTGAATACCAGCTCACAGGCGGCCTGGAACGCGATGCTGTCATCGAAGTGCGGTGCCATCGGCTGGTAGGCGGCGTCACCGGCGTTCTGACGGTCAACGACAGCGGCCATGCGCTGCATGGTTTCCATCACCTGCTCTTCAGAGCAGATACCGTGATGCAGCCAGTTGGCGATGTGCTGGCTGGAGATACGCAGCGTCGCACGGTCTTCCATCAGGCCCACATCGTTGATATCCGGTACCTTGGAGCAGCCGACACCCTGATCAACCCAGCGCACCACGTAACCGAGAATGCCCTGAGCGTTGTTATCCAGTTCCTGCTGGATCTCCTCGGCACTCCAGTTCGGGTTCTGCGCCACCGGGATGGTCAGAATGTCGTCCAGGCTGGCGCGTTCGCGGTTCTTCAGCTCCTGCTGACGGGCGAAGACGTCAACCTTGTGGTAGTGCAGCGCGTGCAGGGCAGCGGCGGTCGGAGAGGGGACCCAGGCGGTGTTGGCGCCGGACAGCGGGTGTCCGATTTTCTGCTCCAGCATGTTGGCCATCAGGTCCGGCATCGCCCACATGCCCTTGCCGATCTGGGCGCGGCCGCTCAGGCCACAGGCCAGACCGATATCCACGTTCCAGTCTTCATAGGCCTTGATCCAGGCGGCACCTTTCATGTCACCCTTGCGGATCATCGGTCCCGCTTCCATGGAGGTGTGGATCTCGTCACCGGTGCGGTCGAGGAAGCCGGTGTTGATGAAGACCACACGCTCCTTCGCGGCGCGGATGCACTCTTTCAGGTTGACGGTGGTGCGGCGCTCTTCGTCCATGATGCCCATTTTCATGGTGTAGCGCGGCAGGCCCAGAGCATCTTCGACGCGGCCAAACAGCTCGTTGGCGAAGGCGACTTCTTCCGGGCCGTGCATTTTCGGCTTCACGATATAGGTGGAGCCGGTGGTGGCGTTGCGGAACTGGCCGTTGCCCTGCAGATCGTGCAGCGAGATCAGGGTGGTGACCACGCCGTCCATGATGCCTTCGGGGATCTCGTTCCCTTCGCGGTCAATGATCGCCGGGTTGGTCATCAGGTGGCCTACGTTACGCACGAACATCAGGCTGCGGCCCTTGAGGGTCAGGCTGCCACCGTTCGGTGCGGTGTATTCGCGGTCCGGGTTCATGCTGCGGGTGAAGGTCTGGCCGCCCTTGGCGATCTCTTCGGTCAGGGTGCCCTTCATCAGGCCGAGCCAGTTCTTGTAGGCCAGCACCTTGTCTTCGGCATCCACGGCCGCCACGGAGTCTTCGCAGTCCATGATGGTGGTCAGCGCCGCTTCCATCAGGATGTCCTTGACGCCGGCCGCATCGGATTTGCCGATCTGGCTGTCACGGTCGATCTGAATTTCAAAGTGCAGATCGTTGTGCTTGAGCAGGATGGCGGTGGGGTTGCTGGCGCTGCCGTTGTAGCCGGCCAGTTGAGAACCGTCTTCCAGCGTGGTTTCGCCACCATCGCGCAGGGCCACACAGAGCTGACCGTTCTGAATGCTGTAACCGGCCGAGTCCTTGTGGGATGCGCCCGCCAGAGGGGCGCTTTCATCGAGGAAGTCGCGACCGAAGGCGATGACCTTGGCACCGCGGGCCGGGTTGTAGCTCTTGCCCTTTTCCGCGCCATTGGCTTCGGAGATGGCATCAGTGCCGTACAGCGCGTCATACAGGCTGCCCCAGCGTGCGTTGGCAGCGTTGAGGGCGTAACGGGCGTTCATCACCGGTACCACCAGCTGCGGACCGGCCATGGTGGCCATTTCCGGGTCTACGTTTTCGGTGGTGGCGGTGAAGTCTTCACCTTCAGGCAGCAGGTAACCGATCTCCTGCAGGAAGGATTTGTAGGCATCAAAGTTGAAGGCATCGCCACGGTTGTCCCGGTGCCAGGCATCAATCTGTGCCTGAAGGGCGTCGCGTTTGGCCAGCAGTTCACGGTTACGCGGTGCGAGGTCGTGTACGATGCTGTCGAAGCGGCTCCAGAACTGGTCCACATCGACGCCGGTGCCCGGCAGTGCTTCGTTATTGATGAAATCGTAAAGCTCTTTGGCGACCTGCAGGCCACCGACCTGTACCCGTTGGCTCATCATCTTGCCCCAATTGTCTAATCGTCTGCGACCGGTACTGCAGGGTCCGGTCGACCGTGAAAACTGTCCATTAAAGGATTGTGCATTGCGAAAATAGCGCAAAAAAAAGCGCCTGTCCCGCATTTGCGCCTAAAGTATGAAGAAGTGGTTCGATGGTGGGGATTTAGTGAAAGATAGGGTGTTGTTGACAGTTTTTCGTGAATTTTAGGTTGTTTTTTTACAAGGAAGGGCTGCCGGGAGCAGCCCTTTGCAGGTGCGAAGAGCGAATTGGCTGCTTGTCGTAATTTTAGAACAGCCAGCTGCCCGAGTCGGCCAGCGGCTGACGCTTGTCCAGTGCCTGCAGGCCTTTCACACAGCGTACGATGTACCAGATGAGTACAAACAGCAGGACCAGGTACCCCACCAGAATCATGGAGGTGAGCATGCCGATCAGGGTGTAGAGCACGCCGATCCAGAACGTCCGGATCTGCCAGCGGTAATGATCCCTGAGCCAGGCCGGAGCGTCCCCTTTGTAGATGTAGGCCATCACGACCCCCACGATGCTGGTGATGCCGACAATCAGGCCCACCAGATACAGGATGTAGACAATTTTGGCATTTCCAGGGCTTGCGTCCTCTGCCTGAAGTGGAGCGGGGGTGTCCGACATGGCGTTCTCCTTGAACCGGGTTGGATGTCTGAAATGATCATCAGGCTTTCCCGGCAGGGCGTCAACCACTGGTGTGGGGAGGCCGCCTCAGGCGCTGTCGAAGATCAGTCGTTTCGCGTGCCGGTAAGGTTCTGCCGCTATAGTGATACCAGTCCCCGCACTGAATTCATGGTTTTGTCATCACTTTGTCAAATGGGGCACATGGAGTCGAGGCAGAATCAGAGTCCGTTCCATCCGAGTTCAGGAGTATGACCTTGACCACAACAAGAATAATGCCGTCCGGGCTTCTCTCCGCCCCCACTTTCAGGCCCTGTCACTTGCGAGAAGAGCTGGACGCGTTTGTTCCGGGGGAGCAGACCCTGTGCGGGCCCAATATTCAGGCCTACCTTGATTACTATGCCCTGCATGCCGTGGCTGATCTGGCCGGTTACAGCATCGGGGTTGAGCTGGTAGGGGATACACAGCTGGTGGTGCAGCATTTTCACCGTACTCATAGCCGTGGCACGGTTATTCTGGTGCATGGCTATACCGATCATGCGGCGCTTTACCGTCATCTGGTTCAGCACCTGCTGGAGCAGCGCTGGGATGTGCTGATGTACGACCTGCCCGGCCATGGCCTGTCCGGTGGCCAGCGGCTGGCGATCGACAGCTTTGATACCTATGCGCGTCAGCTGGCCAGTATCCTGCGCCGGCACCAGTCGCGTTTGCAGGCTCCCTGGGTCGGTATTGGGCAGAGTACCGGCAGTGCCATCTGGCTGCAGGCGGAGCTGAATCGGCAGCTGCACCAGTTGCCTGTGGAGGACCGCATCCTGCTGTCCCCGCTGATCCGGCCTCAGCACTTCAACCGAGTGGAACGGACCTATCGCTGGTTTCACTGGTGCCTCAAGCGGGTGCATCGGGAGCCGACGCTTTGCTCCAATGACGCTGACTTCACCCGGTTCCTGCGACACTCGGATCCGCTCAAGGAGCATTTCGTGGATGTGGGGTGGGTCGGAGCCATGCTGGAATGGGTCGAGCGTGTGGAAGCGGCAACGGCGTTGAACCTGTCGGCATTGGTGATGCAGGGCACGGATGACGCGACGCTGGAATGGGCGCACAACCTGGAGGTGCTAGCCCGACTGTTGCCGCAGGCCAGCATTGAGCAGCTGGCTGAGGCACGCCATCAGCTGGTGAATGAAGCCGAGCCCTGGCGGCAAGAGGTCTTTGCGAGGATCAGTGATCGTTTGCGGCCACTGGCGCAGGGGTTGCCGCTGGCGAAGGGCGCATGAACGAAAAAGGGCAGCCTTCAGGCCACTGCTGTCCCATAAATGGCAGCAAATGAGAAAGCCTGAATCCAAGTGAGTAAAATGAGAGTGCGACCAAACA
>NZ_JACVEW010000036.1 GCF_017776525.1 Marinobacterium alkalitolerans
TGTTTGGTCGCACTCTCATTTTACTCACTTGGATTCAGGCTTTCTCATTTGCTGCCATTTATGGGACAGCAGTGGCCCGAAGGCAGCCCTTTTCGACACTCAAACCGGAGCATCAGTCTTCAAAGAAGAACTTCTCTTCACCGAATGCAGGCTTGAGATGGTTCAGCCAGGTTGCCTTTTCATCGTACCTGGCAAAGAACGGACGCTGTACCCAGTCCGGGTTGCGGCCCTGGATGAAGCGCAACACAAAGACCTTTTCGCCGTTGATCTCGGTGACACCCTGAATCTCTACCTTGCCGGGCGTGGCCGACATGGAGGGGCCACGGGCGGTACGGGCAATACCGCTGACCTGCTTCATGGCACTGCGGTAGGTATTCCAGGCTTCGGCCAGCGGCACTTCAAAGTAGTGCTGAGCACCGGTATCACGCTCCACGAACATGTAGTACGGCTGGATGCCCAGCTCGACCTGGGTCTGCCACATTCTGGCCCAGTCATCTGCTTCGGTGTTGATATGGTTCAACAGCGGGCCTTGGCTGCGGATATGAGCGCCGGTTTCACGGATACGTGCAACCGCCTGACGGTGGATGTCGGTTTCCATCTCGCGCCAGTGATTGTAGTGCGCCATGAATGCCAGGTGCTTGCCAGCGGCAATGATCTCGCGGAACAGTTCCATCAAGTCATCACTGTCCGCCTCGGTCACAAAGCGGTACGGCCAGAAGGTCAGTGCCTTGGAGCCGATACGGATGGTGCGAATATGATCAAACTCCGGTTCCAGCAGCGGTTCCAGGTAGGCACGCAGGTTTTTGGTCTTCATCACCATGGGGTCGCCACCGGTGATCAGCACATCGGTCACTTCCGGGTGCTCACGCAGGTAGTCACACAGCTGACCGGATTCCTTGGCCGCAATTTTCAGGGACTGATCGCCCACGAACTGAGCCCAGCGGAAACAGAAGGTGCAGTAGCTGTGACACACCTGACCGGAGCTGGGGAAAAACAGCACCGTTTCGTTGTACTTGTGCTGAATGCCGTTGACCGGCTCACCGTTCACGCGCGGAATGTTCTTTTCCATCTGACCGGCGGGGTGCGGGTTCAGCGCCTGACGCACTTCATTCACGACACGCTTGATTTCAGCCTTGTCTTCCGTCGCCAGCGCCGCTTCAACCGCATCATAGTGCTCCGGCTTGAGCATCCCGCGCTGCGGGAAGGTCAACTGAAACATGGGATCGTTGATGGGATCATCCCAGTTGATCAGCTGGTCGATCACGTAATTGTTGACGCGAAACGGCAGCACGGATGAAACCACTTCCATCTCGTGTTTCAGCTGTTCCGGCAGCGTTTGAAGCTGCGGAATCTGCTGCAGGTGACGGGCGGTATAAACTTTAAACGCCGGCGCCATTTCGGCTTCGGCAATCTGTACGGCATCGATGGGTGTATGTGAGTTCATGAGCTCCCTTGCAAATTGCGGTTAATCTGAAATCTGAACGACAGACCCATCAGCATGACGTGCCTGTGTGCAAAACAGATGAAAGGGGACACTCAGGAGATGACTGGCCGAGCGTGCAGTGACCAGTGGGGGAAGGTCCAAGTGTAACGGGTGGTTGCACAATGGATCTGTACAGCAAAAAAGCAGCAAACTGGCAGGAATTAACCTGCAAAAACCGCGATTACCCGCTAAAAGCCTCCAATCAACCTGAGTGACGATGGCGCGTATTGTCCTACAGGCCGACACCGCTGGTCAAGAAAGGCTATTTTTGTGGCGGTTGAGGCGCCGCCAGCCAGTTGACCTCAATGGCGGTTGCCGCGCCGATAATCACATGTTCCAGGTCCGGCGGCAGCATCGCCCAGCCCGGACTCACCAGTACCCGTCCCCCCATGATTTCCGCTTTGGTTTGCGGGTACAGTGGCGTTTTGGTCGGCTCCGCATAGCCATCAGGCCAGACCGGCTGATTGGTGTCAGGGTCATATTTATCGGTCGCCCCGAAGGTGTGCAGCAGCTCATGCGCCGCAATCAGGTTGTTACGGCCCAGATAGTCGATACCGGCCAGGCCGTTCACCAGTCCGATCTGGCCACGCTGCAACCCCAGCGAGTGGCGCGGCATGGGCTGATCGGTCCCGGGAAGGTGAAAATTCATGAAGATGCGGGCGTCAGCGTCTCCGACATAGCTGTCGTGCTGCCACACCCAAAGGCGCATTTTGACAGACCACCAGATCGCATCGAGGATGCTGGCATCATCCGGTACCTGCGGGGGCAATGAATCGATGCGTGGCGCCAGATCAACCAGCACGGGCTGTTGCAGCTCAAGGCGATAGCGTTTGGCCTCGCGCTGGAAAAAGCCCTCGATATCCTCAAAGTGCTCTTCGCTCAACTGATCAATAAATGCCCCGGTGAGGGGTTCACTGTCAGCGTTGATCGGGTACAGCACGACCTTTACCGGGCGCTGCCACCAGAAATCATTGACCTGGCTGAACCATTTGTTGGCCAGCAACAGAATCAAAATCAGCAGCAGAATCAGTTGGATAATGCGCAGCAGCAGTAGTCGTGTCATGCAAGCCTCAGCTGGCCAAGCTCAGAACAACAGCATAGCGCAGTGACTTGCCCAGCGTAATCATGAGAAGGCTGAGCGGGAAATTCATCCGCAGCCAGCCGGCGACCAGACACAAAGGATCCCCCACAATCGGCAGCCAGGCCAGCAACAACCCCAGCGGCCCGTAACGCTCAAGCCAGCGTCGGGCCCTTTGATGGCCCGGTTTCTCCAGAGCTTTCAGGGGAAAACGGGTGGCAATCCAGAAGCCCATCCCCCAGGTCAGCAGGCTGCCCAGCACATTGCCCAGAGTGGCACTGAACCAGAGCAACAGGTGGGAGTATTCTGACGATCGAACCAGCCACACCAGAAGAACCTCAGAGCCACCCGGCAGCAGCGTGGACGAAATCAGAGCACTGAGAAACAGTGCCAGCGGCGCGGGCAACGCCTCTATCACAGTGCCATGCCTTGACGAATACAGCGCAAAAGACCGTAGTCATAACGTCCCTCCAGCGCTTCGTGAACCGACTTGAGGGAGTCCCCGAACTGCTGGTGACAAAAACGAATAGTGGTTTCGATCTCCGAACGCTCACTGGCCGGCAACTCAACCACTTCATCCACACTGATCATCCCCGAGCGGATCGCCTGTGCCAGGTGTCCATAGATGACGTTGGGTGACAGCTTCTGCTGCCGCGCCACCTGCTCAACCGTCATGCCCGAGCGATAGAGCATCAAGGACTGTTCGGCCTGGTCGCTCTGTGCCGAATCGGCCTGCGCATTGTGCTCGGCAATCAGTTCCATAAACGGCTCGCCATAGAGCGCCAGCTTGCGCTCACCAACCCCGCTCAGGCGACGCAACTGTTCCGGCTGCAGGGGACGATAGAGCACCATTTCCATCAGAGTGGCATCATGGAAGATCACATAGGGCGGCACATCCTGCTCAGTCGCAATCTGTTTACGCAGGCCGCGCAGTGCTTCCCAAAGCTGCTTTTCATCCGCATCCAGTCGCTGCTGACGCGCAGAGGACGCACCACTGCGTGACTTGCCGCCAGCGGCAGCTGCGCGCAGATCACGCCGCAGCTCCAGGCTTTCCTCTCCGCGCAGCAGGGGACGGCATCGTTCACTCAGGTGCAACACGCCAAACCCTTGAGGGTCCACATTCAGGTACCCCCTGGCCACAAGCTGACGGAAGATGGAGCGCCATTCGCGTGCATCCAGCTCCTTGCCGATTCCCCAGGTGGAAAGCCGCTCATGCCCGCGCTGTCGGGTCTTTTCGTTGGACTGGCCGCGCAGGATGTCGATGACATAGTTCACCCCGTACTGCTGACCACTGCGGTAAACAGCCGACAGTGCCTTGCGGGCAGGCTCGGTTCCATCCCAGACCGGTACCGGCTCCAGGCAGGTATCACAGTTGCCACAGGGGGCGTGGTCGTCTTCACCGAAGTACTCCAATAGCGCCTGACGTCGACAACTGGTGATTTCGCACAGCCCCAGCATCGCTTCCAGTTTCTGCCGTTCGATCTGCTTCTGGGCATCTTCGGCCGTCGATCCTTCCAGCATCTGGCGCAGAAAAATCACGTCCTGCAGTCCATAGACCATCCAGGCATCAGCGGGCAGGCCATCGCGACCGGCGCGGCCGGTTTCCTGATAGTAGGCTTCTATCGAGCGCGGCAGGTCAAGATGTGCCACGAAGCGCACGTTGGGCTTATCAATGCCCATGCCGAAGGCGATGGTGGCCACCATGATGACCGGCTCTTCGGTGAGAAAGCGGTGTTGATGGTGCTGACGCAGCCCGGCCTCCAGACCGGCATGGTAGGGCAAGGCATTGAAGCCCCGCTCACACAGCCAGGCCGCGGTTTCTTCCACACGCTTGCGTGACAGACAGTAAACAACGCCCACGTCCTGGGGGTGCTCCTCACGGATAAAACGCAGCAGCTGCTCACGCGCCCGGTCTTTCTGCCCGATGCGATATCGGATGTTGGGGCGGTCAAAGCCACACACAAACCGTTGCGCGTCCGTCAGTTCAAGTCGGTCTACGATTTCCTGCCGGGTTCTGGCATCGGCCGTCGCCGTCAGGGCGATTCGGGGCACACCCGGAAACAGGTGACGCAGCTGGTTGAGCTGCATGTATTCAGGCCGGAAATCGTGCCCCCACTGGGATACACAGTGCGCTTCATCGATTGCAAACAGCGCCAGACGACACTGACTGAGCAACTGCTGAGTGCGTGGGGTCTGCAGCCGCTCCGGCGCCACGTACAGCAGATCCAGCTCACCGGTACGCAATTGCTGCTCGGTAGCCTGCAGGGCATCCAGGGACATGGAGGAGTTGAGACAGCCCGCACGAATGCCCAGCTGTGACAGGGCACTGACCTGGTCCTGCATCAGTGCGATCAACGGAGACACGACGATGCCACAGCCGTCGCGCACCAGCGCAGGCAGTTGATAGCAGAGAGACTTGCCCCCGCCGGTTGGCATCACCACCAGCGCATCCTGCCCCTGAATCAGTGTCTTGACCACCTCGTCCTGAGGGGGGCGAAAGGACTCAAAGCCGAAGACTTCAGCCAGTATGTGTTGGGCGCGCTCAATCATGGGGAGGCATTATCCGCAATCACTGCCACGAAGTCATCCTGCACCATATCCCTGACCGTCTGTTCGGGTTAGAATCATGGCTGTTTCTCTTATGCGGATAGCCAAAAGCCATGACTGCCAATATCGCCCTGATCACTGAAGACGAGCTGGATCGTCTGGAAGAATTTCTGTTCTCGCCCGCGGTGTCAGACGAAGCACTGGACCTGATCGGCGCACACGGTTTTCTCTGTGCCCTGAATATCAGCCCGGAGCCGATTGCCGAGCCCGAGTGGATGGAGCAACTGTTTGACGGTGAGCCCAAGTGGTCATCCGACAGTGAAAAGCAGGAGATTCAGGACCTGTTGCGCAAGCTGTACCGCACCATTGGCAACGATCTCTACAACGATCAGGAAATTCTGCTGCCCTGCGACCTGACGCTGGAACCCGAGGACGATGAAGACACCACCGAGCTGACCGTCTGGGCTCAAGCCTTTATGGAAGGTGTCTTCCAGCACGAAGAAGCCTGGTTTGGTCAGGACGAGGAAACCGTGGCGGGACTGCTGCTGCCGGTAATGGTCGCGTCAGATCTGTTCGAGGATGAAGATGTGGTCGAAATCAGCCGTGACCGTGCACTGCGAGAAGAGATGGCGGTGCAGATCCCGGAAGTGCTGATCGACCTGTACCTGCATTTCCACGCCCCGAACAAGTAACACCCGCGCGAGGCAGGTGCTCACCTGCCTCAACCACTGCCTGTCGGCTCAGTAGGTGACTTTCAGCGAACCCCCCTGCCCCAGTACACGGACCCGCTCACCCGGCTGGAAGTACTGACCTTCCTGCACTTCCTGCACCACTGAAATCACACGCCCGCTGTCCAGACGAATGGTGACTTCCTGTCCCTGGCGCTCGGTGGCAGATTTTTCGATGCGCTGCCCTACAAGGCCGCCTGCAACGGCACCGACAACGGTTGCCAGAGTACGTCCGCTGCCACCGCCTACCTGATTACCGGCGATGCCACCCACGACAGCCCCTGTACCACTGCCCACAATGCCGTCCGTACGGCCTTCAATCACGACCGGTGTGACGGCTTCCACGCTGCCATACTGTACCGTTTGCGCCTGACCCACCTGGCTGCGGCTATAACTGGTGCCATACAGTCCCTGTTGGGCACACCCGCTCAACACCAGCGACACGCCCAGCGTTGCCGCAATGATTAACCTGTTCATCGGCTTCTCCCTACTTGATCTTCAATACCAGTTGACTGATCAGTGCCCACACCAGTTCCTTCACCTTGCGGTGCCAGGGGCGACGCGACCAGCTTTCAGCAGTGATTTCCACACACTGCTCCAGGTCGCGCTCAATCAACTGCTCAACGCGCAGCTGAAGCTCAGGCTCAACCACCTCAATGTTGGCTTCCAAATTCCAGCGCAAGTTCCAGTGGTCCAGATTGCATGAGCCCAGTGACACCCATTCATCCACCAGCCCCACTTTTGCGTGCAGAAAACGCGGCTGATATTCGTAAATCCGCACTCCGGCGTTCAGCAGGCGTCGATAATAGCGCTTGGATGCATGATAGACCCAAAACTGATCGGTGTAAGGACCCGCCACCAGCATGCGTACATCCACTCCGCGCCGGGCAGCCTTGCGCAAGGCCGACCGAATCGACAGTGACGGCATGAAATAGGCTGTCGCCAGCCAAACACGCTCACGCGCCGCGTGCACATGGTTCAGAAAGGCCACCTTGATATCCTGCTGATACAGGCCCTGCACCATCGTCACGCGCACCAGTGCCTGGCCTTTTTCCGGTTGCGCCGAAGGAGGCGACAGCGCCTTTCCCGTACACCTGAGCCACAACTGGTTAAACAGGCTGGCCAGATCCGCGACCACCGGCCCTTCCACCTGACACATTACCTCATGCCAGGGACAGCCGGACCGTTCTGACAGCCAATATTCATCCGCCAGACCTGTACCGCCGATGAATGCCAACCGCTCGTCCACCAGCATCAGTTTGCGGTGGTCACGCGCAAAGTTGCGGGTCAGTTTCTGCAGCTGCAGCGGATTGTAAATCACCAATTCCACACCCGCAGTTTGCAGACGGTGCCGGTCTGCTCGACTGAGATGGCGGCCGCCAAACCCGTCCACGATCAGTTTGACATCCACGCCGCGACGACAGGCATCGGTCAGCGCCTGAATAAAGCGATCCAGAATCTTGCCGGAGATGACCAGATAGAACTCCAGTCTCAGGCTGGACTGTGCCTGTTCAATCGCAGACAGCATGACCGGAAAGAACGTCTCCCCGTCCACCATCAGTTCGACGCGATTGCCGCCATGCCAGTTGAAACGCTGCCGCATCCTGCCGTCCGTTACATTTGCCGCTGCCCATAGAGGCGCGAATAGAGCCCGCGCTGATCGAGCAACTCGGCGTGACTGCCCTGCTCGATCACCTGCCCATCTTCAAACACATACACCCGATCAGCCTGACGCACGGCACTCAATCGGTGCGCCACGATGACGGTGGTGCGGCCCTTGAGAAACTCGGTCATCGCCGTATGCAGGGCATGCTCGGTTTCGGTATCCAGTGCCGAGGTCGCCTCATCCAAAATCACGACCGCCGGATCAGACAGCACCATACGTGCGATCGCCAACCGCTGTCGCTGCCCGCCCGACAGCCGCACGCCCTGACGCCCCACCATCGTATCCAGCCGATGTTCCAATGCCATGACGAAGGGCTTGAGTTGAGCCACGTCCAGCGCCTGCCAAAGCTCGGCATCATCATACTCTCGCCCCATGGCCAGATTGTCGCGCACGCTGCCATTAAACAGGGCGGGCTGTTGCAGTACGGTTGCCACATGCTCGCGCACGCACTCCAGCCCGATTCGCTGGACCGGTATGCCGTCGAACAGCACCTCACCCTGCTGCGGCGGATAAAGCCCCAGCAGCACCTGCAATAGCGTCGATTTGCCGCCGCCACTGGCACCGACCAATGCCACCTTCTCCCCCGCCGGTATATCCAGCGAGATGCCTCTCAGCACCTCCTGACCCGGATAGTAGCTGAAGTGAATATCACGCAGACTGACGCTGACGGTTTGCCCCTTGCCAAAGGGGTTCTGCAAAGCCGGGTAGCGAGGCTCCGGATGCAGTTCCAGCAGCCGGTTGACGCGCTCAAGTGCTGCCCGCGCCCCAAACCAGGCATACTGCATGCCCAGCACTTCCTGTACCGGCCCCATCATGAACCAGAGATAGCCGAATACGGCCATCATCTGCCCTACCGACAGATCCGAGAACACCACCATCAGCATGGCTACGGCGCGAAACAGGTCCACTCCGATCATGAACAGCATGAAGCTGAACCGGTTGGCCGCATCGGAGCGCCATTCAAAATTGGTGGAGTGATCGCGTACCCTGAGAGCATGATCCACCAGCCGCTGCAGATAGTGCTTCTCCCGGTTGCTGGCACGGATCTGCTGAATGCCATCCAGCGTTTCCGTCAAGGCTGCCTGAAACAGCTCATAAGCCGAGTTCTCACGCGCTTTCAGGTGCTTCACTCGCTTGCCCACGGCCATGGTCAGCCAGATCACAAAGGGGTTCAGGAACAGAATCAACATTGCCAGTTGCCAGTGCATCCAGACCAAGATGACGGCGGTACCGATGATTGACAGAACAGCTACCAGGAAGCGACTGACCGACGAGCCTACAAATCGATCCACCGTATCCAGGTCCGTCACGAAATGGGAGGCCACGCTGCCGCTGCCAAGGGTTTCGTACTCTGCCATGGAGATCCGCTGCAACCGCTCCAGCAGTCCGGCACGGATACGATAGATCACGTCCTTGGAGATAATCGTAAACTGACGTGCCTGAAGCACGTTCAAGCCCAGTGCCAGCAGACGCAACACCACCGTCAGCAACAGAACCGCGCCGATATAGAGAGGCGCGCCCTGCCAGGCACTCGGGAAGAGATTGTTGACGGTTTCGACGACGACACCGGGCTGATCCAGCAGAACCTCATCCACCAGCAACGGCATCAGCAGTGGCAGCGGTACACTCATGACCGCAGCGAGAATGGCGATCAGATTGGCCAACACCAGCTCACGCCGATGCTTGAGGGCAATATCAAAGATGTAACGCCAGGTATAACGTGAGGGTGCAGAAATGGACACCGGATGCTCCTTGCAGCAGCTACCACTGGAACTATACGTCGTATTCGTCCCGCCCGATGCCTTCAATGTACGCCAGTGTCTCCTATAAAAACACCCGCAAATGCGGGTGTTATTGGCTCAAATGAAGCGCGTGCTTACTGGTTGTCACGCAGCATTTCGTAAAGTTCATCCTTGAGCTGCAGGCGCTTGCGCTTGTACATCTCTTCGGTCTTGGTACAGGCCGGTTGAATCTCGGCTTCCATGCGCTCGATCTCTTTCGTGACTTCGTGATACTCATCGAACAGCTTGGCAAAATGACCGTTTTCCATTTTCAGGGTATGAATCTGGTCACGGTATTCCGGCAGTTCGTGGACGAGATCGTGGTGCTCAATGCTCATAGAGTGGTTTTCCTTGGTTGTGGTCACTTCCTGCTTTCACTATCCTGCAATCAAGGGCATCACACATTGATCCCTATCAACCACAACCGCGGAGGTGCCATGATTCATACGCATGTCCTGATGGATACGCCGGTAGGGCCCCTGACCCTTCAGGCTGATAACGAAGGCATCTGCCGCGTTGATTTCGGGTTGAGAGCCGAGCCGACAGGCGTCACCGCCCCCACGGCACTGCTGCAAGCCTGCGTGGACCAGCTTCAGGCCTACTTTGCCGGCGCATTGACAACCTTCGACCTGCCCCTGAACCCGGTCGGCACGCCGTTTCAGGGTGAGGTCTGGACAGCCCTGCAACAGATCCCCCATGGCGAGGTCCGCAGTTACGGCGATATCGCGCGGGCCATCGAACGCCCTCAGGCCTTTCGTGCCGTGGGTCTCGCGAACAACCGCAATCCAATCTCGATCATCATCCCCTGCCACCGCGTGGTTGGCAGCAATGGTGAGCTGACCGGCTATGGCGGAGGGCTGGATATCAAGATACGGCTGCTGGAACTGGAAAATATCACCCTCGCCAGTGCCGCCTCTCCGGAGCAGTATCGGGTACTTGACCGGCAAAAGGCCTCTTAATCCTTCGGAGACTCGACCTCAAGCGCGATACACGGTAGCTTATGCAGCCTACGACCTGCGTTTACAAGTGAAGCTGCCATCCATGGAAACCCTGACCCTGCAGCCGCTGAGCCATGCTGGCGGCGAAGTACAGATACCCGGCTCCAAAAGCCTGTCCAACCGCATCCTGCTGCTGGCTGCTCTGGCGAACGGCACCACCCGCATCACCAACCTGCTCGACAGCGACGATGTACGCCATATGCTCAGGGCGCTGAAGGCACTGGGCGTTGAATACACGCTGGCAGAAGACCGTCGCAGTTGCTCACTGAAGGGCCTGGGTCAGACGTTCAAGGCAACTGAAGCACTGGAGCTGTTTCTGGGCAACGCCGGTACGGCCATGCGCCCCCTGTGCGCGGCCCTCTGTGCCAGCCAGGGCGAGTTTACCCTTACGGGCGAGCCACGCATGTACGAGCGTCCCATCGGCGACTTGATCGATGCCCTTCGCCCACTGGGTGCGCAAGTGGAATATTTGAAGGATGAAGGCTATCCGCCGCTGAAGATTCACGCCAGCGGACTGACCGGCGGAGAAGTCAGTATTCGCGGCAACATTTCCAGCCAGTTCCTGACCGCCCTGCTGATGGCTGCGCCACTGGCAAGCGAAGACCTGGTGATCAACGTGGACGGCGAGCTGGTCTCCAAGCCGTACATCGATATTACCCTGCATACCATGCAGCTGTTCGGTGTCAGCGTCGAGAACCGTGATTATCAGCAGTTTGTCGTGAAAGCCGGGCAGCAGTACCGTTCACCCGGCGAAGTCATGGTAGAAGGCGATGCCTCTTCGGCCTCCTATTTTCTGGCCGCGGCCGCTATCGCAGGCGGTACTGTGCGTGTGTATGGCGTGGGTGCTGACAGCGTGCAGGGTGACAAGGCGTTCGCCGAGGTACTGGGCAAGATGGGCGCTGAGGTCACCTATGGCCCGACCTGGATCGAGGTCACCCGCGGCGCGCTCAAGGGTGTCGACCTTGATTTGAACGCGATCCCCGACGCGGCCATGACCATTGCCACCACCGCCCTCTTTGCCGAAGGCCCCACCGCGATTCGCAACGTGTACAACTGGCGGGTGAAAGAGACAGATCGCCTTAGCGCCATGACCACCGAGCTGCGCAAGGTTGGTGCAGTTGTGGTCGAGGGGGAAGATTTCATCGAGATCACGCCACCGGCAGACATTCAGAGCGCCGCGATCGATACCTATGACGACCACCGCATGGCGATGTGTTTTTCGCTGGCGGCTTTTGGCCAGGCGCCGATCACCATTAATGATCCTGGCTGCACCCGTAAAACCTTCCCTGAATATTTCGACCTGTTTGCGCAGATTACGCGCTGATCACGCAACCATCGTTCGCGGAGCGAACTCCCTAACAGCAGCCTGTTTCAAGTGAGGGACGGCGCTGTGGGAGATCACTCCGTGAGCGATTAAGCATCTGTGATCAGGCCTGGTCAGCCTTGGAGCCTCCCTTGCAGGTGGGCGACAGAGGTACCTCACCGTTACGGGCAGTCCATTCCTCCGGTGTGTGCAGGTGCAGCGCCAGGGCATGAATCGGGTTCTGCATCAGCTCCGATACCAGCCCGTACACCAGCTGATGCCGCTGTACCGGACGTTTGCCGGCGAAGTCAGGGCTGACCAACACCAGCTTGAAATGACTCTCGGTTGCCGGACCCGAATGCATGTGGCTTTCATTTTCCAGCTGGAAGTACTCCACCTGCAGGCCGGCACGGGTCAGTGATTCGATCTGTTCTGCAACGCTCATGTTTACTCCGCGTCAGGGCTTGTCTGCTCCGATTGTATCTTTCCGGGCAAGCTTGATGAAATGATGATGGATACGCCGGGTCACCAGCCAGACCGTCAGCAGGACGACCGGCACCGACAGCCCGGTCGCCAGCGTCTTGTTTAGCGGCACCCCTGCGTCATAGAGGGCAATGAACAGAAACTTGAGCAGGCCCACCAGGTAGTAGCTGATCGCCACCACTGACAGGCCTTCCACCGTATGCTGCATCATCAGCTGAATACGCGAACGCCGGTCCATGGAACTCAATAGCTGCTGGTTCTGCTGGTGAATGCCCAGTTCCACCCGCGTACGCATCATATCAGACACCCGGTCCACACGACGGGACAGATCTTCCAGCCGCTTGCTGCTGGCCTGACAGGTACGTACGGCCGGTGTCAGGCGGCGCGTCATGAATTCGGTGATGGTCAGATGGCCGGACACCTCGTCCTCGCGCAGTTCCTCCAGTCGGGTCAGCACCAGTTCATGGTAGGCCTGAGTGGCACTGAATCTGAACGTGGAACGCGCTCGCCAGGACTCGATACTGGATGCCATCTCAATCAGGTCCGACAGCAGCGCCTGCTCATTCACGCTCTCTTCTTCAGACAGTTTCTGGGTAAGGTCGGCCAGTCGGTCATCCATCCGAACCAGCTCCGGCGAAACCGAGCGCGCCATGGGCAGCGACAGCAGAGCCATCAACCGGTAGGTTTCGATCTCCATCAGACGTTGTGTCAAACGGCCCAGCTGGCTGTCACTCATATGCTTGTTGACGACCATAAGGCGGCCAAAACCGTCCGAGTGCAGCTGGAAGCTGGTCCAGACACGAGCATCGCCATTTTGCGGACTGCTGCCCACCAAACGCATCTCTTCGAAGGCCTGTTTGACGATGGGCAGTTCCGGCTCGGGCCCCTGCCGCGCATCTTCAATGGCCACATGAAACGCGGCCACGATCTCGCCGGGAATGCTTTCTACCCAAGCCTCGGGGATGGGCGTGAGACCTGTGACTTCAAAAGGGTCGGCGTCCGCCGGCACATCCAGGTTGATAAAGGTGTAGGTGGTAAACTCGGTGTGCTTTTCCCGCCTCAAGCGAAAACTGCCGCAGTCATATTCATAACAGTTCTGATCGGCCTGATCGATCGGGCAGCCAAGAATGCTGTTCAGCTCCTTGAGGTGTTCATACTGAGCGCGTTTATCGGCTTCGGAGCACAACAGGGCGATCTGGGTCACCCTGGCCGGGCTCGGGATAACATGGAAGGGCCGCGAATGCAGCTCATCGTAAAGCTGGGAACGTAACGGATGAATATTCATTGCCGATTCTGTGCAAAATGCTAACCATAAAGAATCGCCGGCAGGATGAACACCCCCGCTGCATCGTCATTGTGGGTGGGTTTGCTTTATACTTGCGGACCCGAGAGAGCGAGCCTTTATGATAATCCGAGTACTGCCCCAGCTGGAAAATCGTGCGGAGTGGATGGCCTTCTGCCGTCGAGAAAGCCCCTACTGTCTGGTGGACAGACCGGGCTGTCTGGTCGATTTCCAGACGCACTTCCTGCAGCTGACACTGTTCGGAGAGGGGGATCCGGTACGCTATACCCTGGGCTCGCGGCGCTCCATTGATCCTGCATGGCAATTGATCAAACGCTGTCAGTGGAGCCTTACGGCCTTGCTGGAAGGGCTGGAGACATTGGATTTTGGCAGCAACGTGCGGGACAACGAACTGCTGGGCGTACATACCGACCTTAGTGCTCGTCGCTCCTTCCCTCGCGACCCCTATCTGAACGGGCCTGACAGCAGCGCACTGCTCAACCCGCTCAAAAGCTATCCGCCACAATGGAATCGACTCAACCTGCAGCGCCTGCTGGTCAGCGGCCAGTACCGTGACTGGCGTCTGGAACAGGAAACCATCTCACTGAGCCCCAGAGGCCTGTTGCTGGAACTGGTCGAGCATCCTGACTGCTGGTCCGCAACGCTGGCCGGGCCGCGGTTGCAGGTACACTACAAGCACCGCCTGCTGGCCAGCTTCATTCCGGACCTGGAAGGTGAACCGGCGGCGTTACCCAGAGGGCTCCCCCGCCTGCAGCCTTAGAGGGTTTCCGCTTCTGCCTCTTCGGCCATGATCTTGTAGGGGTGATCAGAGGCCAGCAGCTCCTTTCCCAGATCCGTCGGGAACTCCACGTCCAGGTCCACCACACGCCCGTCACGGCAGACGTTGATAATGGTGTCCATGCAGGACGACAGCAGCGAGTACTTCTCGTCCGGGGCCGCGATAATGGTCTGCAGACCCAGATCGGACATGAAGCCCAGCGAAGTGACGGTGTTTTCGGAGTCCAGCTTGTTGAACGCCTCGTCGAACACCGACAGGCTCATGCCACCAACCGCCTGACCGTCACCACCCTCTTTCAGGCGGTAGGTCGCACCCAGCGCTGCAGCCATCGCCACATAGAACGGCACCTGGTGCTCACCACCGGAGCCGGTCTTGATACGCTGTGTCAGGGTCGTCTTGCGATTGCCGTCCAGATCCTTCACAACCAGCTCGAAGTTGTAGAAGTTGCGGTAGTCCTGCAGCAGGCTGCTTTCGCCTTCATCACTCAGCACATCATGGATCTTGTTCAGTGCTTCGCGGTGAGCGTTTTCACCCTGATGCTGAATATCGAACAGCGTGCCCACATTGGCCTGATCCAGGCGCGTGTAGGCTTCAACCAGCTCGAGAATATCCTTCAACTCCGGGTTGGGCATCATTTCAAAGCTGTACATCTCCTGATGGAACGGACGGTTCTTCAGGTGGCTGTTCAGCTCGCGGATCAGGTCCTTGATCTTGTTGATCTGGTCATTCAGGTGCGCCACAAAGTCTGAGCGGAACGCGGTTTCCGCTTCCAGACGCGCCCGTTCGGCCTTTTTGGTGTACTCGGCCAGTTCAGAGTCACGCAGTGCCTGAACCGTCTGGTTAACATAGAATTCCAGGTCTTCATGGCTGGACTCGGCACTGATGTTGTCCAGCTCCTGGTGGCTCATGCCACCGCCGTGGTAACGGGCCTTGTACTGCGCCACGGCATCACGGACCGCATTCTTTTTCTTCTCGTGCAGCTGAAGCTCGGACTGCGCTTTCTTCGCTGCTTCAAAGATGATGCGCTCCAGCTCTCCACCGCAGCTCTCGTCCAGATAGTCGCGCTTCTCCTGCGCGGCCTGAGCATCGAACTGGGGTTTCTCTTCACAGCGGGTACGCGCCTGTGCGTGCTCTACCAGCTCCTGCTCAAGCACTTCCAGTGCCGCGTTGTCCTTGATCATGCCGGTCCGGACTTTCTGCAGCTTGTCCATCAGTGTTTTCTGACGCGCTTCAATCTGCTTCTGCTCTTCGGCCAGTTCGGCAATGCGGTTCTGGATACCACTGTCATCATGGTTGCGCAGGTCCACGATCGCCTGCTCATAGCCGGCAATTTCAGAGCCAAGCTGCTCCCGCTGGTTCACCAGGTCAAATACGCTCTCGGTAATCTGCGACAGACCAGAGGTCATGCTGATCAGGGCATCACGCAGTTTTTCCAGTGACTCGTGTCGCTTGCCAAGCGTCGTGAACTCGGCAATCAGCTCGTCTACCTGACGACCCTGCACTTCAAGCTGGTCCTGACGACGACGGATGCCCATGATCGGGCTCAGCTCATTGATGGAGGTGGTCGAGCCTTCCGTCTGCAGCATGCAGTCATAGGTCAGGGCACGCTCCTGACGCAACAGCTCCTGTTCGGTTTCCACTGCCATCACGCCACCCAGCGCACGGTTCATATAGGCGCGGGCATGCTCGTTGTCAGTGTCGATAAACTCGGCCAGTGAGCCGCGCTTGCTGCGCGTGAGCCAATCACGGCTCTTGGTGGTATTGATGATGCGGCAGCCCTTGAGGTGACGCCCCTTGCGGCGATACAGGGTAATCGCTTCCTTGACGCGATCCGGTGCAACCACCAGCGCTTCGCGGCGCGCCCCGAGGAAGGATTCGATCGCAATGCGCCACTTGTCATCGTTGATATCAGCCAGCTCACAGATCGGCGTTGACTCGATGCCGTACTGGCTGAGCAGGTCGATCAGCTCACGGGTGTTGTGACGAATCGGCGCACGACCCTGCTGCAGCTGTTCAACCGCACTTTTCTGGTTCTGAATCAGGCTGCGCAGGTCATTGATGCGAATCACCGACTCTTCATAACGGCGGCCGATCGCCTTGCGAACCTCATCCACCTGGGACTTGAGCCCTTCGATCACCTTGTCCACACTCACGGGCTCAGCCGGCCAGGCATCGCCCTGCAGCTCTTCGCCGGAACGCCAGAGCTCCACGGAGCGTTCAACCAGTGGACGGAAGCCTTCCGGCAGCAAATCCAGCTGGTCGGCAAAGCCCACGGTGGTGCGCAGCAGGCTGTACACCTGCTGGATCTTGTCCTTGATCACGGTCTGCTCATGCTGACGCGCCTTGACCGTGGACTCCAGAGCATTGATCTTGTGAGCAGAGTCGCTGCTGTTGAGTTCGGCACGCGCATCAGCCAGGTCCTGCATCGCCTGGTTCAGCTTGGCACTGTTCTCTTCCAGCTGCTCTTGCAGAGTTTCTTCCTGCTCGGCGTACTCTTCAAGACGCTCCGCGGCATCTTCCTTGCGCAGGTCGGCATTCTCGAAGCGGGTTTCGTGCACCACCCACTCATACTCGACCGCATTCTTCACATTACGGCTGATACCGCTACACAACTCCTGCACTTTTTCCAGCTCGCCAATACGGCTGGAGACCTCCTGAGTCTTCTGCTCCATCGCCCGGTATTCATCCAGCGACTTGCGGAAGGCGCCCACGTGCACAATGTTTTCATCCAGCACGAACTCGCGGATAAACCGGGTGGGGCTGTCGATCGGCACAAACTTCAAGGCGTTTTTGAAGTTCTTGATGAACTTGTCATCGTCATTGGGCATCTGGGGATCATGGCTCAGATGCGTCACCATATCCCGAATAAAGCGGTTCGCCCGCTTCTCCAGAATCATGTCCGGGCACTGCTTCAGCAGGCTCTCACGCACATCGTTCCAGGCACGCGGCATACGCCCCTTGCCTTCTTTCACGGAGAAATCGTCCAGCGTGACGGAGAAGTCCGGCAGGATAAACCGGCCCAGCACATCTTCTTCCGCACTGGCCGTTGAGGCACTGATGGCAATACCGATACAGCTCTCCTTGGCAGTCTCGGTATCGAAGAAACTCAGGGCCATATAGGTCAATGAGTCTTCACGGGCTGTGGCCTTCTTGCCCTGATCATCCATAAAGCCCAGACAGTATGTGCGCAGCGATCGCTCACTTTTCTCCCCTGCCGAGGCGTTAAAGCTCAGGTGACGCTTGTGCCCCCCCATGAGCACCGTCTGGATCGCATCCAGCAATGAGGATTTACCGGAGCCGTTGGGGCCAACGATGGCCACATTGCCCTTGATCGGAATTTCGACCGCGCCCAGTACATACCAGTTGACCAGCACGATACGGTTTAGCTGCTTCATGACTGAGTCTCCTTCGGCTGGTCATCGGCTTGCGTGTCTGCTGTGTTCGAGGTGTCGGTGTCATCCTCATCGCGCATGGAGTCCACTCCCTCCTGCTCTGACTCACCATCAGAGTCTTCATCAGCATCAGCGGCTTCGGCTTCGGCTTCGGCTTCGGCTTCGGCTTCGGCTTCGGCTTCGGCTTCGGCTTCGGCTTCGGCTTCGGCT
>NZ_JACVEW010000037.1 GCF_017776525.1 Marinobacterium alkalitolerans
GGTTTTGCCGTGGTCAACGTGGCCGATAGTACCTACGTTAACGTGCGGCTTGCTGCGTTCAAATGATTGTTTAGCCACGATTAAATCCTCTTGATTCAGTAATTGGCTTATCAGTTCTGTTTGATAACGGCATCGGCAATATTCTGCGGAGCTTCGGCATAGCCCTGGAACTCCATAGAATACGTCGCACGACCCTGAGACGCGGAGCGCAGGTCAGTTGCGTAGCCGAACATTTCACCCAGCGGTACTTCGGCGTTGATCACCTTGCCGGACGGGCTGTCTTCCATACCCTGTACCAGGCCACGACGACGGTTCAGGTCGCCCATCACGTCACCCATGTACTCTTCGGGAGTCACGACTTCAACTTTCATCATCGGCTCGAGCAGGCAAGGATTGGCTTCCATTGCATACTTCTTGAGCGCCTGTGATGCGGCGATTTTAAACGCCATCTCGTTGGAGTCAACTTCGTGGAAGGAACCGTCGTACAGACGGGCCTTCAGGCCGATGAGCGGATAGCCGGCGATAACACCGTTCTTCATCTGCTCTTCGATACCTTTCTGAACGGCCGGGATGTATTCCTTCGGAATCGCACCACCCACGATCTCGTTCACGAATTCCAGCCCTTCATCATCACTCGGGGTGAATTCGATCACAACGTGACCGTACTGACCGCGACCACCGGACTGACGAGCAAACTTGTGGTTTGCAACGACCGGCTGACGGATACGCTCACGGTAGGCCACCTGCGGCTTACCGATATTCGCTTCCACCTTGAACTCACGCTTCATACGGTCAACGATGATGTCCAGGTGCAGCTCACCCATACCGGAGATGATGGTCTGGCCGGTTTCTTCGTCGGTCTCAACGCGGAAAGAGGGGTCTTCCTGAGCCAGTTTGCCCAGCGCAACACCCATTTTTTCCTGGTCAGCCTTGGATTTCGGCTCTACCGCTACGGAGATTACCGGATCCGGGAATTCCATGCGTTCCAGAACAATCTTGTTGTCCAGGTCACACAGAGTGTCACCAGTGGTGACGTCCTTCAGACCGATCAGTGCGGCGATGTCGCCTGCGCGCACTTCCTTGATCTCTTCACGGCTGTTGGAGTGCATCTGCACCATACGACCAACACGTTCTTTCTTCTGCTTCACAGAGTTGTAAACGCTGTCACCAGAGTTCAGAACACCGGAGTAGACACGTACGAAGGTCAGAGTACCCACGAACGGGTCAGTTGCGATCTTGAATGCCAGTGCCGCGAACGGAGCGCTGTCGTCAGCTTCACGGGTTTCAACGGTTTCAGCCGCATCATCCAGTGTACCTTCGATCGCCTTAACTTCGGTCGGAGACGGCAGGTATTCAATAACCGCGTCCAGCATCGCCTGAACACCCTTGTTCTTGAACGCGGAACCAGCCAGCATCAGGATGATTTCGTTGTTCAGGGTGCGAGCACGCAGACCGGACTTGATCTCTTCTTCGGACAGTTCACCTTCTTCCAGGTACTTGTCCATCAGCTCTTCAGACGCTTCAGCAGCGGCTTCAACCAGCTGCTCGCGCAGTTCGTCAGCCTTGTCCTGCAGGTCAGCCGGGATGTCTTCCAGGTCATAGGTCATGCCCTGGTCGGCTTCGTTCCACATGATTGCCTTCATGCGGATCAGGTCAACAACGCCCTTGAAGTCATCTTCAGCGCCGATCGGGATGTTGATCGGAACCGGGAATGCTCCAAGACGCTTCTTCAGCTGATCAACAACCATGTAGAAGTCAGCACCGGCACGGTCCATCTTGTTGACGAACACCATGCGGGGAACTTCGTACTTGTTGGCCTGACGCCATACAGTTTCAGTCTGCGGCTGTACACCAGAGGATGCACAGAGAACAACAACGGCACCATCCAGTACACGCAGGGAACGTTCTACTTCGATGGTGAAGTCAACGTGTCCCGGAGTATCGATGATGTTAACGCGGTGCTCCTGGAACTGCTGGTTCATGCCCTGCCAGAAACAGGTGGTAGCAGCAGAAGTGATGGTGATACCACGCTCCTGCTCCTGCTCCATCCAGTCCATGGTAGCGGCACCGTCATGTACCTCACCGATCTTGTGAGACAGACCAGTGTAGAACAGAACACGCTCAGTGGTTGTGGTCTTGCCGGCGTCTACGTGAGCACAGATACCGATATTACGGTAGCGCTCGATAGGAGTTTTACGAGCCACGACTCAATTCCTCTGAAATTTAGAAGCGATAATGAGCAAAAGCCTTGTTGGCTTCAGCCATACGATGCACGTCTTCGCGTTTCTTGACAGCAGCGCCACGTCCTTCAGAAGCGTCAACCAGTTCGCCAGCGAGACGCAGGGCCATGGATTTTTCACCACGCTTACGGGCCGCGTCTACGAGCCAGCGCATGGCCAGCGCCATACGACGAGAGGGACGGACTTCAACAGGTACCTGGTAGGTTGCACCACCAACACGGCGAGATTTAACCTCAACCAGCGGCTGAACGGTTTCCAGTGCTTTTTCGAACAGCTCCAGCGGGTCCTGCTTGGTGCGCTCTTCAACTTTGTCCATCGCACCATAGACGATGCGCTCGGCAACAGATTTCTTGCCGTGCACCATCAGGTGGTTGATGAATTTTGCCAGTGTAATGTTACCGAATTTAGGATCCGGCAGGATTTCGCGCTTCGCAGCGACGCGTCTTCTAGGCATGGATAAGCCCTCTTAATTCTTAAAGGTCTTCAGGATAATGCGGTATGTATTCACATCCGCCCTTACTCTTATCGTCTTTCGGTCTCGCTTTAACAGCACGCTACCCTAAGCGGCCACCGGCTGGAACAGCTTCACCGTCGGAGCGACGGGATCAGGACTTGGGACGTTTGGTACCGTACTTGGAACGGCCCTGTTTACGGTCGTTAACACCGGAGCAGTCCAGAGAACCGCGAACAGTGTGGTAACGAACACCCGGCAGGTCCTTTACACGGCCGCCGCGAATCAGGACAACGGAGTGTTCCTGCAGGTTGTGGCCTTCACCACCGATGTAGGAAGACACTTCAAAGCCGTTGGTCAGACGCACACGACATACTTTACGCAGAGCCGAGTTCGGCTTCTTCGGCGTAGTAGTGTAAACACGGGTACAAACACCGCGACGCTGCGGACATGCCTGAAGCGCACGAACGTCGCTCTGCTGTACCTTGCGCTTACGCGGCTTGCGTACCAACTGGTTGATTGTTGCCATTTAAGCAAACTCCACGATTGGTTTTATAAGCACCATTTAAAAGCCGGATTTGAATCCAGCACGAAAGGGCCGGAATTTTAATCAATTCCGGCCCTGAACGTCAATTATTGAGCAATATTTACTCAGCGTCTGGTGACATGGAAGCGTTCAGCGCTTCGGTCAGTGCCTGCTGCACGTCCTCGGCACTTACACTCACGCTTTCATTCGCCATTTGACGTTTACGCTTGCGCTCGCTGTGGTACGCCAGGCCGGTACCGGCCGGAATCAGACGACCCACAACAACGTTTTCTTTCAGACCGCGCAGGAAGTCCTGCTTGCCGGTCACGGCACCTTCAGTCAACACGCGGGTGGTCTCCTGGAAGGAGGCCGCGGAGATGAAGGACTCGGTTGCCAGCGATGCCTTGGTGATACCCAGCAGCACGCGTTCGTACTTCGCCGGAATCTTGCCTTCAGCTTCGAGGCGCTGGTTCTGTTCCACGATGGCGGCAAATTCGACCTGATCACCCGGGATAAAGTCGGAATCGCCGGCATCCAGAATCTCGGCCTTGCGCAGCATCTGACGCACAATCACTTCGATGTGCTTGTCGTTGATGGCTACACCCTGGAGGCGGTAAACCTCCTGGATTTCGCTGACGATGTACTTGGCCAGCTCTTCCACGCCCAGAATGCGCAGGATGTCGTGAGCGTTGGACGGACCGTCCGACAGCACTTCACCCTTCTCAACGGTTTCACCTTCAAATACGTTCAGGTTACGCCATTTCTGGATCATGGTTTCAACCGGATCACCACCGTCATGCGGGGTAATCACGATGCGACGCTTGCCTTTGGTTTCCTTGCCGAAGCTGACAGTACCGGACACTTCCGCCAGTACGGCAGACTCTTTCGGCTTACGCGCTTCAAACAGGTCGGCAACACGCGGCAGACCACCGGTGATGTCCTTGTTGACCGAGCCTTCCTGCGGAATACGCGCCAGGATGTCACCGATCTGTACATCCGCGCCATCGTTCAGGTTCACGATCGCCTTCGCCGGCAGCAGGTACTGCGCAGGCATTTCGGTACCCGGATGGAATACATTCTCACCGTTGGCGTCGACCAGCTTGATCATCGGACGGATATCCTTGCCAGCGGCAGGACGGTCCTTGGCATCCAGGATCTCGATGGTAGACAGACCGGTCAGTTCGTCAGTCTGACGCTTGACGGTGATGCCATCTTCCATGCCCACGTATTCGATCTTACCGGCTACTTCGGTCACGATCGGGTGGGTGTGCGGGTCCCAGTTGGCTACAACGGCACCGGCATCCACCTTGGAGCCGTCACGAACCTTGATGATCGCACCGTAGGGCAGCTTGTAACGCTCACGCTCACGACCGTGCTCGTCGGTTACACCCACCTCACCGGAACGGGAGGTCGCGACCAGGTTGCCATCCGTACGCTCAACGTACTTCAGGTTATGCAGGCGGATTTCACCACCGTTCTTCACCTGGATACTGTCCGCTGCCGCTGCTCGTGACGCCGCACCACCGATGTGGAAGGTACGCATGGTCAGCTGAGTACCCGGTTCACCGATGGACTGTGCCGCGATAACGCCCACGGCTTCACCACGGTTAACCTCGTGTCCGCGACCCAGGTCACGGCCATAACACTTGGAGCAGATGCCGTGCTGAGACTCACAGGTGATCGCAGAGCGCACCATGATTTCGTCGATGCCGCTGTAGTCCTCGTCATTTTCCAGACGGTGAACCCAGGCTTCATCAATCAGAGTACCGGCCGGGATCAGGGTTTCCTTGCCGCTCGGATCCAGTACGTCTTCGGCAACGACACGGCCCAGTACACGTTCACCCAGGGTCACGATCACATCGCCACCCTCGATCATCGGCAGTACCTGAACGCCGCGATCAGTGCCACAGTCTTCTTCAGTGATGACCACATCCTGCGCCACATCCACCAGACGGCGAGTCAGGTAACCGGAGTTCGCAGTCTTCAAGGCGGTATCCGCCAGACCCTTACGCGCACCGTGGGTCGAGATGAAGTACTGGAGTACGTTCAGACCTTCACGGAAGTTCGCCACGATCGGCGTCTCGATGATGGAGCCGTCCGGCTTCGCCATCAGGCCTCGCATACCGGCCAGCTGACGGATCTGGGCTGCACTGCCTCGTGCACCGGAGTCCGCCATCATGTAAACGGAGTTGAAGGATTCCTGCTCGACCATTTCGCCTTCGGCGTTGGTCACGCTTTCGACCTTCAGGTTATCCATCATCTTCTTGGCCAGCAGCTCGTTGGCACGTGACCAGATGTCGATAACCTTGTTGTATTTCTCGCCCTGAGTTACGAGGCCGTCGGCAAACTGGCGCTCGATCTCTTTCACTTCCTTATCGGCTTCAGCGATGATTTCGACCTTCTCGGCCGGAATCTCGAAGTCGTTTACACCGATGGACGCGCCGGACATGGTGGCCTGACGGAAGCCCATGTACATCAGCTGGTCCGCAAAGATAACGGTGTCTTTCAGACCACAGCGACGATAGGCTTCGTTCAGCAGCTTGGAGATCGCCTTCTTCTTCATCGCCTGGTCAACCAGGGAGAACGGCAGGCCATCCGGTACGATATCAAACAGCATGGCACGGCCGACGGTGGTGTCCTTCAGCTCGTAGCGCTCTTCAACGTTGCCTTCGATATCACGAATCACTTCGCGTACACGCACCTTGATGCGGGCCTGCAGGTGAACCTGACCGGCACCCTGTGCACGCTGCACTTCGCGGATGTCGGAGAAGATCATGCCTTCGCCCTTGGCGTTCACGCGCTCACGGGTCATGTAGTACAGACCCAGTACCACATCCTGAGACGGTACGATGATCGGTTCGCCGTTGGCCGGTGACAGGATGTTGTTGGTGGACATCATCAGGGCACGGGCTTCGAGCTGGGCTTCCAGGGTCAGCGGTACGTGGACCGCCATCTGGTCACCGTCAAAGTCGGCGTTGTACGCGGCACACACCAGCGGGTGCAGCTGAATCGCCTTACCTTCGATCAGAACCGGCTCAAATGCCTGGATACCCAGACGGTGCAGTGTCGGTGCACGGTTCAGCAGAACCGGGTGCTCACGAATCACTTCATCCAGGATATCCCACACCAGCGGCTCTTCGCGCTCGACCATCTTCTTGGCGGCCTTGATGGTGGTCGCGTGACCACGCAGCTCCAGCTTGGAGAAGATGAACGGCTTGAACAGTTCCAGCGCCATTTTCTTCGGCAGACCGCACTGGTGCAGACGCAGGTACGGGCCCACCACGATAACGGAACGGCCGGAGTAGTCCACACGCTTACCGAGCAGGTTCTGACGGAAACGACCCTGCTTACCCTTAATCATGTCAGCCAGGGATTTCAGCGGGCGCTTGTTGGAACCGGTGATGGCACGACCGCGACGGCCGTTATCCAGCAGCGCATCGACGGACTCCTGCAGCATGCGCTTCTCGTTGCGCACGATGATGTCCGGTGCGTTCAGGTCCAACAGTCGCTTCAGGCGGTTGTTACGATTGATCACGCGACGGTACAGATCGTTCAGATCAGAGGTCGCGAAACGGCCACCGTCCAGCGGTACCAGCGGACGCAGGTCCGGCGGCAGTACCGGCAGCACTTCCATGATCATCCAAGCGGGATCGTTGCCGGACTTGAGGAAGGCTTCCAGCAGTTTCAGGCGCTTGGACAGCTTCTTGATCTTGGTTTCGGAGTTGGTCTGCGGCAGTTCTTCACGCAGCTGCTGGCATTCCTCTTCCAAGTCGATAGAGGCCAGCAGTTCCTTGACTGCTTCCGCACCCATGCGCGCGTCGAAATCGTCACCGAATTCTTCCAGTGCTTCGAAGTACTGCTCGTCGTTCAGCAGCTGACCGCGCTCCAGCGTGGTCATGCCCGGGTCGATCACGACAAAGGATTCGAAGTAGAGTACGCGTTCGATGTCACGCAGCGTCATGTCCAGCATCAGACCGATACGGGACGGCAGTGACTTCAGGAACCAGATGTGGGCAACCGGAGACGCCAGCTCGATATGACCCATGCGCTCACGGCGCACTTTGGTCTGAGTGACTTCTACACCACACTTCTCACAGATCACGCCACGGTGCTTCATGCGCTTGTACTTGCCGCACAAGCACTCGTAGTCCTTCACCGGGCCAAAGATCTTGGCACAGAACAGGCCGTCACGCTCCGGCTTGAAGGTACGGTAGTTGATGGTTTCCGGCTTTTTGACTTCACCGTAGGACCAGGAACGGATCATGTCCGGTGACGCCAGGGATACGCGAATGGAGTCGAACTCTTCGGACTGTCCCTGGGACTTCAGCAGATTCAGCAAATCTTTCATTGTCTATAGCTCCTCGCGGAGTTCTCTGCGCCGGGGCTTGCGCCCCGGCCTGGTGATCATTGAGGACTTATTCGCTTTCCAGCTCGATATCGATACCGAGTGAGCGGATTTCCTTGATCAACACGTTGAACGATTCCGGCATGCCCGGTTCCATACGGTGATCGCCATCCACGATGTTCTTGTACATCTTGGTACGACCATTCACGTCGTCCGACTTCACGGTCAGCATCTCCTGCAGCGTGTAGGCGGCACCGTAGGCTTCCAGTGCCCAGACCTCCATCTCACCGAAGCGCTGACCACCGAACTGCGCCTTACCACCCAGCGGCTGCTGAGTAACGAGGCTGTAGGAGCCGGTAGAACGTGCGTGCATCTTGTCGTCGACCAGGTGGTTCAACTTCAGCATGTACATGTAACCCACGGTTACCTGACGGTCGAAGCGATCACCGGTACGGCCGTCATACAGCGTGAACTGACCGCTGTCGTCCATATCGGCCAGACGCAGCAGCGCCTTGATCTCGCTTTCCTTGGCACCGTCGAAGACCGGTGTTGCCAGCGGGACACCCTTGCGCAGGTTGGCCGCCAGCTCCAGGATTTCGTCGTCGCTGAAGCTGTCCAGATCTTCCTGACGGCCGGCAGTCAGACCGCCGTGGTCATCATTGTAGATCTGTCCCAGGAATTCACGCAGCGCCTTGACCTTCTCGGCCTTGGCCTGTTCCTGTTCCAGCATGGCGTTGACCTTTCGACCCAGTCCGGTCGCGGCCATGCCAAAGTGCGTCTCCAGAATCTGACCCACGTTCATACGCGAGGGTACGCCCAGCGGGTTGAGGACGATGTCCACCGGCTCGCCATGCGCGTCATACGGCATGTCTTCCACCGGCATGATCACGGAGATAACACCCTTGTTACCGTGACGACCTGCCATCTTGTCACCCGGCTGTACGCGACGCTTGGTTGCCACGTATACCTTGACGATTTTCAGGACGCCCGGTGCCAGATCGTCACCGGTCTGCAGCTTGCTCTTCTTGTCTTCGAAGCGCTTGTCGAGGTTTTCACGACGCTCTTCCAGCTGCTTCTTGGCCAGTTCCAGCTCTTCGCTCACGCTTTCGTCAGTGACGCGGATCTTGAACCAGTCAGACTTTTTCAGTTCGGCCAGGAAGGCTTCGGTGATCTCCTCACCCTTCTTCAGACCGGCACCGCCTTCGGCTTTCAGACCGACCAGCTTGCGCTGCAGACGTTCGAAGGTTGCCTGCTCAACGATGCGGAACTCTTCGTTCAGGTCCTTGCGGATCGCATCCAGCTCGGACTTCTCGATAGAGAGTGCACGTTCGTCTTTCTGTACACCGTCACGGGTGAAGACCTGAACGTCGATAACCTTACCGACAGTACCGGTCTTGACGCGCAGAGAGGTGTCCTTCACGTCGGACGCCTTCTCACCGAAGATCGCACGCAGCAGCTTCTCTTCCGGCGTCAGCTGGGTTTCACCCTTAGGTGTTACCTTGCCGACCAGAATGTCACCCGGGCCTACTTCAGCACCGATATGCACGATACCGGCTTCGTCCAGCTTGGACAGCGCAGACTCGCCCACGTTGGGGATGTCAGAGGTAATCTCTTCCGGCCCCAGCTTGGTATCACGCGCCACACAGGTCAGTTCCTGAATGTGGATGGTGGTGAAACGGTCTTCCTGTACCACGCGCTCGGAGATGAGGATGGAGTCCTCGAAGTTGTAGCCGTTCCAAGGCATGAACGCGATACGCATGTTCTGACCCAGAGCCAGCTCACCCAGGTCAACGGACGGGCCGTCAGCCATCACGTCACCACGCTGTACCACTTCACCCGGGTTCACAATGGAACGCTGGTTGATACAGGTGTTCTGGTTGGAACGCACGTACTTGGTCAGGTTGTAGATGTCGACACCCGCATCACCTGCCTGTACTTCGTCATCATGTACACGCACCACGATGCGCGCAGCATCAACGGACTCGATCACACCACCACGACGGGCCGTCACACAGACACCGGAGTCCTGCGCCACGTTGCGCTCGATACCGGTACCGACCAGCGGCTTCTCGGCACGCAGGGTCGGCACGGCCTGACGCTGCATGTTGGAACCCATCAAGGCACGGTTCGCGTCATCGTGCTCCAGGAACGGAATCAGGGACGCAGCCACGGATACAACCTGACGCGGAGACACGTCCATGTACTGAACACGCTCCGGCGGCATGACCGTGGTTTCGTTCAGGTGACGTACGGTTACCAGATCGTCGGTCAGACGGCCGGCATCGTCCATCGCCGCAGAGGCCTGGGCGATAACGTACTTGTTCTCTTCGATCGCGGACAGGTAGTCGATATCGTCGGTTACCTGACCATCCACAACACGACGGTACGGCGTTTCCAGGAAGCCGTAGTCGTTGGTGCGTGCGAATACCGCCAGCGAGTTGATCAGACCGATGTTCGGACCTTCAGGAGTCTCGATCGGGCAGACACGACCGTAGTGCGTCGGGTGTACGTCTCGCACCTCGAAGCCGGCGCGCTCACGGGTCAGACCACCCGGACCCAGTGCGGAGACACGACGCTTGTGTGTCACCTCGGACAGCGGGTTGTTCTGGTCCATGAACTGCGACAGCTGAGATGAACCGAAGAACTCCTTGATCGCCGCAGCCACAGGCTTGGCGTTGATCAGGTCCTGCGGCATCAGGTTGTCGGACTCGGCCATGGACAGACGTTCACGTACGGCGCGCTCAACACGTACCAGACCGACACGGAACTGGTTTTCGGCCATTTCACCGACGGAACGGATACGACGGTTACCCAGGTGGTCGATATCGTCGACTGTGCCCTTGCCGTTACGGATCTCGATCAGAGTGCGCATGACATCCAGAATGTCATCCTTGTCGAGAATACCGGAACCGGTCACTTCATCACGGCCCAGACGGCGGTTGAACTTCATGCGGCCGACCGCAGACAGATCGTAACGCTCGTCAGAGAAGAACAGGTTCTCGAACAGCGCTTCCGCAGATTCCTTGGTGGGCGGCTCGCCCGGACGCATCATGCGGTAGATTTCGACCAGTGCTTCCAGCTGGTTGCGGGTCGGGTCGATACGCAGAGTGTCTGAAATGAACGATCCGCAATCCAGATCGTTGGTATACAGTGTCTCGATGCGATCAATGCCCAGCACCTGCATCTTGCCGATCATCTCTTCAGTGATCTCGGCGTTGCAGTTCGCCACCAGTTCGCCAGTGCTCGGATCCACCAGGTTGCGTGCCAGTGCCTTGCCGATCAGGTACTCGGACGGTACCTCCAGCTGCTGCATGCCCGCTTTGGCCATCTGACGGATGTGGCGCGGCGTGATACGGCGACCGGCTTCAACGATGACATTGCCATCCGGGTCCTTGATTTCGAAGGACATGGTTTCGCCACGCAGGCGCTCCGGAATCAGGTCCATCCAGATGCTGTCGCCTTCCAGCGTCCAGCCGGTGGTATCGAAGAAGGTTTCCAGAATCTCTTCTGCTTCGTAACCCAGCGCGCGCAGCAGGATAGTGGCCGGCAGTTTACGGCGACGGTCGATACGTACGAACAGGCTGTCCTTGGGATCGAACTCGAAGTCGAGCCAGGAGCCACGGTACGGAATGATGCGTGCGGAGTACAACAGCTTGCCGGAGGAGTGTGTCTTGCCCTTGTCGTGGTCAAAGAACACACCCGGGGAGCGGTGCAGCTGGGATACGATTACACGTTCGGTACCGTTGACAACAAAGGTACCGTTTTCAGTCATCAGGGGCATTTCGCCCATGTAGACTTCCTGCTCCTTGATGTCCTTGACCGCCTTGGTAGAGGAGTCGCGGTCATAGATCACAAGGCGCACTTTGACGCGCAGAGGTGCGGCGTAGGTAATACCACGCTGCTGGCACTCTTTCACGTCGAATACGGGTTCGCCCAGGCGGTAGCCGGCATACTCAAGGGCTGCGTTGCCAGAGTAAGAGACAATTGGAAATACGGAATTGAACGCAGCATGCAAGCCTTCATCCCGACGTCCCTCGCTTGAATTGCCATCCTGCAAAAAGCGACGATAAGAGTCGAGCTGAATCGCCAACAGGTATGGCACATCCATAACCTGCCGCAACTTTGCGAAATTCTTGCGAATGCGTTTCTTCTCAGTATATGAATAAGCCATCAGTGTTCCCCAGCATCTGCACCCAGGTTGAGAAGCCAGTCCGTCGCATGCCTGCGATGGGCTGTGTAGCCATTATTTATTTGCTGTCTATAAATAACGGAAAAAGGCCGGTGGCGTTTCGCCACCAGCCATACGCTTTTCAAGCAGTTTTAAGCCGCTTTTTGCGCATCAACGCGATTACTTCAGTTCGACAGTCGCGCCGGCTTCTTCCAGAGCTTTCTTCAGCTCTTCAGCTTCAGCCTTCTCTACGCCTTCCTTGATGGTAGACGGAGCGCCATCAACCAGTTCTTTGGCTTCTTTCAGGCCCAGACCGGTAGCGCCGCGAACGGCCTTGATGACGTTAACTTTCTTGTCGCCAGCAGAAGCCAGAACAACGTCGAACTCAGACTGTTCTTCAGCAGCACCAGCGTCGCCGCCAGCAGCGCCAGCTACTACAGCAGCAGCAGCGGTAACGCCGAACTTCTCTTCCATTGCTTCGATCAGAGCAACAACGTCCTTAACGGACATTTCAGCAACTGCGTTGATGATATCTTCGTGAGTCAGAGACATGATTCAAAATCCTGATAATTGAGTAGAGCGATAGCTCGTTAAAACGTTTAAAAAACCGCCAAGAAAGAATCTTAGGCAGCTTCCTGCTCTTTCTGGTCGCGAATAGCCGCAATCGTACGAACCAGCTTGCCAGCAGATGCTTCTTTCAGAACGCTCATCAGCTTGGCGATTGCTTCGTCGTAAGTCGGCAGGTTTGCCAGCATGGCGATGTCGACCACTTCACCTTCAAACGCAGCAGTCTTCAGTTCGAGCTGCTCGTTGGTTTTCGCGAAATCCTTGAGGATACGCGCACCGGCACCCGGGTGCTCGGTAGAGAAGGCGATGATGGTCGGACCGACAAAGCTGTCCTGCAGACATTCGTAGTCAGTGCCATCGACTGCACGGCGGGCCAGGGTGTTGCGTACGACTTTCAGCCATACACCGTTTTCCCGAGCCTGCTTGCGCAGGGCAGTCATGTCTTCTACAGTCACGCCGCGTGAGTCGGCAACAACTGCGGACAGAGCAGACTTGGCAACTTCCTGGACTTCAGCGACGATCGCTTTTTTGTCTTCGAGTCCTAATGCCACGATTTACTCCTGGGTTTAGTCTTTCGACTGTTTACCAACCACCCCTTGCGGGGTTTCTGAGTACGGTGGTTTCGATTCGCGTGAATCTCACCGTCTGCGCAGGCTGGTGTTTCCATTAAGATGCCGCCACCGAAGGTAACGACATCACCTGCGGTCTTTGACGGCCTTCGTCTCTGTATTACAGGTCACGAAGACCCTCAAAAAACCTTTAAGCCGATCAGAAGCTCAGAGAGCTCTGGTCAACTGTCAGACCCGGGCCCATGGTAGTGGACAGGGTCACTTTCTTCACGTAAACGCCTTTGGCAGAGGCCGGCTTCAGCTTCTTCAGATCAGCCAGCAGCGCTTCCAGGTTCTGCTGAATCGCAGCGCCTTCGAAGCCCAGCTTGCCAACGGAGCAGTGTACGATACCGTTCTTGTCAGTACGGAAACGCACCTGACCAGCCTTGGCGTTGTTCACGGCAGTGGTCACGTCCGGAGTCACGGTACCCACTTTCGGGTTCGGCATCAGGCCGCGCGGACCCAGGATCTGACCCAGCTGACCCACAACACGCATGGCGTCCGGAGTCGCGATCACAACGTCAAAGTTCAGGTCGCCTGCTTTAACCTGTTCAGCCAGGTCTTCAAAACCGACAACGTCAGCACCGGCAGCCTTGGCCTTCTCGGCATTTTCGCCCTGAGCGAAGACAGCGACACGCACGTCTTTGCCAGTACCGTTCGGCAGTACAGTAGAACCACGCACAACCTGATCGGATTTACGCGGGTCCACGCCCAGGTTAACGGCAACGTCGACTGACTCGGTGAACTTCACAGCAGAAATTTCACCCAGCAGCGCAACTGCGTCAGTTACCGGGTACAGCTTGCCTGCTTCTACTTTTTCACGAATTGCCTTCTGGCGTTTGGTCAGCTTAGCCATTACGCTTCACCCTCCACTTCAAGACCCATGGAGCGAGCGCTGCCAGCGATGGTGCGAACAGCCGCATCCATATCAGCCGCAGTCAAGTCCGGCATCTTGGTTGTTGCAATCTCTTCCAGCTGAGCGCGGGTAACGGTACCCACCTTCTCAGTGTTCGGACGAGAAGAACCGCTCTTCAGACCAGCTGCCTTTTTCAGCAGGATGGACGCAGGCGGAGTTTTGGTGATGAAGGTAAAGCTGCGGTCGTTGTATACAGTGATAACAACCGGCACCGGCAGACCCGGTTCCATACCCTGAGTCTGTGCGTTGAACGCTTTACAGAACTCCATGATGTTAACACCGTGCTGACCCAGCGCAGGACCAACGGGCGGGCTCGGGTTAGCCTGACCTGCCTTTACCTGCAGCTTGATATAAGCATTGATTTTCTTAGCCATTAAGCTACTCCTTATGGGTTCAAGCGCCCTCTGGGCTCCCCATGTTTACTACAGCAAAACCGCCCGAAGGCGGCTGCGCTACCAACTCAGCTCTTTTCGACCTGAGTAAATTCCAGCTCGACCGGTGTCGAGCGCCCGAAGATGAGCACGGCCACCTGCAGACGGTTCTTTTCGTAATTGACTTCTTCGACCACGCCGTTGAAGTCGGCAAAAGGACCATCGATGACCCGTACCATTTCGCCGGGTTCGAAAACTGTCTTGGGACGCGGCTTGTCCGCACCGCTTTCAACGCGCTGCAGAATTTCCTGCGCCTCTTTCTCGGTAATCGGCGCCGGCTTGTCTGCCGTACCACCGATAAAGCCCATTACGCGCGGGGTATTCTTCACCAGGTGCCAGGTCTCGTCATTCATGACCATCTGCACCAGCACGTAACCGGGGTAAAACTTGCGCTCTGACTTGCGCTTCTTGCCGTCACGAATCTCGACCACTTCTTCGGTCGGCACCAGAACCTCACCGAACAGATCCTGCATACCGTGCAGCTCGATCCGCTCCTTGAGAGTATTCATGACGCGCTTCTCGTAGCCGGAGTAGGCATGCACGACATACCAACGCTTCTTGTCCATGTCCATGCTTACACCTCTTAACCAATAGCGCCGGACACAAGCCACCCCAGCAGGGTATCAAGCCCCCAGAGCGCCAGACCGACCAGCAATACAGTCAAAACAACGATAGCGGTTGTCTGCAGCGTTTCCTGGCGTGTCGGCCAGACAACCCTGCGAATTTCATTCTTGGCTTCCTTGAACAGCTGGAAGAAAGCCTTACCTTTTGCAGTCTGCAGCGCCACAAAACCCGCTACAAGCGCCAGCGCTACCAGCGCCAACACTCGGTACAGCAGAGACTCATCTGCGAACATGGAGTTCCCTACCACACCGGCCGCAACCAATGCTACGACGACAACCCACTTCAGGCCATCGAGCTTAGATCCTTCGGAATTCACTTTAGAGTTCACGCTTGGAGCCTCGGCAATTGAAAAGCTTGCGCTTTGATGTGACACCATTCCCGATTGAGAATGGCAGGCCAGGAGGGAATCGAACCCCCAACCTGCGGTTTTGGAGACCGCTGCTCTGCCAATTGAGCTACTGGCCTGTTGCGTAACAGGGAGGCACATTATAGGTACCTCCCCGGCTGTATGCAACAGCTAATTATCGAAAATTACTCGATAATTTTGGATACCACGCCGGCACCCACGGTACGACCACCTTCACGGATGGCGAAGCGCAGACCTTCTTCCATTGCGATCGGGTTGATCAGGGTAACAGACATCTGGATGTTGTCACCCGGCATTACCATTTCAACGCCTTCCGGCAGTTCACACGCACCAGTGATGTCAGTGGTACGGAAGTAGAACTGCGG
>NZ_JACVEW010000038.1 GCF_017776525.1 Marinobacterium alkalitolerans
GGCGCGCCCGAGAGGATTCGAACCTCTGACCGCCTGGTTCGTAGCCAGGTACTCTATCCAGCTGAGCTACGGGCGCACATCAAATGGCGGTGAGTGAGGGATTCGAACCCTCGATACCTTGCGGTATACGCCCTTAGCAGGGGCGCGCCTTCAGCCACTCGGCCAACTCACCTCGTCAACAACGGCGCGTATGTTACAAGACTGATTTTTAAAAGGAAAGGGATAATTGAAAAAAATTATTCCTGATCGTCGTCTTGCAACTTTTCACGCTGAATACGCTGATAAATCTCTTCGCGATGAACAGAGACATCCTTGGGCGCATTCACACCGATGCGGACCTGGTTACCTTTCACACCGAGTACGGTCACGGTGACATCATCACCAACCATCAGAGTTTCGCCTACACGGCGGGTCAGAATCAGCATTGTGGCTCTCCTTAATTAGTCCTGGGGCGCTGAGTTCCTGTTTCTGGAAACAGCCACACCTTTTTTCCCATACGTCCTTCGACCATCCAGGCTCAAGGTGCGGCTATTTCAAGCCGACAGCGGGGGCAGGGCCGTTATGATAAACAGTTGTTCACCCCGCGTCATCTGATACTGTCTTTATTCCCGGACTGTATCAGATTCGTCCAGATCAAACGCCGAATGCAGAGCACGTACGGCCAGTTCCAGATATTTCTCAGCCAGTACGACTGACACCTTGATTTCCGAGGTAGAGATCATCTGGATGTTGATGTTTTCAGCTGCCAGCGCATCGAACATCTTGCTGGCAACCCCGGCATGAGAGCGCATGCCAACGCCCACAATGGACACTTTGGCAATCTTGTTGTTCCCGACTACCTCACGCGCTCCCAGTTCCTCTTTGACCTGCTGCAGCACCTGCTGTGCTTTATCATAGTCGTTTCTGTGTACGGTGAAAGTAAAGTCGGTGGTTTTGTCAGCCGCAATATTTTGCACGATCATATCGACTTCAATATTGGCCTGGCTGATCGGCCCCAGAATGCGCGAGGCTACGCCGGGAATATCCGGCACCCCGACAACGGTCAATTTGGCTTCGTCACGGTTGAACGCAATACCTGAGATAACCGGTTTTTCCACGGCGGCATCATCCTCTATCGTAATCAGTGTGCCCGGCCCATCCTTGAAACTGGACAGAACCCGCAGCGGGACCTTGTATTTGCCGGCAAACTCAACCGCCCGGATCTGAAGCACTTTCGAGCCCAGGCTGGCCATTTCCAGCATTTCTTCAAAGGTGATCTTTTCCAGGCGACGCGCGCCCTCCACCACTCGGGGGTCGGTAGTGTAAACACCGTCCACATCGGTGTAGATCTGACACTCGTCCGCCTTCAATGCCGCGGCCAGCGCCACACCCGTGGTATCGGAGCCACCGCGCCCGAGCGTGGTGATGTTGCCATCGGGATCCACCCCCTGGAAACCGGCGACGACAACGACGCGCCCCTGATCCAGGTCTTCGCGCATGCGCCCGGTTTCAATATCCTGAATACGCGCCTTGGTATGTACCCGGTCGGTCAGTATTCGCACCTGCGAACCTGTGTACGAACGGGCTTCCAAACCCCGCGCCTTGAGCGCCATGCTCAACAAGGCGATGGTCACCTGCTCACCGGTGGAGACGAGTGTATCCATCTCACGCGGATCGGGTCGTGACTGAATCTCGTTCGCCAGCGCGATCAGTCGGTTGGTTTCACCGCTCATGGCGGATACCACCACTACAACATCATGGCCCTGCTCGCGAAACCCTTTCACTTTGTCGGCAACCGCCTCGATACGCTCAACCGAGCCCACCGAGGTGCCGCCGTATTTCTGCACATATAACGCCATTTCACAGCTTCCATTCGGCTGCCGGCACTGTACGGGTGCCGGCAGTGCCTGTCATTACAGGCTTGCCGCTACCAGTTCGGGCACCGCTTCCAGCGCAGCCGGCATGGCACCTGTATCGGTTCCACCCCCCTGTGCCATATCCGGGCGCCCGCCCCCTTTGCCGCCCAGACGTGAGGCCAGCTCACGTACCAGGTCACCCGCCTTGACCTGACCGGTCAGATCCTTGGTGACACCGGCCACCAGGCTGACCTTGTCATTCTGTGCGGTCATCAATACCACGACCCCGCTGCCCAGCTTGTTCTTGAGCTGATCCAGCATGTCGCGCAGCGCCTTGGGCTCAACCCCTTCCAGTTTCGCGGCCAGCACCTTGATGCCGTTCACGTCCTGGACCTGGCTGAGCAGGTCACCGCTTTGAGCGCTCGCCAGCTTGGCTGTCAGGCGTTCAATCTCTTTCTCCAGCTGACGGCTGCGTTCGTTCAGGCTACGCACCTTGTCCAGCGCCGTGTCACGAGAGCCTTTCACCAGTGATGCAATCTCGCCCAGTACCTGCTCGCTGCTGTTGATCCACTGCAGCGCCCTGGCACCGGTCACCGCCTCGATACGGCGTACGCCTGAAGCAATGCCGCTTTCAGCTACAACCTTCAGCAGGCCGATATCGCCGGTGCGCGTCGCATGTGTACCGCCGCAGAGTTCAACGGAGAAATCACCACCCATGCTCAGCACGCGCACTTCATCGTCGTACTTCTCGCCGAACAGCGCCATGGCACCTTTTTCCTTGGCTGCATCCAGTGCCATCAGCTCGGTTTCAACTGCCGAGTTGGCACGAATCTGATCATTCACCAGGGTTTCGACCTGCGCGATCTCGTCGGCTGTCATCGCTTCAAAGTGTGCGAAGTCAAAGCGTAGACGCTCTGCGTCCACCAGAGAGCCTTTCTGCTGTACATGCTCACCCAGCACCGTTCGCAGCGCTGCATGCAGCAGGTGCGTTGCCGAGTGGTTCAGCGCGGTCGCCTGACGCTTGGCCATGTCCACTTCGGTCACGACCTGATCGCCCACCGTCAGTACACCTTCAGCCAGGCGACCGTGGTGCAGGTGGTGGCCGCTTTCCCTGGTGCAGTCGCTCACGTCAAACTGACCGCGGTCCCAGCGCAGCACGCCCTGATCACCCACCTGACCACCGGACTCGGCGTAGAAGGCAGTATTTTTCAGTACCACTGCGCCCTCTTCACCGGCCGAGAGCTGGTTTACGGCCTCGCCATCACGATACAGGGCGACCACTTCGGAGCGATCTTCCAGGCTGTCGTAACCGGTAAATTCGGTGCTGCCTTCAAGCTTGATCTGTTCGTTATAGTCCACGCTGAACTGACCGGACGCACGGGCACGTTCACGCTGAGCTTCCATGGCCTTTTCAAAGCCTTCCATATCGATGCTCAGCTCATGCTCACGCGCTACGTCGGCCGTCAGGTCAACCGGGAATCCATAGGTATCATACAGGCGGAACACGGTCTCGCCCGAAATCACCTTGCCATCCATATCGGCAATGGCCTGAGTCAGCAGCTGCATGCCGTGATCCAGGGTTTTGGCAAACTGCTGCTCTTCTTTCAGCAGAATGCGTTCTACCTGGCCCTGCATCCTGGCCAGCTCCGGGTAGGCATCGCCCATCTCCTTCACCAGCGGTGCAACCAGCTTGTGGAAGAACGGCTCTTTGGCACCCAGCTTGTTGCCATGACGGATGGCGCGGCGCATGATGCGGCGCAGCACATAACCACGGCCTTCGTTGGAGGGCAGCACACCATCAGTGATCAGGAAGGCACAGGAACGGATATGGTCCGCAATCACGCGCAGTGATTTGCTGTCGATGTTGTCCAGACCCAATACGGCAGCCGTTGCCTTGAGCAGGTTCTGGAACAGATCGATTTCGTAGTTGCTGTGCACGCCCTGCATGACTGCCGCAATACGCTCCAGCCCCATACCGGTATCGATGCTCGGGCGCTCCAGCGGCTCCATGGTGCCGTCAGCCGAGCGGTTGTACTGCATAAATACCAGGTTCCAGATCTCGATATAGCGGTCGCCATCCTCGTCCGGGCTGCCCGGAGGACCACCGGCCACATCAGGACCATGGTCAAAGAAGATTTCGGTACAGGGACCGCAGGGGCCGGTATCACCCATGGCCCAGAAGTTGTCTTCATCCAGCTTGGAGAAGCGCTCCGGGCTCACACCCATCTCTTCCTTCCAGATTTTTTCCGCTTCGTCATCGGTGTAATGCACGGTCACCCAGAGGCGCTCTTCCGGCAGGCCCATGCGCTGCGTCAGAAACTCCCAAGCAAACTTGATCGCTTCACGCTTGAAGTAGTCACCGAAGCTGAAGTTGCCCAGCATCTCGAAGAACGTGTGGTGACGGGCGGTGTAGCCGACGTTTTCCAGATCGTTATGTTTGCCGCCGGCACGCACACAGCGCTGAGAGGTGGTCGCACGGTTATAGGCGCGTTTATCTGACCCGAGGAATACATCCTTGAACTGCACCATGCCCGCGTTGGTGAACAGCAAAGTCGGGTCATTGCCCGGAATCAGCGGACTGGAGGCTACGATTTCGTGCCCCTGCTGGTTGAAGTAGTCGAGAAATGCCTGGCGGATTTCCGCACTTGTCATGTATTTCATATCAGGTCCGTTGCGTCTGTACTGGTTGGCACGACTGTCCCGCGCGCCCCGACCGGGCGGCGGCGATCTGTACGCAAAAAATAAGCTCGATAGTATATAACGCGGATAAAAAATGTACGATAGTCAGAACGCACTGCAACCCGCGTGTTTATTCATCCACAGGCGTATTGATCGCCTTTTTGGCGACGCCGAAGTCAAAGCCTCGATTGACCAGAAAGCGCATGCGGCGTGCATACTCTTTCGGGTTATCCGGCGGCGTGTCACCAAAACGACGTCGACAGCAGGTTAACGCCTGGTCATCCGTATCCACTTCCGCCGCTTCCAGAGCCTGCTCGATCAGGTCGCTGTCCAGCCCCTTGCGTCTCAGCTCCTGACGTACCCGCATGGCGCCATAGCCCGACTCCAGCCGGCTGCGCGTGAACACTTCCGCAAAGCGCTCATCACTCTGGTAGCCATCGGACTCAAGCCCGTCCAGGGTGGCTTCCAGCAGCGCTGTATCTTCAGCCCGGACACTCAGCTTGCGCCAAAGCTCTGCCCGGCTGTATTCGCGCCGCGCCAGCAGGTTCATGGCCGCCGCCCGCAGCTCCGCTTCTGTTTCCAATACCTTGGCCATACTGATTCCTGTCCCCTTTCCTGTTGCGAAGCCTGATGCTCATAAACGCAAAAAGGGGCCTCAGGCCCCTTTTCGTGTGTAACCGATCAGCCGATCAGAGGTCAAGCTGACCGGCTTCTTCAGTCTGCTCAGGCTGCTCTTTCGGCTTGGGTACGTTCAGCAGACGGGCACGAATCTCGCCTTCGATCTCCTGCGCCACTTCCGGGTGGTCTTCCAGGTACTTGGCGGCATTGGCCTTGCCCTGACCGATCTTGTCACCCTTGTAGGCATACCAGGCTCCGGACTTGTCCACCAGGCCCTGCTGTACGCCCAGATCAACCACTTCACCCATATGGTAAATGCCCTGACCGTACAGGATCTGGAACTCGGCCTGACGGAACGGCGGGGATACCTTGTTCTTCACAACCTTGACGCGGGTTTCGTTACCCACCACTTCGTCGCCCTGCTTCACGGCACCAGTACGACGGATATCCAGACGCACGGATGCGTAGAACTTCAGCGCGTTACCACCGGTCGTGGTTTCCGGGTTGCCGAACATCACACCGATCTTCATGCGGATCTGGTTGATAAATACCAGCAGGCAGTTGGACTGCTTCACGCTGCCGGTCAGCTTACGCAGTGCCTGAGACATCAAACGCGCCTGAAGGCCCACGTGGGAGTCACCCATCTCACCCTCAATCTCGGCCTTGGGCGTCAGAGCAGCGACGGAGTCGACGATGATCACGTCCACGGCACCGGAGCGGGTCAGCATGTCTGTGATCTCGAGTGCCTGCTCACCGGTATCCGGCTGGGATACCAGCAGCGCGTCGACATCTACGCCCAGTTTTTCCGCGTAGACCGGGTCCAGCGCGTGCTCAGCATCCACGAAGGCACAGGTTTTACCCTGTTTCTGTGCTTCTGCGATTACCTGCAGGGTCAGCGTGGTTTTACCGGACGATTCCGGGCCGTAGATTTCAACCACTCGACCATAGGGAAGACCGCCAATGCCCAGTGCGATATCCAGCCCCAGAGAGCCGGTGGAAACGGACGGAATGGCTTCGCGGGGCTGATCCCCCATGCGCATGACCGCGCCTTTGCCGAACTGGCGCTCGATCTGTGACAGGGCGGCATCAAGTGCTTTCTTTCTGTTTGCGTCCATCGGGAAACCTTTCATTAGCCGAGGGGTTAAAATACTGTATGTCTGAACAGTATTATTTCACACCCTGATCAGATTGCAACCATCTCCGATCAATGCGGCAGATAGGCCAGAATACCTTCCAGTGCCTGCTCAACCGCCTGCTGGCGGATCGCATCCCGGTCACCGTTGAAAAAACTGAGACAGGTGACTGTCGGCTGGCCGGCAATCGCCCAGGCAAGCCAGACCGTACCAACAGGTTTGTCTTCACTGCCGCCATCAGGCCCTGCCACTCCGCTAATGGCTACGGCAATATCGGCTTCACTGTTGTGCAACGCGCCTTCGGCCATTTGAGCCACAACGGGCTCACTGACGGCACCGCTGCGCTCAAGCACCTCCAGGTCGACCCCCAGCATTTTCTGCTTGGCGCGGTTGGAGTAGGACACAAAACCACAGTCAAACCAGCCAGAGCTGCCCGGCACTGTGGTAACCGCCTGAGCGACCCAGCCACCGGTACAGGACTCGGCGGTGGCCATTTTCATACCCTTTTCGAGCAATGCCTGCCCGACTTTCTGCGCCAGATCTTTCATATTCATTCCTTAATTAACCACTGTTAAAGGCGCTTGATCGGTGGATAGCCAGTCCACAATATCGGCCTCCGGCTGATACCCATCTACAGTTTCCAGAAGGAGCTGACGTATGGCGACATAATTCCAGCCCTTCACATATTTCTCAAGCTGGTCCAATCGAGTTTGTAATACGTCCCAGGGGAGCATGGCTTCGGTTGCACGCATGATCATCGGATGATCGGTCCCCTTAACATCGTCACCAATCAGCAGCTCTTCATATAACTTCTCTCCGGGCCGCAGTCCAGAATACACAATTTCAATATCCCCCTCAGGGTGTTCAGCGTCTTTCACCGTCAAACCCGCCAAGCGCACCATTTCACAAGCCAGGTCTGCAATCTTGATGGGCTTGCCCATATCCAGCACGAATACGTCTCCAGTACTGGCCATGGACCCGGCCTGTATCACCAACGCAGCCGCTTCCGGAATGGTCATGAAGTAGCGCGTGATATCAGGGTGGGTGACAGTGACAGGACCGCCCTGCTCTATCTGCTTACGGAACAGCGGAATGACGGAACCTGATGACCCCAACACATTGCCAAAACGCACCATGGCAAAACGGATGGCACGTGCCTGCTCCCGTTCCGCCAGTGCCTGCAGCACCATTTCAGCCAGACGCTTGCTGGCACCCATCACATTGGTTGGCCTGACTGCCTTATCCGTCGAGACCAGTACAAAGTGGCTCACCCCTGCTTCAATGGCAGCCTCCGCCGTGTGCAGGGTACCCATCACATTATTGTGGAGACCGGCAATCACATTGTGCTCCACCATGGGCACATGTTTGTACGCCGCGGCATGGTATACCGTATCCACCTGATAGCGCTGCATGAATGCCTGCACACTTGACCGGTCTTGCACATTGGCCAAAGCTGCAATCAGTTGCACTTCCAGCGCATCGCGTTCCAGTTGATCGCGCAGCTCCTGTTCAATGGAATACAATGCATACTCAGACTGCTCCAACAATATCAGGCAGCGCGGACGCAAGCGCAATATCTGACGGCATAGCTCAGACCCAATGGAGCCCCCAGCCCCAGTCACCATGACAGCCTTCTGCTCAACACACGCATTCAGCAATGTTGTATTGGGCTCAACGGCATCTCGCCCCAACAGGTCGACTACATCAATGTCACGAATATCACTGACATTGACTTCACCACTGGCCAGCTCAGCCACCCCTGGCACCACCTTGACACTCACCGGATATTCGCTGATCCGCTCCAATAGCTGCCTGCGCGCGCTGCGGCTCAGATTCGAGATAGACAACAGAACCGATTCAATTCCATACCGCTCAATGAGCGAGGGCAACTGGTCCAGCGCGTACACTCGCAAGCCCGCGATTTCCGTGCCCTGTTTCTGGTTATCATCATCAATAAATGCCACCACCTGCAGCTCGGGCGAATTACCCAACGCATTGGCCAATTGGGCGCCGGCAGTGCCTGCACCAAAGAGCACTACCACTCTGGCACTCTGATAACGTCGCTGCCCTCCAGGCAGCACATGACGAATCAACCAGCGTGCATAAAGGCGACTGCCTGCCACCAGTGATACCGCCGTGAACCAGTAAATAAACAGCACAGACCGAGGCACAGGCACCTGCAGCACCATGACCACTGTGGCCCAGATGAGTACCGACAGTGTCACCGCCTTCACCGATACCCAAATAGTGGTATGGCTCATATACCGGATCACTGCGCGGTACAAACCCAAACGAATCATCACGGGTACAGAAATAAGTGGTACCAACAGGCAGGGCAGCCAGTAATTCTGCAATGGCATCCAGATCTCACCCAAACGCAAGGCCAGCGCCATCCAGCACGCCATAAACAGCATGACAATATCGGATGCCACCAGCACAGCCTGTTTCCGGCGACGCGACAGGTGCAAAAACTCATCAATCAATTTTGAAAACATAACCAACTCGGCTACTCCCAACGTGCGGCCAATAGCCCCAGTGCTTCATAAAAGGCGCGCTCGCTCTTGCGCAGATGGCGAGCAGAAGGCACCCAATAAGGCAACGTGGCAAAATCATCACGCTGTGCAAGGTAATGAGTGGGGGCTGCAATCGGTGCCAGGCCTGCCTGTTTGAAATGACGCATGGCACGTGGCATGTGTGACGCCGATGTCACCAGCAGCAAGGACGCCCCCTGCCCCAGACGCGCAACTGCTGCTCGGGCCTCCTGGCCGGTATCCGTGGGAGTATCAAGCACCTCCAGTTGAGCGGATGGCACCCCAATTTCCTTCGCGACACGTGCATAGGCTAATGCCATGGGCTCAATATTCTCATGCCGACTCGCACCGCTCACAATCAGGGTTGCTTCAGGGTTAAGGTGCCAAAGCCTGAGCCCTTCCAACAAGCGGTTGGCAGCACTGTCACTGAGCTGCCCGGTTATCACCCACGGCTGGTTAGGCTGATAGCCGGCCCCGAGCACCATCACAGCGTTAACTGCCTGCTCTTCTGGCCAGTCATGGAGTGCAGGATATGCAGACTCAAACGGCAGCAGTAAACGATCCGCCACCGGTGCCCAGCTCAGCAGCACCAGGAGCACGACGGCCACAAACGAACACCCTGCGCCCAGTTTGCGCCAACGAAGCCGTAACAGCAGCCCGAATACAAACAGAACCAGACACAACGGCAGTGGCATCAACAGTTGCGCGGCCATGACCTTCACAAGGGTATAAAACGCCATCAACGCCGCTTCAACCAACCACTCGATCCCCGGCACCCTTACCGAGAACAGTCAGGAAAATATATTTGAAGTAAGCACTTACTGTCAGATCTACACCCATTTCGGCATCTGTTTCTGCGAGTAGAACGGGGGTCGACATATCAATTCCCTTCACCTGTGCCAACCCGGTAATACCCGGCCGCATCTGCATAACCCCACGTGCTTCGCGCTCGGCAATCAGTTCATGCTGACTCGTCAGGCAAGGCCGTGGTCCCACCAGGCTCATCTCGCCTTTGAGCACATTCCATAATTGTGGCAACTCATCCAGCTTGGTACGGCGCAAAAAACGGCCAAAGGCTGTGATATCACCCACATTGGCAAGATGCGTAGCGACCGAGGCAGTGCCTTTGCGCATGGTCCTGAACTTGACCAGCGTAAAAGGCCGCTGGTTTCGTCCCACACGTTGCTGACAAAACAGAGGCGAGCCAGTATCAAAAAAGCCAATAATAAGCAGCAGTACTAAAACAGGTGCGCCCAACACCAGCCCCAACAACGAAAAAAAACAATCCAGAAAACGAATCACATCACACATCCAGAGAGAACATCGATTACTTCACTCAAAGCACCGCTTCATGCCTTCAGCAAACGAAAATGGTGGTTGCCAGCCTAATAACGCTTTGGTTTCACTGATATCGACTTGCAGGGACCCAAGTACTTTTTCAGCCATAGCTTGTCGGCCCAGCATACGTGCACCTGCCCACAATATGCCCTCCGACACTGGGATCAGCCTTGAAGGCTTACCCTTAGCCGTAGCGATGCCCTGTAAAATCTGCGTAGTGGAGACATCTTCATCATCACCCGCCAGCAACACACGGTTGGCAGCCGCCGGGTGATCGATACATACCCGAACAAGATCAACCAGGTTATCCAGCCCTACCAGCGTGCGCTGATTATGCACAGCCCCCAAAGGCAAGGGAATGCCCTTTTCCACCCAACGAACCAGGCGAGCGAAGTTGCCCGGCGCACCGGGGCCATACACCAGTGGCGGCCTGATAATGACAACCTCCATGCCGGTTTCACGCTGGATTGTCCACAGCCCTTGTTCGGCCTCCCACTTGGACAAAGCATATGGCTCAACCGGATTGGGCTGATCCTGTGCCGTAAAGGGGCGATGGGTGCAGTTACCATTCACACCAATAGAGCTGATAAAGATAAAACGCTGAACACCTGCAGCGGCCGCTTGGCGTGCCAGGTTGAGTGTGCCATCAACGTTCACTTCGCGATATGCTGCCAGAGGATCAGAAGATGCATCGTGCAGGACATGGGCACGGGCAGCGGTGTGGATAACCACGTGTTGACCAGCCACAGCCTGTGACCAGTCAGTGCTGTTATCAAGGCCTGGGACTTCTAACAGATGTTGGGCGGTTATGTGTGCAGATCGGCGAACGCTGGCCGTCAGGTGAAAATAAGATGACATTGTTAATACACGAGCAAGCCGCCCACCAAAGAAACCGGTTGCGCCAGTGAGAAGTAGCTTCATTACCGATTCACACTACTGGTCAAAAAGAATACGGGCATAATTTCTAGCAAGCATTCCATATTCATACTGCTCCAAAGCTGCTTTCCTTCCGCGTGCTCCCATTTCTTCTCTTTCAGAAACGGGCATTTTGTATAACTTCAAAATAGCAGACGCCAAATTGGAAGCATCACCTGCAGGAACTGTAATTCCAGATTTGTTTTCAGAAATTGGATCACAAGCTCCCGAATATGCATGCACAATTGGTTTTGATGAAAAAAGATACTCCGGTATTTTATTTGCACCAATACCGAATTTGTAAAGGTCATCATTCAACCAACCAATGTAACAAGCGTCGAATTCAGAAAGAATAGATTGAATTTCAAGTTTAGGGATTGATTTCAAAAAAACAACATTATTAATTTTTTTTGCAAGAGCATATTCCTCTAGTGATTTTTTTTCTTTCCCTTCACCAACTAGCACAAAACGTATATCATCAAAACCTTTCAATATATCGGCAGCATCAATTAGAATATCCAGCGCATTTGCAACCCCAATAGTGCCAGTATAACCAACAATGAACTTTTCTCGTGGCAATTGACTCAATGCTTCTATATTTAATGGAGCATTTTTCTGCGCTTCTCTCAATGAAAAGCCGTTCGGAATCCAAGTAAATTTACTTGGTTCTAAGCCGTGGTTTTTCATATGTTCAGCTGCATTTTTTAAGTTTGATATGACATGATCTGATTTCCTATAGGCAAAATCCTCCACCCACTGCATCACTCTTATGAAAGGGTTGTTTTTGCTATACCCTCCAATGTCTATCAAGGTTAACGGCCATATATCTCTTACTTCAAAAACAAGCTTAGATCTGAAATTTCTTGAAATATATTGAGCACCCAGAAATGAAATCAAAGAGGGTGACGAGCATACTAAAACATCTGGCGAATCCGGTATGATTTTTATTAAGTTACAAATTCTCCAAGAGAAAAAAAACCAACCCAAAACTCTTTTTTTATTATGCGCCTCCTTATACTCAGGCATAGCGCACCATACCATGTTGAACCCGTCAGATAGTTTGTGAATATTAAAGTTGGAATTAAGTTCAGGCTTAACTCTCAAAAGATGATGGTTTGCCGATGCAACCAAATATACTTTATATCCAAGTTTGGCTAATTCTTGCCCTAAATAATAGTGGCGCCCCGCATATCCATAATCTGGAGTAGACGCATATTGATTAATTATCCAAACAGTTTTACTCATGCGCCTGCCTTAGCCAGCTCATTCACAATTCGTTCCGCCGCTTTGCCACCGCCATACAGCTGTTCAGTATCCTGGACGTGACGACCAAGATTACGGCTGACGGCATCAACGATACGCTTCCTAACCGCACCCACCAACTCGTTGGCACCTATTTCGATCAACTCAACCCACTCGGTCTGGTCATGCATGGTGACACAGGCCTTGCTGAAGAAGAAAGCTTCTTTCTGAACGCCGCCACTGTCGTTCAGAACCAGTTCACAGTGGTCCAGCAGCCAGACCATCTCGAAATAACCCACTGGGTCGATAAAGTGAACGTTGAGCTCCAAGCCATACTGGGCAATCAGTTTACGGGTGCGTGGGTGCAGTGGTAGCACTAAAAGTGCAAGGATGGCGTTGATCTCGTTCAGGGCCGCTACAATTATTGCCAGGCGCTCTAGGTTGTCAGTATTTTCAGCGCGGTACAAGGTGGCCAGGATAAAGCCTTTGGGCAAGTCGCCTGCCGGGGCAGCGGTTTGTTCGGCAAGCAGCAGAGCTGAGTCCTGCATCACATCGCCTTCCTGCAGCACCAGTACGGGCCTGTTGGCAAAACCTTCGTTATTTAGGTTCATCACGGCGGCCTCTGTGGGGCATAACAACAGATCGCTGAGCTGGTCGGTCAGGATACGGTTGATCTCTTCTGGCATCCGCATGTTGAAGCTGCGCGGGCCCGCCGCTACGTGAGCAACAGGGAAATGTAACTTGGCTGCCGCGAACGCACCTGCCAGGGTGGAGTTGGTATCACCGTATACAAGCACACGATCCGGTTCATGTTCGAGAAGCGCTCGCTCAATTTCAGCCAGCATATGGCCGGTCATTTGGCCATGGCTTCCTGAATGCTGTGTTAAGTCCTGTAGGGCCAGTTGTGTTGGACCCGTGTATATCATGGTAAGCAAAACCTGATGCTGGGGATGAGCATTACACCAAGTAGATTCATCAGCCTCTGAATTGGCAGCGGCCGTACTCGCTTTTGACTGAAAATGGTTGACTCGATCGGTAGTCCGTTATCGGTCATCAGGCGTTTCACCTTCACACCTATACCGCGGTAGGCCGCCAGAGCGTTTTCCAAAAAGCGCGTTGTAGTGCCTTGCTGCTCATCGGATAGCACCCGGGCAAACGCCCAGCGGCTGTGATCATCAATGCAAATATGGACACATTCATAACCCGCGCCTCGCGTGTTATGGCGACGGTTGTTTGTCACGCGGTGGCCGGGCCTGTCGAAGCGAGGTAGCTTCTTGATATCCATATGCAGCATGTCACCCGGCGCGGGGTGCTCGTAGCGTTGTACAGGCTGCACCGGCTCCAGGTGTGAGGCTCGATTGAGCTTCAGTCGGCGCAGTACAGCTGTCACGGTGGAGTACGCCAGACTCAGTGCCTGTGCGATCTGCTTGGCGGTCCACTTGAGTGTCAGTCGCATCTTCTGAATCAGCTCAATCCACTGTTTCGGCATCTGCCTCGGTGAGGCGTTGGGACGGCTGGATGCTGACTCAAGACCAGCCTCACCAGCCTCTCGATAACGAGCAAGCCACTTGTAGACGGTGTGCGTGCTGATACCAAAAGTGCTGGCAATGTCTCGCACCGGCTGCTGTTTACGGAGGGCTCGATCAACGATCAGGGCTCGAATATGAGGCGTAGTTCGGGCATTCTTGTGAGGGTTGTTCATGTCGGTTGTTCTGTGCTGTTTGTTTGGCGATAACCAGCATCTCGAACTTAACCGGCGTGAACAACCTCCTTAGCACCCACAT
>NZ_JACVEW010000039.1 GCF_017776525.1 Marinobacterium alkalitolerans
GGTGGGCGTAGCTCAGTTGGTAGAGCCCCGGATTGTGATTCCGGTGGTCGTGGGTTCGAGCCCCATCGTCCACCCCAGTGTAACCCCTCCTGAATTACCTATCTTTTTGTTTTAAAATACTTTTCCGCGTTTTTTTTATGAAGTTTAAGCCGCCGACTACTGCGGTTTGTCTTGACTAATACATTCAGTTGCATGAAAATTTTGCGCTTCAGAATTTTGGCTCTGCTGGTCGGTCGTCCTTAGGCGTAAGAAGAACCTGCAGGTCGCTACATCATGCTGCAAAACTATTTGTGAGGATCTCCATGCAAGTTTCTGTTGAAACGACTTCCGGCCTTGAGCGTCAGATGACCATCACCGTTCCGGCTGAGCGCATCGACCAGGACGTAGATAAACTGGTTGCTCAGCAGGCGCGTACTCGCCGTCTGGATGGCTTCCGTCCGGGTAAGGTACCGCCCAAGGTGATCAAGCGCATGTTTGGCAGCGCGATTCGCCAGGACGTTCTGGGTCAGGTAGTTCAGGAAAGCTTCTACTCTGCCGTTCAGCAGGAAAAACTGCAGCCGGCAGGTACTCCGAGCATCGAATTCAAAAACGACAAGGAAGGTGAAGATCTTCAGTACGTTGCGACCTTCGAAGTGTACCCGGAGATTGAACTGAAGGATCTGTCCGGCGCAGAGATCGAAAAGCAGACCGCTGAGATCGAAGATGCTGACCTGGACAAGATGATCGAAACCCTGCAGAAGCAGCAGGCGAACTGGACCGAAGTTGATCGCGCCGCTGCCGAAGGTGATCGCGTGAAGATCGACTTCGAAGGCTTCATCGACGGTGAAGCGTTTGAAGGTGGCAAGGCTGAAGGTCACGATCTGGTACTGGGTTCCGGTTCCATGATCCCGGGCTTCGAAGATGGTCTGGAAGGCAAGAAAGCCGGTGAAGAGTTTGATCTGGAAGTGACCTTCCCGGAAGACTACCACGCTGAAAACCTGAAAGGTAAAGCGGCTGTCTTCAAAACCAAGGTGCACTCTGTCTCTGCACAGGAACTGCCTGAACTGAACGAAGAGTTCTTCTCTCGCTTCGGTATCGAAGAGAAAGAACTGGACGGTTTCAAGTCAGAAGTTCGCAAGAACATGGAGCGCGAACTGACTCAGGCGCTCAAGATGAAGCTGAAAGATCAGGTCTTCACTGAGCTGCTGAAAGCCAACGAAATCGACGTTCCCGCTGCGCTGATCGATGACGAAATCGACAACCTGCGTCGTCAGGCCATCCAGCAGTTCGGTGGTCAGGATGCCAACATCGACCCGAACATGCTGCCGAAAGAGATGTTTGAAGAGCAGGCCAAGCGCCGCGTCAGCATCGGCCTGCTGGTTCAGGAAGTGGTGAAAGCTAACGAACTGGAAGCGAACGAAGACCGTGTTCGTGAAACCATCGAAGAGATGGCATCCACTTACCAGGATCCGCAGCAGGTTATCGACTGGTACTACAGTAACGACCAGATCCTGAACCAGATCAAGAGCCTAGTACTGGAAGATCAGGTAGTTGATCATCTGGTTGCTTCTGCTAAAGTCACTGAAAAGGCCGTTCCCTACGAGGAAGCCATTCAGCCGGCTCAGCAGCAGGCAGAAGAGACTGCTGAAGCAGAAGAAAGCGAAGCCTGAACCGGATCACCGGTCTGGGCGTAAGCCATAAGGAAACGACAGTTGGCTTGGCTGGCTGTCGTTTTTTCGCTTATCAGGGTAAGGAGATTTAGTGCATGGCGGATATCTATACCGGGCAAACCACCGAGATTCAGAATTCCGGTCTGGTGCCCATGGTTGTGGAGCAGAGCTCACGGGGTGAGCGTGCCTACGATATCTACTCGCGCCTGCTCAAGGAGCGGGTGATCTTTCTGGTCGGCCCGGTTGAAGACCACATGGCCAACCTGATCGTGGCTCAGCTTCTGTTTCTGGAAGCCGAGAACCCCGACAAGGATATTCACCTCTACATCAACTCTCCGGGTGGTTCCGTCACTGCAGGTATGGCGATCTACGATACCATGCAGTTCATCAAGCCTGATGTGAGCACCATGTGTATCGGTCAGGCGGCCAGCATGGGCGCATTCCTGCTCGCAGGTGGCGCCAAAGGCAAGCGTTTTGCACTGCCGAATGCGCGTGTAATGATCCATCAGCCGCTGGGCGGCTATCAGGGTCAGGCCACTGATATCGAAATCCACACCAAGGAAATCCTGTCTATCCGTGAGAAGCTCAACCGCCTGCTGGCAGAGCACACTGGACAGGACTTTGAAACAGTCGCGCGTGATACCGACCGTGATAACTTCATGGACCCTCAGACCGCTGCTGAATACGGTCTGATCGACTCAGTGCTGGAGCGTCGTCTGAGCACCGACTGATCGCGGGTACCCAGAAGGAGGGGTTGAAATCTCTCCGTTCCGGGCGCATAACAAGAGTACATGGTTTTTTGAGGTAGTAAGATGGCAGACGAGACGACCGGCAAAGGGGGAGAGGGCAGCAAGCTGTTCTGTTCCTTTTGTGGCAAAAGCCAGGACGAAGTGCGCAAATTGATCGCAGGTCCCTCTGTCTTTATCTGTGACGAGTGTGTTGATCTTTGCAACGACATCATTCGTGAAGAAGTTCAGGACACTGAGGAACAGGAACCCCAGGAGCACCTGCCGACGCCAGCCGAGATCAAGGAAACGCTGGATGACTATGTCATTGGTCAGGAGCGTGCCAAAAAGGTACTGGCGGTTGCGGTTTACAACCATTACAAGCGCCTGCGTTTCCAGAAAAAGGGTGATGTCGAGCTCGGCAAGAGCAACATCCTTCTGATCGGTCCGACCGGTAGCGGTAAGACACTGCTGGCCGAGACCATGGCACGGCTGCTGAACGTTCCGTTTACCATCGCCGATGCCACCACCCTGACCGAAGCCGGTTATGTGGGTGAGGATGTTGAGAACATCATCCAGAAACTGCTGCAAAAGTGTGACTACGATGTTGAGAAAGCCCAGCTGGGTATCGTCTACATCGACGAGATTGACAAGATTTCTCGCAAGTCCGACAACCCGTCCATCACCCGTGACGTTTCGGGTGAGGGTGTGCAGCAGGCACTGCTGAAACTGATTGAAGGTACGGTTGCCTCCGTACCGCCGCAGGGCGGTCGTAAACATCCGCAGCAGGAATTCCTGCAGGTGGATACGTCCAACATCCTGTTCATCTGTGGTGGTGCCTTTGCAGGTCTCGAGAAAATCATCCGTGACCGCAGTGAACGCAGCTCCATCGGCTTCAGTGCCGTGGTCAAGAGCAAGGATGAAAGCCGTCTGAGCGAAGTGCTGCACGATGTCGAAGCGGAAGATCTGGTGAAGTTCGGCCTGATTCCGGAGTTCGTGGGCCGTCTGCCGATGGTAGCGACCCTGTCCGAGCTGGATGAAGACGCACTGATTCAGATTCTGACCGAGCCCAAGAACAGCCTGGTGAAACAGTATCAGGCGTTGTTCGACATGGAAGGCGTTGAGGTTGATTTCCGTGAGGATGCGCTCAAAGCCGTGGCCAACAAGGCGCTCGAACGTCGTACCGGTGCCCGTGGTCTGCGCTCCATTCTGGAAGCGACCCTGCTGGATATCATGTACCAGTTGCCGTCACTGGAAAACGTGGCCAAGGTTGTGATTGATGAAGGTGTCATCAATGGCAGCAGTGACCCCATCCTGATTTACGAAAATCAGGAATCCGCCAAGGCGGCATCTGACGAGTAAAATCGTCGCACTCAATGCTGTGAAAATCCCCGCTTCGGCGGGGATTTTTGTTTGGGTGACAAAAAATCCGCCGCCTCTGCGGGTGTGCTGTCTGCTCCCAACGCCCTGTCTTGCCGGCTCTGGCGGCCCCATACCTCGTCAGCCTCTTTTTACGCACCTCATATCTACTACTAAAGAGCCATCTTCTCGCGCCCAAGGCACTATACTCTGGACTCGAGCAGGGTAGCTAAGATTGGAAGCGTCAATCGTTACTGCTCGTTGAGCAAGATGCGAATAACAACAAGAGGCAAAGAATATGATCTACGCACAGCCAGGACAGGCAGATTCCATCGTTTCTCTGAAGCCGCGCTACGGCAACTTTATCGGGGGTGAGTGGACTGCTCCGGTCAAAGGAGAATACTTCCAGAACGTATCACCGGTAACCGGTGAAGCCTTCTGTGAAATTCCGCGCTCAACAGCGGAAGATATCGAACTGGCACTGGACGCTGCGCATGCCGCCAAGGATGCCTGGGGCCGTACCTCTGTTACCGAACGCTCCAACCTGCTGCTCAAAATTGCTGATCGTCTGGAAGCCAACCTGGAACAGATCGCAGTGGCCGAAACCTGGGACAACGGCAAGGCCGTGCGCGAGACCCTGGCGGCTGACGTGCCTCTGGCCGTAGACCACTTCCGTTACTTCGCCGGCTGTATCCGTGCACAGGAAGGCTCTATCGGTGAAATCGACGAGAACACCGTTGCCTATCACTTCCACGAGCCGCTGGGCGTGGTGGGTCAGATCATCCCGTGGAACTTCCCGCTGCTGATGGCGGCCTGGAAAATTGCCCCGGCACTGGCGGCGGGTAACTGCATCGTGCTCAAACCGGCTGAACAGACCCCCTGGTCGATCCTGAAGCTGGTCGAAGTGATCGATGACCTGCTGCCGAAGGGCGTGCTGAACATCGTCAACGGCTTTGGCGCTGAAGCCGGTCAGGCACTGGCAACCAGCACCCGTATCGCCAAGATCGCCTTTACAGGTTCTACTCCGGTCGGTGCGCACATCCTGAAGTGTGCGGCTGACAACATCATCCCGTCTACCGTAGAACTGGGTGGTAAATCTCCCAACATCTACTTTGAAGACATCATGGATCACGAAGATGCCTTCATCGACAAGTGTGTGGAAGGCACCGTGCTGGCGTTCTTCAACCAGGGTGAAGTCTGCACCTGCCCGTCCCGCCTGCTGGTGCAGGAAAGCATCTACGACAAGTTCATCGAGCGTGTGATCGACCGCATGAAGCAGATCAAGCGTGGCAACCCGCTGGATTCTGACACCATGGTCGGCGCTCAGGCCTCTCAGGAGCAGTTCGACAAGATCATGGGCTACTTCGACATCGGCCGTCAGGAAGGTGCTGAAGTGCTGATCGGCGGTGACAAGGAGCAGCTCGATGGCAGCCTGGGTACCGGCTACTACATCCAGCCGACCCTGCTCAAGGGCACCAATGACATGCGCGTATTCCAGGAAGAGATCTTCGGCCCGGTCGTCTCCGTGACCACCTTCAAGGACGAAGAGGAAGCGCTGGCAATCGCCAACGACACCGAGTTCGGTCTGGGCGCCGGTGTCTGGAGCCGCGACATGAACCGCTCTTACCGCATGGGTCGCGGCATTCAGGCCGGTCGTGTCTGGACCAACTGCTACCACCAGTACCCGGCGCACGCAGCCTTTGGTGGTTACAAGAAGTCCGGTGTTGGCCGCGAAACCCACAAGATGATGCTCGACCACTACCAGCAGACCAAGAACATGCTGGTGAGCTACGACATCAACCCGCTGGGCTTCTTCTAAGCGGAAACCGTTCAAGCTCTCTACACAGGGACGTGTCCCCCGAGGCTGCCTGCTCCCGGCAGCCTCGCTCTGCAGCACATTTTGACGGCCTTCGGGCCGTTTTTTTATGTCTGTGCCTTGAGGTGCTATACCAAATCAGCCCCGAATTCGTTCCAAAGTACCATATAGGCGCAGGGCTGCAGTTGCCTACTATCAGGGTGTCTCAAGTGACACATCGATAACAAAAAGAGGATCGCATTATGTGGACTAAACCTGCCTACACCGACCTGCGCATCGGCTTCGAAGTCACCATGTACTTCGCCAACCGCTAAGCGCCAGGGCAGCCCTCAGGGGCTGCCTGCCCCCACGCTTTTCCCACCCCCCAGCGGACACAGAATAATGAAAATACAGATATTAGGCTCAGCAGCCGGGGGCGGCTTTCCGCAGTGGAACTGCAACTGCGACAACTGCAAAGGCCTGCGCAACGGCACCCTCAACGCACACGCACGTACTCAATCCTCCATCGCCGTCAGCCTGAACGGGCAGGACTGGATTCTGTTCAACGCCTCCCCCGACATTCGCGCTCAGCTGGAAAGCTTTGAGCCACTCCAGCCCAAACAGGGCAAGCGGGATACCGGCATCGCCGCGATCGTGCTGATGGACAGTCAGATCGACCACACCACGGGCCTCCTGCTCCTGCGTGAAGGCTGTCCGCATCAGGTCTACTGCACCGACATGGTGAAACAGGACCTGAGCACCGGCTTCCCGGTCTTCAACATGCTGGAGCACTGGAATGGCGGCCTGAGCTGGAACCCGATTCCCAGCCATGCCAAGTACAACGAATTCCGAATCCCTGAAGTGCCCGGACTCACTCTGACCGCAGTCCCGTTGCTGTCCAGTGCGCCGCCGTATTCACCGCACCGCAATGACCCCCATCCGGGGGACAACATCGGCATCCTGCTGCGGGATGATGCGACCGGCCGTACGCTTTTCTATGCACCGGGCCTTGGACAGATCGAACCCCACCTGCGGCCGATGATGGAGCAGGCCGACTGCCTGCTGGTCGACGGCACCCTCTGGCGCGAAGACGAAATGATTCACGCCGGCGTGGGCGACAAGCTGGGCGTGCATATGGGGCACCTGCCGCAATCCGGCGAAGACGGCATGATCGCCTTCCTGGATACCCTGGAGAAGCCTCGCAAGATTCTGATTCACATCAACAACACCAACCCGATCCTGATCGAGGACTCCCCTGAGCGGGGCGTACTGGCCGAGCACGGTATCGAGGTGGCCCACGACGGCATGAGCATTGAACTCTGAGGAGACCCGCATGAGCAGCACTGAACCGATGAGCCGCAGTGAATTCGAACAGGCCTTGCGCGCCAAGGGCGACCTTTACCACATCCACCACCCCTATCATGTGGCCATGTATGCCGGCCAGTCCACGCCGGAGCAGATTCGCGGATGGGTGGCCAACCGTTTCTACTATCAGGTCAATATTCCGCTCAAGGATGCGGCCATTCTGGCCAACTGCCCGCACCGCGACGTACGCCGCCAGTGGCTGCAGCGCATCATGGACCATGATGGCTACGACGGTGCCGTTGGAGGTATCGAAGCCTGGCTGCAGCTGGGTGAAGCCGTGGGCCTGACCCGTGAAGAGATCCTGTCACAGGAACATGTGTTGCCGGGGGTACGGTTTGCGGTGGATGCCTATGTGAACTTTGCCCGCCGTGCCACCTGGCAGGAAGCGGCCAGCTCGTCACTGACCGAGTTGTTTGCGCCACACATTCATCAGTCCCGTCTGGATACCTGGCCCACGCACTACCCCTGGATCAAGGCGGAGGGCTATCAGTATTTCCGCAACCGTCTGACCGAGGCCCGTCGTGACGTGGAACACGGCCTGCAGATCACGCTGGATCATTACACCACCCGTGAACAGCAGGAGCGCATGCTGGAGATTCTGCAGTTCAAACTGGACGTGCTCTGGAGCATGCTGGATGCGATGAGCATGGCCTACGAACTTGAACGGCCGCCGTATCATACCGTCACCCAGGAAGCGGTCTATCACCGGGGGCTGTTCAATGACTAAGCCCGGCCTCGATCAAACCCCCAGCCTCAACCCCATGTTTCGCTTTCAGTGGGAAGAAGCCCAGGGCTGTCATGTGCTGCTGTACCCGGAAGGGATGATCAAGCTGAACGACAGCGCCGCGGCCATTCTGGCTGAAGTGCAGGGCGAGCAGGACTGTGCCGCCATTATCCAGGCGCTGGAAGCGCGTTTCCCCGACGCGGGCGCGCTGGGGCCTGATGTACTCGAGTTTCTGGAGGTCGCCCATGAGCAGAACTGGATCCGTTATGCCTGAAACGGTCAAAACCCAGGGGCCGCCCTTGTGGTTGCTGGCAGAGCTCACCTACAAGTGCCCGCTGCAGTGCCCCTACTGCAGCAATCCGCTCGACTTTGCCGAGCATGGTGAAGAGCTGAACACCGAGCAGTGGATCGACGTGCTGCGTCAGGCCCGCAAGATGGGGGCGGCACAGCTCGGTTTCTCCGGTGGCGAACCGCTGGTGCGGCGCGATCTGGAGCAGCTCATCGCAGAAGGGCGCACGCTCGGCTATTACACCAACCTGATTACCTCCGGTATCGGGCTGAATGCAGACCGTATAGCGGCCTTTCGCGAGGCCGGGTTGGACCATATCCAGATCAGCTTCCAGGCTTCGGATGAAAGCGTGAACAACATGCTGGCCGGCTCCGACAAGGCGTTCCGGCAGAAGCTGAAGATGGCGCGTGAAGTGAAAGCCCAGGGCTACCCCATGGTGCTCAACTTCGTCACCCACAAGCACAACATTGACCGTATCGACCGCATCATCGAACTGTGCGTGGAGCTGGAAGCCGATTACGTGGAACTGGCCACCTGTCAGTACTACGGCTGGGCGCATGAGAACCGCGACAGCCTGTTGCCCACTCAGGCGCAACTGGAGCGGGCAGAGCAGATTACCAACACCTATCGGGACAAGCTGGCGGCTGAAGGCAACCCGATCAAGTTGATCTTCGTGACACCCGACTACTACGAAGAGCGCCCCAAAAAATGCATGAACGGCTGGGGCGAGATCTTCCTGACCGTCACTCCGGACGGTACCGCCTTGCCCTGTCACAGTGCCCGCATGCTGCCGGTTGAGTTTCCCAACGTGAAGGATCATAGCCTGCAGCATATCTGGCACGATTCATTTGGCTTTAATCATTTTCGTGGCGACGACTGGATGCAGGAACCCTGTCGCTCCTGTGATGAAAAAGAGCAGGACCTGGGAGGCTGCCGGTGCCAGGCCTACCTGCTGACCGGAGACATGAACGCTACCGATCCGGTCTGCAGCAAATCGCCTCAGCACCAAAGGATACTGGATGCACGAGCGGCGGCCGAGCAGCCAGACACTGACCGCACAATCACCTTCCGCAATGAGCGCAACTCACGTGTATTCGCCCGCGGCTGAACCGGCTCTGAGCGCCGAAGCAGCCGTTGCCGCAATGCAGGATTACGCTGCTCTGCGCTGGTATCGGGGGCAAGTGCTGGGGGTATGTTTTGAGGCCTCTACCGGCCGCAACCGGCTGTGCCGTTTTGATCAGGGGCGGGCACAAAGCCTGCTGCCCGACCGCTTCAGTGTGCGCAGCCGTGTGCATGAGTACGGCGGCGGAGCCTGGTGTCTGGCGGGCGATCAGGCCTGTTTCGTCAATGACACTGACCAGCAGATCTGGATGTTGCCCCTCGACACCCAGACTGAGCCCGAACCGCTTACCCGCCAACAGAAAATGCGTTTTGCGGACCTGCAACCGGACTCGGCACGCCAGCGCCTGATCGCGGTGTCCGAACTGCATGGTGACGGGGAGCCCGAAAACAGCCTGGTGTCGGTTTGTCTGCAGAGCGGGGAGGTGACGTCGCTGGCAACGGGCACGGACTTCTACAGCTCCCCCCGGCTGAGTCCCGATGGCCATCAACTGGCATGGATCGAGTGGGACCATCCGCAGCAGCCCTGGCGCAGCACCCGCCTGATGCGTGCCCAGTTGTGCAGCAAGGGAAAAGTGCAGCGTATCGAGCAGCTTTCAGATATCTGCGCAGCCTGGGCGCAGCCACAATTCTCGCCATCCGGTATTTTGCATGCGGTGGTGGACAGGAACGACTGGTGGCGCATTGAAGTCTACGGGCCCGAAGGGTGGCAGCCGTTGACGGGTAATTCGCCCGAGCGAACGGAGTTCACCACGGCACCCTGGCAGTTTGGCCTGAGTACCTATGGCTGGAGCGACAGTGGCGAGCTGCTGGCGCTGGGCCAATGCGAAGGGTACAGTCGCCTTTGGTGCCACACCGGCACTGAATGGCGTGCGGTTGACCTTAATCTTTTGCCATCTCGCCTGCATGCGCTTGCGGTGGAAGGGGATCAACTGGCCTGTGTAGCCGAGTTCAGCGACCGCCTGCCGGCGATTCTCTCCATACACACCGAACTGACCCCGGACGACCCGGATCAGTGTGTGCGACTGCTGGGTGGCCAGCCACCAGCCTATACGCCCAGCTTGCCCTACAGTAAAAGCACCCTTGTTGATGGCATCTCGGTGCCTTACTTTCTGTACCGCCCGGCAGGTGCGCCTGCCGATACTGCGTTGCCACTGGCCATCTGGACCCATGGTGGTCCAACGGCAGCCACGGCCCCGGTGCTCAAGCCCGCGATTCAGTTCTGGACCCAGCGCGGCTTCATGATCGCGGATATCAATTACCGTGGCAGTACCGGCTACGGACGCCACTACCGCATGGCGCTGGCAGGGCAGTGGGGCCAGAGTGATGTGGCAGACGTGGAGGCGATCGCGCAGGACTTGATCCAACAGGGCATGGCCGATCCCAGGGCGATTTTCATCCGCGGCAACAGCGCCGGTGGCTACACCACGCTCAGTGCCCTGTGCCACTCAAGGCTGTTTACGGGCGGTGCCAGCCTCTATGGTGTGAGCGATCCGGCGCGCCTTAATCGGCTCACCCACAAGTTTGAGTCCCGCTACCTCCACTGGCTGATCGGTGACCCTGATACCCGGCCGGACCTGTATCAGGCCCGCTCTCCGCTGCAGCAGGCTCATCGAATTCGGGTGCCGGTGATTTTCTTTCAGGGCGCGCAGGACAAGGTGGTGCTGCCTGAACAAACCGCGCAGATGGCAGAGCGTCTCAAATTAAACGGCGTTCCTGTTGAGACGCACCTGTTCAAGGATGAAGCCCACGGTTTTCGCCAGCCCCGCAACCAGTCTGCAGTGCTGGAAGCGGAGCTGGCGTTTTATCGTCGCTTGATGGGCGCGTAACCGGCCTACCCAAAGGGGCGAACGCCGATCAGCCACTCATGCAGAACAGCGGCAAAGGCGCCATACAGTACCAGACCGATGATGGCCGCGATCACATCACGCTGTACGCTGACAGCCTGATAGGTAACGCCTTCGGCACGGTCACGGCGACGGGCAATCGCGTAATAGAGAATTGACCAGACCAGAAAGCCGCCGAACAGTAGAATGTCGGCCAAGGTTCCATTGCTCAACAGGTGGGCGAATGCCCAGATCTTGGTCGCCAGCGCCATAGGATGACTCAGTTTGGCCTTCATATGGGTGCCGGGTATATAAGCCGCTACGAGCAGGACAAAGGCCGGAATCAATAACAGCGCACTCAGGTGCCGAGTCCAGCCCGGTGAAACCCAGACCCAGGTCGGGTTATACCGCGCCTCCCCATAGCCCCAGATGATCAGCACAAAACCGACCAGTGAAACGAGGGTATATACGCCTTTCCAGGGGATGAGCCCCATTGAGCGTACGGCGTTAGCCCGTACGCCCGGCGCGAAAATGCGAGTGGAATGCATGCCGAGAAAGAGAACAAGTCCGAGAATCAGAATAGCCATGATGACTCCTTGTGATCATGAGTACACTCATCTTAGGTGAGTGGTGCAGTGCTGTATATGGCCATCTGGCGTCCGAAGCAGCCGTGGCTGATCAAGACGGGAGGCCAATGTCTGGAATCAAACACCAGAATAGTTCAGTCTCATGACAGGCAGCAGACACGCGGGCTATACCAACCAAAGAGGGATAGAACAGTCATGAAGACAATCGGACTTATCGGCGGCATGAGCTGGGAAAGCACCGTCGGCTATTACAGAGAGATCAATCAGGGAGTCAAGCAGGCACTGGGCGGGCTTCACTCGGCGCAAATAGTGCTCAACAGCGTTGATTTTGATCCGATCGAAAAGCTTCAGCACCGCGGTGACTGGGCCGGTACCGCCGACATACTGACCGACGCGGCCAGGAGTGTGGAGTCCGCCGGGGCGGACTTCGTCCTGATTTGCACCAACACCATGCACAAGGTTGCCCCCGAGATAGAAGCCAGCATCGGCATTCCGCTGCTGCATATTGCGAATGCGACAGCTGAGGTGCTTGTGCAAGACGGTATCAGGAAAGTCGGGCTACTGGGCACCGCCTTCACCATGGAGCAGGACTTCTACAAGGGACGGCTATCCGAGGCCTATGGGTTGGAGGTTGTGGTCCCCAACGAGTCCGACCGGAAGCGGGTGCATGAGATCATCTATAACGAGCTGTGCCTTGGGCAGATCAATCCAGACTCACGGCAGACCTATCTGCGCATCGTAAATGACCTGGCGGCGGCTGGCGCGGAAGGGGTGATTCTGGGGTGTACCGAAATCGGCATGTTAATCACCCAGTCCCATACCGATGTCCCGCTGTACGATACAACGGCCATTCATGCGGCCAAGGCGGTCGAATGGGCCCTTTAACGGGCCCTTGTTCCATTCCTCTTCGCTGAGATTTGGCATAACGGTTTTGTGACTTCTAGACTCCCGGGTTACGAGACCGATGCCAAATGCTGCCACAGGTGCAAAGCCGTGGGCAGAAGGGGGCAAAATGCTCAGTGTTGCTTGCGTGGTGCTCGCAGCCCTTTTCTGGGGCGTGTCCGGGGGAATAGGCGCTATCCTGATGGACGAAGGCTGGGGGCCCTATGTGGTGTCTCTGTATCGCGGTGCGGTCGGCCTGATGTTCATGCTGTTTTGGCTGGCAATCCGTGCTCAGGATAATGGCTTGGGCAATCCCAAACTCTGGTTCTGGTCGGTCGTGGCCGGTCTGGGTGTAACCGGCAACTTCGCGTTTTACTTTACCAGCATCTCGGAAGGCAGTGTGGCCGTGGCCGCTACGCTGATGTATTGCGCACCGGTATTTGTGTACCTGTTGTCGTTTGCGCTCAGGCTTGAGCAGCCTACCTGGACGAAGTGGGGCGGCATAGTGGTCGTCATGCTGGGCGTGATGTTGCTGACGCAGATATATTCGGCGGGTGCGACAAGCTTCACGATGATGGGCACAACAGCGGGGCTGTTGTCCGGGCTCTCCTACGCGGTGTTCATTTTCGGGTTCAAGTATGCGCTGCCCCATGGCAGCCCGCAGGCCATTCTCAGTATTGCGTTCACGGTACTGGTGCTGGCGCTGTTGTGGCCGGCTGATACGAACAGGATAGTGGCGGCATTGGGGGCATCACACTGGTTATGGTTTGCCGCTCTGGGTGTACTGGGGGGCGGTGTATCATTCATCCTCTATATCGAGGGTCTGATCAATACAGCCCCCTCCATAGCGGCCGTGGTCGCCATGGTGGAACCTGTCACGGCCGCGCTATTCGGGGTTACGGTGTTGCATGAACAGCTCGCAGGCTTTCAGGTCCTGGGGATAGTGCTGATTCTGCTTGCGGTCACCGGGCTCAGCGTACACTCGAGAGTACGCCGTGCTTCGCTGGATCTATAGCGAGCACGGCGAATAGACCAATAAATATTATTTCATCCGTTACCTTCCTTGTAATCGGTATTTTAAATGTACAGAGATCAGCGATCTCTACCCGTTCATATCGCATTGGTCATCAGAAGAAAGTTCTTTCGCCTGCATTGATTTGGCAAGCGTTGCACTAATAGCAGCGCCAAGAATTCCACCCACCAGGATAGGTAGATAGTTGTTGTGAATGATTAAATATCTTATGGGGCCTGCCGTAATTATAAGGCAACAGATAAATATTAATATGGCAGTGGTCAAATATAGATTTCTATTAAGTTTTCTGGTTGCAACCCAAGATGAAAGAATCATCGAAATTAAAGTGAATAGTAATGCTATGTTTTTGAAAGGATGTGAGCGAATCATATCGCCAATAACTTCGCTATCAGTAATGTCTAATATAAAAACAAGATAGGTTATAACCACTAAGAGTCCTACAAAACCTGTAATGAAAAACAGGCTTGACCCTATTGTGACTCGCATTAATATGGATTTAATCATTGCTTCCTCCTTGAAGCATATTTGTAAAGGTCTATTTGATTTTAGACTATAATATTTGTGGTTCTTCACCGGATGTGGTGGGCCAGCCTTCAGGTTCGCGCCTCTTTCTTGCATTATGGGTCCATTTATCAACCTGTACAGTGATGGTAATTACCTGACACATGCCTCCCATAGGCTCTGGGTTTAAGCCGCGCTTTCAGCGGCTTTCCTG